>JBCBJZ010000032.1:0-26374 GCA_038522635.1 Pseudomonadota bacterium | reverse complement strand
GAGATGCCAGCGCCGATCCCACAGCGAAAATGCTGGACCAGCCATTCATCGGGAAGGGGATCGCGTTGCGCCAGGTAGTGGCTGTTGAGGATGGCGGCAACCGTGCCCGGCACCGCTACCGCCACCATCAAGACCTGGCCGATCGCGATGCCATAACCGGCGCAGGCGAGCGCGCTGATGCCCATGGCCGCCTGCAGCGCGTAATTGAGCGGCGTTGCCTGGGCGCGTTGGTCGCGCTTATGGCGAACAGTAACGAAGCTGTGCCAGGCAAGCGCCACCGTCAGCACGCCCAGATACATCATCATCCAACCGAACAGGCCGCGGATCAGCGGCGCATCCTGCGAGAAGGGATGCGTTGCGAGTGGCGCGATCAACGAGCAGATCGAGATGCCCACCGCGATCGTGCCGGTGGCCACCATCGCGTAGACGAACACCCGGCCCCACAGCTTGTGGTTGGGGCTGCCTTTGCGCGTGAGAACGGGCACCCACATGGCGAGCAGCCCGGTGGTGCCCGTGACGATGTGGGCGATGATGAGCAGCTTGAAGGTGGTGACCATCGTTATGCCCTTTGATCACGCGTCGAAAACGGCGATGAAGGTAGAGCGGCTTCCCAACCTCGGCCAAGCTTCAACCAACCGGCAGCCCTTCCTACAGCCAGCAAAGGGCCAGTGTGGGCGCTGACGCTGGCGCGTAACGATCGCCCGCCCCGATGCCAGCACCGGCATTGGCGATCCGATGTTGGGGGGCGGCGCTTACCAGTGTTGGTTCTGCTGTGTAAGTTGACGCGCGCACCGGCTCTGAGGCGGCGGCGGCCTGGTCAGGGCTTGCATCGCCTTCGAAGACGCCACCTGACAGCGCGTAGGCCGTCAGCAAAACGACGATCCCGCCGAGCAGCAGCACCACGGTCGGCCCCATGCCGACGGTGCGCAGATGCGCAACCGCGAGCAGCACGAGGCCCAGCAACATGAAGAGCGCGGCAAACGTCATGCCGTGCGCCTGATGGCGGCCGGCCCAGGCGCGCCGCTCTGGCGAGCAGCCGTGCCAATTGCCGCCGGCGACGAGCGTTCCAGCTGCCACCATCACCCCGAGTGCCAGGTAAAGCAGCGCCATCAGGAACCACATGTTGGGTTCTGCGCCGGGGATTGGCTCGCCGGCGAGGGTCGCGAGCGAGGGCAGATTTTCGGTCATGCGCGCCAAGGTGGCGAGTGTTTCGGTCCGCATTGGTCATCTCCGCGATGGGGCTTCCGTTGTCACGACCTTCCGGAAGCCACGATTTGCCTGACGCGCTGGATCTTGTGCTGAGCAGCGCGGGATCATTGAGCTCAAGCGGCCGACCGCCGAGAAGCCGGGCGGCGTGAGCGTGCGGGCCAGTGCACTACGGAGAGCACAGCAGCCGAGAGCACCGCACCCGAGCATCGCAGCGAAGCTGCCTGACGTCGGCCGGCGGCTTTCACGTTCACGCGCCAGCTCAGGTGCGAACTTGGCTGAGCCGAAGGACTGTGGTCAGCCGCGAACTGGCTATGCCCCGGTTCGGTCCGGTCGTCCGGTTTGGCCGCACGACCGGTCCGGCAATGCTTCAAGTTCCGCAATCCAGTCGGACTTTGCCTGAAAGCCGACGCTGCGCGAAGGGCGAGCGCATGCGCCCGTTCGCGTCGGTTGCGCAGCGTTGCCCCATCAACACGTTTGGCGCGCGGCGCCTAGAGCTCATCCGCTTCAGGTGGAATCACCTAAGGCGAAAGATGAAGGGCAAAACAAAAGCTTAGATGTCGGTTCCGCTTCAAGCTGAAGCGAACCGACTCTTGATCAGCGGGCGATCGATCGGGCCGGCGTGTTTGACCCAGCGATTCGCACTTTGCGCCCGTTGCTCTAACGTGAGAGAGTTCGGCCGAAGCGTGTCGGGAGGCGGTAAACTCACGATCGCTTCGGCCACGTGCCCACTGCCGCGGGTCAGTTCTCCGGCACGTAATGGGTGTCGTCGGCGAAGAAGCCGTGCGTGGCGGCCCATGCGCTCCAGTCCTGGACCACCGTTCCGGTGAGCAGGATGCCGATGCCGCCGGTCAGCGTGCACAGCACGGCGAACCACCAGGCCCAGCGGTGGATCGATTCCATGCTGGCGTTGAAGCCCATCGTCCACCGCCAGAACAGGCCGGCGCGTTCCGAGGCGGTGCCGCGGTCGGTGATCTGCTCGATCTCGCGATCACCACCGTAGCGGCTTACCGCCAGGATGGTCGCGCCGTGCATGGCAAACAGCAGCGCTGAGCCGTACAGGAACACGATCGAGAGGGCGTGGAAGGGGTTGTAGAAGAGGTTGCCGTAGTAGATCGAGAAGTAGTTGGTCCACTCCAGGTGAGCCAGGAACCCGAACGGTACCGCTTCGCTCCAAGAGCCCATGGCGATCGGGCGGATGAAGCCCAGCACCAGGTAGAGCCAGATCGCAGAGGCGAACGCCCAGGCGACGTGCGTCCCCATGTTAAGGCGGCGCGCGTTGACGTAGGTGCGGGCCCAGAACAGCAGGATCGACGCCGTCAGGAAGAAGCCGGCGATCAACCACCAGCCGCCTTCTGCGAGCGGCGGGATGATCTGCAAACCGTATTCAGGCTTGGGCGGGTTGAGCGACAGCCAAGGCAGGCGCACCACGAAGTCGTACGGGTTCCAGTTCACCTGGGCCATCATGTTGAGGCCCATGATGATGATGGCGACGATGCCGAACAGGAAGGCTGCGAAGCCTAGCCCGCCTATGTACATCGGGCCGACCTGGGCATCGCCAAGTTTGCCCATCCAGTAGGCGTACCAAGGCGTCCCGTCGCGGGTCCAGACCTTCTCGTCCACGGGCACACCGGCTTCCGGTTCCCCGCCGCGGATCTGCACCCTGGTGAAGATGTTTTGATACTCAGGCATGACGTGATCCTATTTGCTCGCGAAGTATTCAGCCGCCACGTAGAAATTCTCCGGCGGCGTGATCAACTGCTCCCACCACGTGATCCAGCTTTCCTGCCAGTAGGTGCCGCTGATCACGATGCAGACCGCACTCCAGAAACCGGCATTCAGAGCCAGGATCAGGCCAAGGCGGTGAATGCCGAGCGTGCCGATCGAATACCCGATGGTGTCGCGAAAGAACGTGTTCTCGTGATCAGGCGTTCGCACTTTATGACCGGCCACGGGGTTCACCGCGGACAAAATGAGCGCGCCGTGCAGCGCCAGCGCCAGCGTGGTCGTAAAGAAGAACGTGATCGCGATCATATGCGCCGGGTTATAATGGAAGTTCCCGTAGGAATATCCGACGTAAGAGACCCAGTTCAGGTGGGTGAAAATCCCGTAGGGGAAACCATGCCCCCAGGCTCCCATCAAAAGCGGACGGAAGAACACAAGCGTCAGATAAGCCAGGATCGCGAAACCGAAAGCGATCGGCACATGGTAACCCATGCCAAGCTTGTTACAGATTTCGACTTCCCGCAGGGCCCACGAAATAAACGCAATGGATGCGCAAATCGTGATGATCTGCCATAGCCCGCCTTCGGCCATCGGCGCCAGGGCCAGCCCCTGCTCGATGCGCGGCGGGTTGATGCTGATCAGCCAAGGATTCCACGTCGGCCCCAGCGAGGCGCCGTAGAAGATGAGCGCGGTGCCCATCAAGGCAAAGAAGATTGTCAGAACGCCGAAAAAGCCGACGTAAAAGGGACCGATCCAGAAATCGAACAGGTCACCACCCAATAAAGTCCCGCCTTTCACGCGGTACTTCTTTTCGAAATTCAACATCGCCATGTTGATCTCCTCCCGTCACCTGCCGTGACCAAAACGATCTCGAGGCCCAAGGGGCAGCGTGCGCCACCCCTTGAGCGGTGGTGGCTCGTCACCCGCGATCGACGACTTTTTCGATCACGACGGACGATGTTTTCGCTGCGGAGTCTTTCAGCCAGTTATAGCGTTCGGTGCTCAGCAGGATGAAGTGAATCGTGAAAGCGAGCAGAGCAAGGAAGATGTACAACATCGTCAATGCCCGCATCGGATGGACCATTTGCCATGCACGATACATTTCGGGTTCCTTTCTCGTTACAGATGGGCTGCGTTTGAATGTCGGCGGGCGATCATCATAGCCCTATGACAGTTCAATCAGCCGCCCAGCCACGGACGCCAGATCCACATCAGCGCATGGGCGATCAGCGCGATGACGACGTAAACCATCGTCAACTGCATGAAGTAGCCATGCACTTCCTTGGCTTGTTCGTCTGAGAGACCAGACGTGCCGTAAAGTGGATGGTCCTTTACATCCATGGTTCCTCTCCATAGTTCAGGGTCACGACCCTGGTCTCGCGATCAGCCCTCGCGCTAGGCATATGCGCACCTCGATGAAGGGAGGGGCATATCGGTTTGACCGCCACGAGCGGGGGTGGCGGTATCAGGAGACGAAGGCTGCATGCCGCGGGGAGCGGGCCACCTTCTTGAAGCGGGCGGAGGGGTAAGCGCTGCGCTTGGCCACCAACGGGAGAGGGGCCGAACGGCAGGACCACCAAGGGGTCGCCGCAGTGCGCTTAATCCCTCACGTCATGAAAATGTACGGCGTCACCTCGTTGGCCGCGCGCCGGGCTTCGGCCACCACCGACAGCGAACGATCAGCGCTGGAGCCGAGCGGGCGCCAGGCGCGAGGCAGCAGACGGGTGAGGGCGGCGACGCCCAGGAACAGCACGAACAGCACCGCGCGCATGATGTGAAACTCGCGGACTTCGGCACGGCGCCGGCGCTGGCGTGGCGCGGCGGGTTGACGAGCGATGAGGCCGGCTTCCACCGCGCTCATCATCTTCAGGTCCCCTTCGGCGACGGCGGTATGTTTCATGGCGCGCAGACCTCCTCTTTCAAATTCGAACTCAGCTTGAAGCGCTTCAGCGTCACGCGCGGTTCGCCTGCGGTGCGGGCTGCCGCTTCGGCGCCATCGCGCAAGTGCTTCGCGGTTGAAATGCGGATCAGAACGGGTGTTCGGTTGACGGCGGCTTCGAGCGCCGCGCGGGCATCGTCATCCCATGCGAGGGCAGCATCTTCGCGCGCGCCGGCGTGTGGCGTGGCGGCACCCGCTTTCGCGGATGGGGCCGGCGTCGCCGGCGCTTCATCGAGCGCGCTGCCCAGCGGCAGGATCTCAAACAGCGCATCGAACAGCGCGTTGCAGATTTCCTGGACCAGATAGGTCGCGCCCGCATACCCCATGAAGGGTGTGCCCGTGTGCCGGCGGATCGCCGTGCCGGGGAACGATGCGGGAATGTAAATGCCGCGGCCGCCCTTCTCGGCGAGGTACATGCGCTCGTTGTAACTGCCGAACAGGATCAGCGGCGGGTTGTCATGGACGGCGGCGCGGATCGCCGCGTTGTCGGTTTTGCCGCCGGGCACGCGTGCGAAAGCGAAGGTGCAGGGGAAGCCCAGATCCTCTTCGAGGAAGTGACGCAGGCCCCGCGCGTAGGTTTCACTGGCGGCAACGCCGAAGGTGGCGGTGGCGTAGAAATCCTGGGTCACCGAGCGCCATAGATCCCACAGCGGCTTGATGGTGGTGTGCTTTTCGCGCGTGATGAACGGCTCAGGGTCAAGGTCGAGCAGTTCGCCCAACTTGCGCAGGAACGCGGTGGTCGAGTTGAGGCCGATGGGCGCCTGCAGGTAGGGCCGCTCCAACGCTTCGCACAGCTCGCGGCCGAACTCGCGGTACATGCAGATGTTGACGTCCGCATCGACGAGCCGCGCGGTGTTGGCGATGTGGCTCGTCAGCGGGAAGACCATGTTGACTTCAGCGCCGATGCCTTCCACGAGGCGCCTGATCTCGGCGAGATCCGACGGCATGTTGAAGACGCCGTACATCGGGCCGATGATGTTGACGCGCGGACGTGCCCCTTCCGGCCGCTTACGTGCGCGCGGCATCTTCTTGCCCTTGGCACCAAACGTGGTCCAAAGCCACTTGAGCGCGCGGTTGGCGCTCTGCCATTGGTCTTCGTCGATCGTGCGCGGCAAGAAGCGCTGCACGTTGGTGCCTTCAGGCGTCACCCCGCCGCCAATCATCTCTGCGATCGAACCGGTGAGGACCACGCTCGGCAGCGATGGGTCCAGCGTGGCGTTGGCGCGGCGCAGCGAACCCTCGGTGCCGGTCTGGCCCAGTTCCTCTTCGGCGAGCCCCGTGACCACGATCGGCAGCTCGTGCGGCGGCAGCCCGTCGGTGTAATGCAGCACCGATGTGACCGGCAGGTTCTCACAGCCCACAGGGCCATCGATGATGACCTGCAGCCCTTTGATGGCCGTGAAGGCGTAAACGGCGCCCCAGTAACCGCCGGCGCGGTCGTGGTCGAGGATCAGCATCCGACCGCCCCCTCGTTGGCCTGTTGCTTCTTCAGGCGCGCCGCGTAGGTCTTGGCGAAGCCCGGCTCGTCCTGCGGCACGTCTTCCCAGATGCCCGCATTCGGGCCGGCGCCAACGTCAGCAAAGAACGCGTGCATGCGTTCAGCGCGCGCAGCCGAGCCGATCGCACCGTTGATGATCTGCGCGAGGGCGGCGGCACCTGGCACGCCCATCAGCGGACGTGCGGAGATGAGGTTGGTGAAGTAGAGCGCGGGCGTGGCCTTTTGCTTCGCCTTCTGGACCACGGGCGTTGTGCCGATGACGAGGTCCGGATCGAAGGCTTCGAAGGCTGCAACGTCCTGTTCCAGCGAGGCGCGGAACTGCACCTGGACGCCGCGCGCTTCGAGAAATGCTTGATCATCGGCGGACCATGGCGAGGCGGCGCAGGCAGTGCCAACGTAGCGCACATCGGCGCCTGCTTCGATCAACAGGCGGGCGACCAGCAGCTCTGAACCCTCGTAGCCCGACATGGTGATGCGCGCGTTGATCGGGTTTGCCGCGAGGGCAGCCTTAATGGCGGGCAGGCTTGCATCGATGGCGGCGGCAATGGTCGCTTGCGGAACCCCGGCCATGGCGCCGACGGCTTGCAGCCACTGCGCGGTGCCTTCTGCGCCGACGGGTGCGGAGCCGACGATCGGACGGCCTGCGGCTTCGAATTCGCGCACGCTCGCTGCATAGAAGGGGTGGATCGCGGCGACGCCCGCGCAGTCGAGGGCGGCGTAAAGTTCACGCCATTCGCGCGTCGGGACCACCGGGCCGGCTTGCAGCCCGAGCGGGGCCAGCAGGTGGCTAATGGTGACGGGGTCTGCGGGGAACATTTCCCCCAGCAGTGTGATCGATGGCCGTGCGCCGTTCGCTTGATCAGGCGCATTGGTGCCCGCACTTGGGCCTGCACTGGCGGCCGGCTTCGATGCGGGCCGCGCGACGGGGCCCTGCTCGGCTTCCTCGCGTGCGAATTTGAGCATCGCACCGGCGAGCACGTCCTTGGCTTCGGCGTGGGTTGGCACCCCGAAGCCCGGCACATCGATGCCGACGATTCGAACGCCGTTGATCACTTTGGGCAGCAGGCGCAGCGGCACGCCTGAGGCGCTCGGCACGCACAGGTTGGTGACCACCACCGCGTCATAGCGCTCCGGATCGGCCAATTCGTGCACGGCGTCGCGCAGGTCTTCGAAGAGCTTGCCCGTGACGAGCGTCTCTGAATCGAACGGCACGTAACCGACCGTGCGCCGCGCGCCGTAAAAGTGCGAGGTGAACGTGAGGCCATAGACGCAGCATGCCGAGCCGCACAGCCTCGGTGCTGTGCGGTTCATGCGCAAGCCAACGCGGAGTGAGCCGAAGGCCGGGCACATGCTTTGCGGTTTGTCGTGCGGACCCTTGGGGTAGTCGGCGGCGAACTGGTCGAGCAGATCGCTGTTGCCAGCTTTGCGCGCAGCGCTGTTCATGACGCCCGGATCGGCATGGCAACCTGACGTGGCCGCGGCAGAGCCGGCGGTCGCCGCGGCTGGGCTTGTTGTGTCGCTGCTTGAAGCGTCGCCGCTCGCGGTATCAGTGCCGCTTAAGGGCGGCAAGGTGGCGCTGTCGAGCGTGCTGGTTCCGGCGTCGTCGTAGACGACTTCGCTGTCAGACGTCCCGGTTTCGGACGCCCCACTGTCTGACGTCAGGGCGGCCGGCTCAGACTTATCGTGGAGGAACACGTCGCTCGCTGTCATCGTTTATACCTCGTCGTAGATCACTTCGAGGGACGGTTTGTTGAGCGTGCTCGCCGCGCACATGTCTTCGATCGTCGCCGGCTGAAGAACCACGTCGGCGCCGGTGTCCTTTCCGTCGAACAGCCCCAACAGCCCGTCGCCATCGAGCGGCGTGGGGTGCACCGGCGGGGCCGCCGCCACGTTTTCGGCAAGCGTTGAGAAGAGCGCACCCCAGCGGTTATCGGGATGGCCGATAATCTGGTAGGCGGCACTTTTGCGGCGGATGTCTTCGTCGGCGGGGATGGCGGCAAGGACGGGGATGTTCACCGCGTCGGCGAAGGCTTGCGCTTCGCCCGTGCCGTCATCCTTGTTGATGACCATGCCCGCCACGCCGACGTTGCCGCCAAGCTTGCGGAAGTACTGCACGGCTGAACAAACGTTGTTGGCCACGTACAGCGATTGCAGGTCATTTGAGCCGACCACGATCACCTTCTGGCACATGTCACGCGCGATCGGCAGGCCGAAGCCGCCGCACACCACATCGCCGAGGAAATCGAGCAAGACGTAGTCGAAATCCCAGTCGTGGAAGCCGAGCTTTTCAAGCGTTTCGAAGCCGTGGATGATACCACGTCCACCGCAGCCACGACCGACTTCAGGCCCGCCAAGCTCCATCGCAAAGACGCCGTCGCGCTTGAAGCAAACGTCCGAGATGGAGACGTCTTCGCCGGCCGCTTTCTTCTTGGACGCCGTGTCGATGATGGTCGGGCAAGCGCGACCGCCAAACAGCAGCGACGTCGTATCGCTTTTGGGATCGCAGCCGATCAGCAAGGTCTTCTTGCCCTGCTGCGCCATCATGTAGGACAGGTTGGACAGCGTGAAACTTTTGCCGATGCCGCCCTTGCCGTAGATCGCGATGATCTGCGTTTCCTTGGTGACCGGGCCGGTTGCGGGCGCTTCCGGCTCGATGGCGGCTTCATCACGCAGGAAGTCGTCCATCGATTTGAGCTGGTCGTGGGACAGGCTGCCGTCGGCTGCGGTCATGGGGTCGAACTCCACTCAAGGATCATCTTTGTGCAGCGCGGATCGCTGAAGGCGGTCTCATAGGCGGCGGCCGCATCGTCGATCGCGGCGCGGTGTGTGATGATGCCGGCCAGGCTGAAGGTGCCGTTGGCGAGCGCGGCCAGCACGTGGGCCATGTCGTCGGGCTGCCATTCGGCTGCGATGCGGATGCGGGCTTCACGCATGAAGGCGGGCGGGAAGGTTAGGCTCAGCGGCGTCGCGTAAAAGCCGGTCAGCACGATCTCGCCACCGCGCGCCAAGTGCGGCACCACATGGTCCAAAATGGTCGCATCGCCGGAGGCATCGAAAATGGTGGTGTAGGCGCGCTCGTCATCATCCTGTGGGGCGATCACGTTGTAGGCCGGTACGCCTTCACTTTGCGGCACGGCGTCCGCGGTGCGCCGGGCCGGCTCGCGCTCCCATACGGTAGGAGCCGGGTGGCCAGCTGCGAGCATGAGCCGGGCCAGCAAACGACCGACCACGCCGTTGCCGATGATCAACGTTTTGTCGCCGAGAACGGCGGGTGCCAGCGCGTGTTGAGCGGTGGCAGCAAGCGCCAGCAGCAAGGCATCATCGCCAAGCGCGGGCGCCACCTCGAACACGCGCGCGCCCGGCGTCACCACCCGTGAGGCGGCAGCGCCGAAGAGGCCGCGAGCACCCTGGTAGCAATTGGCGCCAGGCACAAACACGCGCGCGCCCAAAGCATGGCCAGCACCCGGCGTCGTTTCGCACACGGTGCCGAGCGCTTCGTAGCCAGGCACAAGCGGGTATTCGAGGCCGGGGAACCAAGGCATCTCACCGCGCCACAACAGACGCTCGGTACCCGTGCTGATCGAACTCTTGTCGATCCGCACCACCACATCGCCCGCCGTCACGTCGTGCAACGGCAACCGCGCGATGCGCAGGTTCTTGGGCTTTTCAATGAGGATGGCTTGGGTATCCACGGGTGTGGTCCTGAGCGGGTTTGTGAGGGAAAACTAAGCGGCGACCAAGGGCCTGGTCTTGAAGCGTTCGGCCATGAGGCGCGTGGGGCTTGCGATGGTGAGGGGCTTGCGATCATGAAGCAGGCGGTGCCTGCGAGACGTGCTGTCAGTTTAAAATGACGCCACCGACTGTCAAGATTAATATACATGCCGGATGTCAGCTTTGACTGACATTCCGCCATTCGTCCCCGTAGCCAGGGGCTTGGCGTATGAAAACAACTACGCTTGCGCGGCGATCACTTGGGTGATCAGGCTCCGGCGCGTGGTGATGGTCCGGGCGTTGGAGAAGCCGGCCTCATGCAGCAGGGCTTTGATCTCGGTGAGGCTGCGCGTGCGCCCACGCCCCATGGCGAGCAGATAAAACCCGAAATACGCATCGCTCAGGCGTTCAGCGCCCCGCGCACCGCTCATGGTTTCGATGATCAAAAGTTTGCCGCCCGGCGGCAGCGCCGCGCGCACGTTGCGCAGCAGCGCCCGCACCGTCTCATCGTCGTGGTCGAGCAGGATGCGCACCAACGTCATCAGGTCGTAACCGTCAGGCAGCGTGTCGCGGTGGAAGTCGATGCCGTGGGTGGCGCTGCGCTGTGCAAGCCCCTCACGCTCGAACGCGGCCGCGGCCAAATCCGCCACAGCCGGCAGATCGGCGACGCCCACATGCAAGCCGGGCGTGGCCGTGGCGACGGTCCGGGCGAAGGTGCCATCGCCGCCGCCGATATCGAGAAGACGCGTGTGCTTGGAGAAATCGAACGCCGCGATCACATCTTCGGCGATCAGCGGTTGGGTGGCCGCCATGAGCGCGCTGTACGGCGTCGTGGCGCCGGGTTCGAGGGCGGCAACGCCGTCATCCCCTTGTGCGTACGGCCAGTACTGCGGCAACGCGAGGCCCTGCGCGCGGCCCTTTAGCAGCGCCACCGGATCAGCAAGATCGCGGTAGTACACCTGATTGTGGCGCACCAACTCCTTGATGCCGGCGGCCCCGCGCATGGCAGCCCCGAGCTCAGACAGGCGATAACCGTCAGCACCGCTGCGTTCGATCAACTTAAGTGCCGCCGCCGCTTTCAACAGCCGCAAGGCAGCATCACGCTCAAGCCCGATCCGCGCCGCGATCGCCTCGCTGGTAAGCCGGCCATCCGCGAGGACATCGAGCAAACCCAGTTCCACGCAGGCGGTGACAACCTGGGTGTGCACGAAGCCGGTGCATAAGTTGAACAGCGCCTGCGCGTTGCGGTTCGCGATCGGCCGCATGAAGGGCAAGGCCACCGCCCAACGCTGCACACGCGGGTCGGCGAGCCAGCGATCGCGCACCCGCAACAAGCGTTCGCGCCATGTCACAGGGGTGCGCGGGCTCGTAGAAGCGTTCGGATCTGAAGCTGGTTCGGAGGTCATCGCAGGCTTGGCCAAGGCTTGAGCGTGCGCGCGCGATACGGTCTCGGCGATGGATCGGCTCCGCTTTTTCTGCCAGTCTGCGCGGTCGGGCAGCAACCCACGTCAAGACCCCTTCACAACTGCGACTGTCCATATATAGTGACATAAAAGCTGTCAAAACAAATGGACAGTTGGTGCGACGTCCCGATCAAGGCCCGCGTGGATGTGATCAAAGACGAACGTGCCGATAAGGAGGAGACGGGTGCAACGCGAGCGCCAGGTGATCGTCATCGGAGCCGGCATCGGCGGCCTCGCCACGGCGCTTGAGCTCGCCGGGCAGGGGCAGGCTGTTACCGTCTGTGAGGCGGCGGATGAAGTGGGCGGCAAGCTGCGCCAGGTCACGTTTGAGGGCCATGAGGGCATCGATTGCGGACCGACCGTCTTCACAATGCGCTGGGTGTTCGATGAGCTTTTCGAGCGCGCGGGTCTATCGCTCGATGCCGCGCTGAAGCTCGCGCGGTTGCCCCTTCTTGCCCGTCACTTCTGGCCCGCCGCAGCAGGCAACACGGGGCCAGCGGGCCACCCTGGAACAAAGCCCGCGTCGCTTGACCTGTTCGCCGACGAAGCGCGCAGCGTTGATGCGATCGCCGCCTTCGCGAGCCCTGCCGAGGGCCGGCGTTACCAAGCCTTCTGCGCCCAGGCACGCCGCACGTTCGAGACCCTCAACACTACCTACATGGCGGCCAGCCGGCCAACCATGCCGCAGCTTGTCTACCGGATCGCGCGCAACAGGCCGGCGGACCTGACCGCCATCCATCCCTTCCAAACGCTGTGGCGCGCCCTTGAGCGCCAATTCCACGACCCGCGCCTGCGTCAACTCTTCGGGCGCTACGCCACTTACTGTGGGGCTTCACCCTATCAGGCGCCGGCCACTTTGAGCCTGATCGCGCATGTGGAAAGCTGCGGCGTTTGGCTGGTCGAAGGTGGCATGAAGCGGCTCGCAACCGCGATGGCACAAGCCGCGCAGGATCGTGGTGCGCACATACGCACGGGCGCACCGGTCGAAGAGATCCTAATCCAAGGCACCAAAGTCATCGGCGTACGCCTGCGTTCCGGCGAGCGGCTGTCGGCTGATGCGGTGATCTACAACGGCGACGTTAACGCGCTGGCGCAAGGGCGGCTTGGGCGCGCGCTCGCCGATCCTGCCTTCGCCATCCCCCCGCGGGCGCGCTCCCAGTCTGCGATGACGTGGACCATGATCGGCGACGTTGAAGGCGCGGACCTAGCCCCCCACACGGTCTTCTTCAGCGACGACTACCGCGCGGAATTCGATGACGTTTTCCGCCGCGGCCATGCGCCGGTGAACCCCACCGTCTACGTGCATGCGCCCGACCGCCCCGCCGATGCGGAAGCGCCGCACGCAGGACCCGAGCGCCTCTTCGCGCTCATCAACGCCCCCGCCAACGGGGATACCGCCCAGAACGACGCAGAGGAATTGGATCGATGCCAACGGAGTCTTTTGACGCTGCTGAAACGGTGTGGAGCGAGCCTCCGCTTACACCCTCAACACCTGGTGCGCAGCAGTCCAACCGACTTCAACCACCGCTTCCCGGCGACCGGCGGAGCGCTGTACGGGCGCGCGACCCACGGTTGGCGCTCGTCGTTCCAACGCCGCGGGAGTCGCACCTCCTTCGAGGGCCTCTACCTGGCGGGCGGCAGCGTGCACCCTGGCCCGGGGGTTCCCATGGCAGCGTTGTCCGGCCGCTTAGCCGCAAAGTCTCTGCTGAGCGATTTTCGTTCGCCCGTGCAGTACCGGCGGGCGGCTACCATTGGTGGTACGTCGACGGCCTGAGCGATTGCGGCACCTACGGCATCACCATCATCGGCTTTGTCGGCTCGGTGTTTTCGCCCTATTACGCGCTCAAAGGGCGCCGTGATCCCGAAGACCACTGCGCGTTGAACGTTGCCATCTACCGGCCGCGCGAAGCCGGGAACCGGCGGGGCAACCGTTGGGCCATGACCGAACGCGGTCGCGATTCGCTGTACCGGACACGGCACACCCTGCAGATCGGGCCGAGCGCGCTTGAGTGGCACGACGATGGCGTCACGATCCGCTTCGATGAACGCAGCTTCCCCCTTCCCGGGCGCATTCGCGGCACGGTGCGTTTGCGGCCGCAAAACCTGTCGCTGCATGCGTTCGCGCTCGATGGGCCGCGCTGTCATCAGTGGTGGCCGCTGGCCCCGTTGGCCCGCGTTGAAGTGTCTCTCGATGAGCCTGGGCTGACCTGGCGCGGCACCGGCTATATGGATGAGAACTTCGGCAGCGAACCTTTGGAAGAAGGGTTTGAAAACTGGAACTGGTCGCGCGCCACCCTCGGCGACAACGGCGCCATCCTCTACGACATCACACGGCGTGGCGGGCACCGGGCAGCACTGGCCTTGAATATCGATCGTCACGGTGATGTGGGCGCGGTCGAACTGCCACCCACCGTCACGTTACCGCGCACCACCATCTGGCGGGTCGCCAGGCACATGCAGAGCGATGATGCCGACGCGCGCATTCTACGTACGCTCGAAGATACGCCGTTCTACAGCCGCTCGCTCGCCTCCACCCGTCTGATGGGTGTGCGTGCGCATGCCATGCACGAGAGCTTGGCCTTGGGGCGGCTGCGTTCAGCGACCATCAAGTCGCTGTTGCCCTGGCGGATGCCGCGCTTCACGCGGGTGCCTAAGGGCGGATGGTAGGTGGTCGCCCGTTACTCTAGCTTGGAGGACGCGACGTGCTGAAAGTCTACGGCCGACGTAGCGCGTTCAACGTGCAAAAGGTCCTCTGGCTCATCGGCGAACTGGGGCTGGAGCACGAACACCACGACGTGGGCGGCGCGGCCGGCGGCCTTGATGCGCCCGCGTTCAAAGCGATGAACCCGCACGGTCGCATTCCGGTGATTGATGACGGTGGCCGGGTCGTTTGGGAATCGCACACCATCCTGCGCTACCTCGCCGCCCGCCATGCGCGCGCGCCCTACTGGCAGGATGATGCCGGCTTGCGGGCCAGGGCTGAGGGGTGGATGGACTGGACGTTAGCGACGTTGCAGCCCGACTTCCTGCGCGGCGTGTTCTGGGGGTTCTACCGCACGCCCATCGACCAGCGCGACATGGAGGCGGTCAACGCCAAGGTCGCAGCGGTCGCCCGGCATATGGCGGTGATGGATGACGTGCTCGCCGGCTCCCGCTTTCTCGCGGGCGATCGCATCACGCTTGCCGACATCGCGGCCGGCACAGCCATGTATCGCTATTTCAACATCGACATCGCGCGCCCCGATGTCCCTCATGTCGAGCGCTGGTACCGCGAATTGATCGTCCGCCACGCCTACCAGCAACACGTGATGGTCCGCTTCGACGACCTGTTCGGCCGCCTCGATTACTAAGTTCATCCGTATCGGGTGGCATGGCCTTAGATCATCGGGCGATTTATCGGGATCACCAAGGTGAGCCCGACCAATCGACCAAAGATGATCTAAATCTTAAGTGCAGAGCAACTTTGGGCGCAAAGGCGACGCGTGAGTGTTCGGCCCGGTGATTCGTACTTTGCGCCCGTTGCTCTAGGCGCAAGACAAACGGCCAAAGAGAGAGTTCATCCGCGTCAGGTGGCATGGCCCAAGGCGCCAATCCCATACGCCGATGGACACAGTCGTGTAGCGCGCCGCTCCCGCCCTCGCACCCGGCCGCTCTGTCGAGGCTCAGCGTAGGAATTGATCGAGCAAATCCTGCGGCGAACGGCGCGGTGCTTCGCCCTGTCCGGCATCGCCGCCGCGCTGTTTGCTACCGCCCAACAACCGGTCGAGCGTCTTGTTCAGGTTCCTGCCTTTGAACTTGCGCGACAGCTTCTTGACCGCGTTGATCAGCTTATCGGGATCGCGCACGCGCACCGAGCCATCAAGGCTCGGACGCACGTTTGACCAAGGCCCCTTGAAGCGCACCGGCACATCGAGACCCGCCAAGGCGCCCGTCAGATCATCGCCCGCCTGCGCCTTGATCTTCGGCCGCAACACCAGATCAACGCGGCGCGGCGGCAGGCTCACCGTCCCCGTCGCGGTCGCATCGAGGGCCGCACTGCGCAAAAACAGATCCCGCGTGGTCATCACGCCGCGCGCGATCGTCACGCTGCCCGACAGGTTGACGAACGGTGTGCGCGCACCTTCGACCCGGCTCAGCGCACCGAATTGGCCACGGCCCACCTGCTGCAACATCTTGGACGCGTCGTAGCCTTCGATGGCACCGCGATCGAAATCGAAGCGCCCGCGCCCGGCGAGCGTCTCAACGATCCGCTGCACGCTGAAGGCGTTCGCCCGCACATCAAACGTGATCCGCCCACGTCCCGAAAGCCAGTCGAACTGGGCGGCGTCCTTCAACAGCGGACGGGCCTGCACCGCGTTGATGATGACGTTCGCCCGCAACGTGGGCACCGCACGCCCCCCATCGAGCACCAGGCCGCCACGCGCGCTGCCGCCGTAGAGATCGGCCCGCGTGAGGTCGAGGGCCAGCCGCCCCCCGCGTAGCGCCACCGCAAGCGCCACGTTAGACGCGACCAGATCGCGCGCCTTGAAGCGGCCAAGCGTAAGCGTCGCGTCAACATCGATCGTCTGCAGGTGGCCAAGCGCCAGCGGTTCATCGCTCCAGGTCGCCCGCCTTCGCGGCGCAGAGGCTGAACGCTGCGCTTTGGTCGCTCCTGACGCATCGTCCGTGGCCCCAAGCGGAACGAACGTGTTCAGATCAAGCGCATCCATCGCGCCTTGCGCTGTGAGTTTGGCGCGCTGCCCGGTGAGATCGAGGGCCAGCATGCCATCAAGCTTCGCATCATCCAGCGTGAGCTGAGCGCTGCGCAGCGTCATTCCTGTGGGCGAGGCTTCGAGCCGTCCCTTGAACGCGGCAGCACCGTATCCGGTGGTCGCGGGCAAGGCGACGCCAAGCCAGCTGGCGAAACGGCGTGCGGAGGCCATCGAGCCGTCCATCGTGCCCTTAAACGTGCGCGGGCCTGGCGCGAAAACCCCGCGCAAGCCCGCTCGAGCATGCGGCGTTTGAAGCGTGGCGCTGACGTTGACCGGCTCGCCCAGCATAAGGCGTGCGAGGTTCATCACTTCGCCCTTCAACGCGACTTTGGCCTCGCGCCAGCGGAGCGAGGCTTCGAACGCCATCGGGGCCTGGACGTTGCTTGCCTGCGCGGCGATCGAAAGCTGGCTGAGGGCGGTGTCGCTATCGTCGCGCGCATCGATCACGCGGATGTCGGCGTCGATGATCTCAACGTTGTCGAAGGCCAACCCGCGGATCAGCGTCTGCAACTTCGGCCGGGCTTCATCTGCCGGCTTGCGCGATGGCGCCTGACCGCGGGTGGCCTCGTTCGGGCGTGGCCGCGGCGGCGATGCGCGCTCCACCGTCGGTACAAGCCAGTCGTGGCGGCCGCGTTCATCGAGCGCGACGGTGATGTTGGGGCGGCGGAGGATCAAGCGGTCGACGATGACGGTCTGCGAGAGCAGCGGCCAGGCGCGCACGCGCACATCGATCTCGTCGACCGTGGCCGGCGCCGTGCGGGGCAGATCATCGGGCGCGCGCAGCGTTACGTTGGTGAGCTTGAGCCCGGTCGAAGGGAAGAAAAACAGCGTCGTCTCGCCCTTCACCACCAGCTCGCGGCCGGTCGTGGCTTTGATCTGAGCGGCCAGTTGAGCGCGCACGAGGTCAGCCGGGTCGGACCACCACAGATAACCGACGAGGCCGGCCACGGTTGTGATGAACAGCGCCAGCACAAGGGCTGCACCCTGGGCAATGCGGCCGATGATCGACGTGCGGCGACGGTGCAGTGGTGGTGTCCGTTGTGGGGCAGCGCTGGGCGGAGGCGCGCCGGGCGGCGGACCTGGCGGGCCGGGCGGCGCCATGCGGTGGGCGTAAGCTTCGCTGCCCGGGTGAGCGTGTCGAGCGGGCCCGGCCTGTGGTCCACCTCGCGGCGGCCCTACTTGTTGTGGTGGCCCTGCTTGCGGTGGCCCTGCTTGCGGTGGCAGGGCGTGATGGCCCTGCGCTCCCGGCTGTATCGATGCGTGCGGTCGCGGCGGCGGCGACCCGGCGAGCCGCGGATCGTAAACCCCTGCGGGAGCGGGGCCGGCCGGAGGCACACCGGCAAAGTTCGGCGCCCCTGGCGGCACACGTGGTCCGGGTGAGCCCGGCGCGTAGGGCCCGCCAGCCGTCGGCGGTCGTCCTGGCTGTGCGTGAGGTGGCACCGGATGCTGACCACCATGCTGACCACCGGTCTGATCAGGCATGGCAGGCATGGCGGCGTTCCCGGCGTGGGGCTGACTCGCCTGGCCAGCGGTCGCACGCGTGGCCCAAGCGCGCGATGGATCACGCAAGGGGGCGGGAGGCGGACCGCCCGGCGCTGGAGGTGGCGGTGTGGAGGGGCGATGCGTGGCGGCCTGACCGGAGAACGGCGGCTCTGCCGCGGCATGGCGCCCACGACTGTGCACATAGCGCGAGGCCTGTGGGGGCGAGGACTGCGGGTTTGAAGACGGCGGTTGCGAGGCCTGCGGGCGCGAGAGTTCAGGGCGAGGAGGCTGCTGTTGCGAGGTCTCTGGGCTAGCGTGCCCTGGGTCAGCCGGTGATTGAAGCGGCGCCGCGCGCCCGCCGTGCGTGACCTTGGGCTCGCCCGAAGGCGGCGCGCTCGGCTGATACGGCCCCTCCTGTCGCGGCGGCAGCGGCGGCACACGGGGCGGCAACGGCGGTGGTTTCGATGCCATGCGCGTTTCATTCCTTCAACGTTGGCGGGCCTTCAACGTTGGGGGGGGCGACGAGAAACACCCCACGCCGCTTCCGGTCTGCCCACCGCCTTCGAATCACATCCCGCATATCGGCTTAGCGGTGAATTGTGTCGCTGCGGGGTGCGCATTGCGGCCCGCCGATGCTACGCCTGAGCGCATAATGGCCCGCGGCAGGCTGACGATGTCCCGCTGGCCTTCAGCGAGATGCAGCCTTCCGCATTTCACGTCACCTATGCCACCCCCACAGCGACAACCGAAGGTGCCATGCCGACGTCCCGTCCAACGCCACCCCGCGCGCGCATGCGTTCTAACCTAGCAGGCTACCATGGCTGATCGCGCGCCTGCCAAGGGGGCGCCCTCGCGCGAGCCGCTCACCCTCGCTTCAGCGTTGCGAATGGGCATCGCCATGGTGTTGGGCGCCCTGGGCGCGCTGGGCTTCTACATCGCCGACTTGCCGTTACCGTGGTTCCTGGGCGCGCTCACGCTCACATTGGTGCTCTCCGTCGCTGGTTTCACGATCACGCCCCCGCGCCCGCTCGGCAAAACGGTGCGCGCGATCCTAGGCGTTGCCATCGGCACCGCGTTCACGCCGGCCCTGCTCGATCGCCTCGCCCCGATGGCCCTCTCGCTGCTGATCCTTGTGCCCTACGTGATCGCAATCATGGCTTGCGGCATGTTCTATTTCCGCCGCTTCGCCGGCTACGACCGGCCCACCGCCTTTTTTGCCGCCGTACCGGGCGGGCTCACCGACATGATTTTGATGGCCCAGGACGTCGGGGCGCACGTGCGTACCGTCACGCTCATTCAGGCCACGCGGATCGTCATGATCGTGTTCCTGTTGCCGTTCTGGCTGCAGTGGCACGACGGCTTCGAAATCGCCGGGCGGGCAGGGTCATCGCTGCACCTGGTCGACCTGCCGGCGATCGATGGTGTGGTAATGATCGCGATGGGCGTCTTCGGCGCCTGGGCAGCGGGCCGGTTGGGGTTGGCCGGGGCAGCCATCGTTGGCCCGATGATCGTCAGCGGCGTGGCCCACGCGGCCGGCCTCACCACAGCGCAAATGCCGGTTGAAGTGCTGGTGTTCGCGCAGATCACGCTGGGCGTGCTGTTGGGCGTACGGTTTCGCGGGCTCACCTGGCAGGAGTTCCGCGCGACGATGGCGTGGGGGCTCGCCTTTTCCGTCGCGCTGTTGGGCCTGACGCTAGCGCTCGTCAGCGTGTTGGCGCCCTTGACGGGCTTCGATGCGGTCAGCCTGCTGCTCGGTTACGCGCCTGGCGGCCAGGGTGAGTTGAACCTCGTTGCTTACATCGTCGGCGCGGACGTCGCGTTCGTCGCGCTCCATCACCTGGTGCGTGTCGCGCTGGTCTTGTTTGCGGCGCAAGTGGTGATCGGGCTGCGGTTCAAGCGCAACCTGGATGATGGCTGATGGCTGATGCCTGATGCGGGCCATTACAGGTTCATCACCCGTGTCGGCTTGAACACACCCTTCTCGATCACGCCAAGTGCCAGCAGCTTGTCCTTGAACACAGCGAACGCTTCGCCGTGGGTGATCGGCGCATCGCGCCCGCGCATGAGCACGCTCTGGCCGCGCCCGATCCGGCCCGCATCATTGGCGTTGACGTGCAGCGCACAAAGGTTGTCGAGCGCGGTCTCGGGCGGCAGCAGATGCCCCAACAAAGCCACGCGCGCTTCCCCCTCAACGCGCTGCTGCTGGCCCTCGTCATCGCGCCATTCACCCGCTTCGATCAGCGCCTCAAGCGTGTGGCAATCATCGACCGTGAACCCGCCGACCTGCGTGCGCCGCAACGCCGTCACATGGCCAAGGCAGCCGAGCACGCGGCCCATGTCGCGCGCCAAAGCCCGCACATAAGTGCCCTTCCCGCAGACGGCTTCAAACACGGCCGTGTCGGGATCGCGCCGCTCCACCAACGTCAACGCATCGACATGGATGGGCCGTGCATCGAGCTCCACCGCTTCGCCCTCGCGGGCCAGATCGTAGGCGCGCGCACCGTCCACCTTGATCGCCGAAAACCTTGGCGGACGCTGCAGGATCTCGCCGGTGAAGTCGCCCAAAATGGCCTCGATGGCGTCCGCGGCTGGCCGCGCATCGCTGGTCTCCACCGCTTGGCCGTCGGCGTCATCGGTGTCGGTTTCCACCCCCCATCGCACGGTGAACTCGTAAGCCTTCACGTCATCGACGGCATAGGGGACGGTCTTCGTCGCTTCGCCAAGCGCGATCGGCAGAACGCCCGTCGCCAGCGGATCAAGCGTCCCCGCATGACCCGCCTTTTGGGCGTTGAACAGCCAACGGATTTTGCCAACGGCCTGCGTGGACGTCATGCCAAGCGGTTTGTCCAGGATGAGCCAACCGTGAACGGGCAGGCCTTTTTTGCGGCGTCTCGCCATGCAGCGGACCTCGTGAAGATGCGGTTGGCTTGAGTGGGTGCAGCTTGAGTGAAGTGAGCGGCGCGCGCGCGTCTCATCTTAAAGTGCAGAGCAACTTTGGGCGCAAAGGCAAGGCTTAAGAATTCAAGCTGTGATTCGCACTTTGCGCCCGTTGCTCTGGTGGCGTGAGAACATGATCGCGTCGGCTTCAGCGCTCCCCGCGCAACAGCGCGTCTATCTTGGCCGCTTCATCGAAGGTGTCATCAAAGCGGAATTTTAAATCGGGCGCGTACTTCAACTGCACCGCGCGCGCGACCTCGCCGCGGATGAACTTCTTGTTGCGGTCAAGCGCATCGATCACGTCCGGCGCGTTTTCGCCGCCCAGCGGCATGACGTAGACGGTCGCCGTCTTCAGATCGGGCGTCATGCGTACTTCGGGGATCGTGATCACCGCGCCACTCAGCGCGTCATCATGCACTTCCGCGCGCGACAGCATCTCAGCCAGCTTGTGGCGGACCAGCTCGCCCACGCGCAACATACGCTGCGACGGCGCGTGCGCCGACGCCTTGGGTGATTTTTTGCTCATGGTTCGTTGTGCTTAAGGTGATGCGCCGTCGCTGGGATTGGACCGACGACGGCGCGTAGGTTGGTCGTACTAGAGGCTAGCCCGGGCCGGGCTCGCGCGCGTCTGGGTTACGTCCACGTCAAGCGGCACCGATCAAAGCGCGCCCACGTGTCGATCGATGGCCGCCGGAATATCGCTGCACGCATCTCGTATAAGGCTCACCGCCCAAGACATATCGTGCAGGGCGTCCCACCCAAGGCGGGGGCCGAGAAGAACGCTTAAAGCGTGCGCTCGATCGTTTCCGTGGTGAAGCACTCGATCATGTCGCCCTTGCGCAGGTCTTCGTATTTCTCGAAGGCCATGCCGCATTCCTGACCGACCTGTACCTCTTTCACCTCGTCCTTGAAGCGCTTCAGCGTCGACAGCTTGCCCTGGTGGATCACCACGTTGTCGCGCAACAGACGCACACCAGCGCCGCGTTCCACCCGACCTTCGGTAACCCGACAGCCTGCAACCTTGCCGACCTTGGTGATGTTGAAGACTTCCAGGATCTCCGCGTAGCCGATGAAGTTTTCTTTGATGGTCGGCGCGAGCAGACCCGACATCGCCGCTTTCACATCGTCCACGAGGTCATAGATGATGTTGTAATAGCGGATCTCGATGCCGTCCTGTTCAGCCGCCGCCTTGGCCTGCTGGTTGGCGCGCACGTTGAAGCCGACGATGATGGCGTTCGACGCGTTGGCAAGCGAGATGTCGGATTCCGTGATCCCGCCCACACCGGAATGGATGATGCGGGCTTCGACCTCGTCCGTGCCAAGCTTGGCAAGTGCGCCTGCGATCGCTTCGGCTGAGCCTTGCACGTCGGCTTTGACGAGCAGCGTGAACTCCTTCTTGCCGTCGTCCTTGAGCGACTGCATCATTTGCTCAAGCGAGCGGGTCGCACCAGCGCTGCCGAGGGTGTCACGCAGCTTGCGCTGGCGGTACTCGGTGATTTCGCGAGCGCGGGCCTCGCTTTCAACGACGTTGAGCTGGTCACCGGCGGCGGGCGCTGAGTCAAAGCCGAGCACCTCAACCGGCACCGACGGGCCGGCCTTCACCGTGTGCTTGCCATGGTCATCGATCAGCGCGCGCACCTTGCCCCAAGACGAGCCGGCGACCACGATATCGCCCACGGCGAGCGTGCCACGCTGAACGAGCACGGTGCCCACGGGACCACGACCGCGCTCAAGCTTCGCCTCGATCACGATGCCATCGGCGCTGCGGTCTGGGTTCGCCTGCAAATCGAGCAGTTCAGCCTGCAGGCTGATCGCTTCGAGCAGCTTATCCAGGCCCTGTTTCTTCAGCGCTGAAACTTCGACTTCAAGCGTGTCGCCTGACATCGATTCAACGACCACCTCGTGCTGCAACAGCTCGGTGCGGACCTTGGTCGGGTCAGCGGCTGGCAAGTCCATCTTGTTGATGGCGACGATCATCGGCACTTCGGCCGCCTTGGCGTGATTGATCGCCTCGATGGTCTGCGGCATCACGCTGTCGTCGGCTGCGACCACCAGCACCACGATGTCCGTCACCTTGGCGCCACGTGCGCGCATTTCGGTGAAGGCAGCGTGGCCGGGCGTATCGATGAACGTGACCTTGTCGCCGGTGGGCGCATCGACCTGATAGGCGCCGATGTGCTGCGTGATGCCACCGGCTTCACCGGACACCACGTTCGCCTGGCGGATCGCGTCGAGCAGCGACGTCTTGCCGTGATCGACGTGGCCCATAATGGTCACGACGGGCGCACGCGGGGCCATGTCGTCGGGTTCATCGTCGACGCCCGAAAGCCCGACCTCCACGTCCGCTTCCGAAACGCGTTTTGCCGTGTGGCCGAATTCCTGGACGATCAACTCGGCCATATCCACATCGATCACGTCGTTCATTTTGTGCATCTCGCCCTCTTTCATGAGGAACTTGATGACGTCGACGGCGCGCTCGGCCATGCGGTTGGCGAGCTCTTGGATCGTGATGACTTCAGGGATCGTCACCTCGCGCGCGATCTTCTCGCGCGTTGTGGTGATGCCCATCGCGCGCTGCTTTTCACGCTCGCGCTTGCGTTTCAGCGAGGCGAGCGAGCGCTCACGCTGCTCATCGTTAAAGGCATTGGTAACGGTGAGCTTACCGCGCACCCGGCGATCGCCGGCAGGTTTTGCCGGTTGACGCTGCGCAGGGCCGCCACGCTTGACGGGCGCACCACCACTGCTGGCGCGCTTGGGCCGGTCCGGCTCCTCGTTCATGTTGCGATCGCCGGGACGGCGTGCCGGCGCAGGACGTGCTTCAGAAGCGCGCGAAGCCGGCTTGCCAGCAGGCTGACGGGCAGCCGGTTTGGCGGGCGCTTCGGCCTTGGGCGGCGGCGGCGGTTCGGGCGCTGGCTCGGGCTCGGGCTCACGGGCGCGCCGCTCAGCCTCTTCCTTCTGGCGCAGCGCTTCAAGCGCCTCGCGCTTCTTGCGCTCTTCAGCTTCTAGGCGCGCACGCTCGCGGGCCTGCTCCTCTTCCTCAGCCTGACGCACCCGTGCAGCCTGCAACGCCCTGGCGCGCGCATCGAGCTCGCCATCCGACAATTGCTTGCCGGCAGGCCTTGCCACGGCTGACTTAGCCGCATCGGCCGCCGGAGCAGCCGGACGCTTCGCCGCGGGCTTTGCAACCTTCGGCGCGGGCTTCGCTTCAACTTCAGGCGCCGCTGGAGCTGCGGTGGCCGTCGTCGGCGTCTCGCCAGGTGTGAAAACGCGTTTGCTGCGCTTTTTCTCAACCAGCACGGACTTCGAGCGACCGTGAGAGAAATTCTGACGCACGTGCCCCGACTCCACCGTGCCTTTGAGGCTCAGCGGTTTGCGTGCCGGACGGGCCGGCTTGTCGGAGGTTTCCTTCGTTTCACTCATGCTTGCTTCTTCGTCCGTCCTTAAAGCGTACGCCGCGTCCCTGCCAGCCGTGCGGCATCGCGGCGTCATGGGGTAACGGCTGTTCGTCCTGCCCGACGCGTGCTTAAAGCCGCTTGGGGGCAAGCCGATCGTCTCATCCTCGCCTGCGCTGAGCCGGCCGCTTCGCTTCCTGCCAGGGAAACCTAAAGCCCTCGGGTTCATTTCGCTTCAAAGGGAAGCTGACGTGAACGCCAAGTCTTCGTTATGCCGTTCATCCTGCGCAACCGGTGTTGCCACCTGAGGCGGATGAACGCGGGGCCATCAGACACCGCATGCCGCGTCGTCATGCTGGAATTTCTGCCAGCGGTGGGCCTCAAAAAGGAACTTTGAGGTGATGCCGCTCGGCTTGATACCTGCGTGTATCACATTTGACCGGCCGATGGCTAAGCTCAATTGTGAATTTGTGAACCCCGCAAGCACGTTGGGCGCTTGGTCGCGGGCCGCGCAAATGGCCACGTATTTCCGCCGCAGGCGCTCAACGCCATCAGCCGCCCCGTCGCTGGCCTGGATCAGAGCCGCCAGCGTTGCTGCCTCCACCGCCGCTTCGACCTTCATGAAACCGGTCACGATCAGCCCAGCCTTGGTGGCGAAACTCAAGCTTTCGAGTGCCCGGCGCTGCAACAGGGCTTCCACCTGGGCGCCCAACGCCGGCGGGGCCGTTGCCGGACGCTTGAGGCTGCGGGCGAAGGCGTTGCGGGCGACCGCCCGTTCAACGTGCTGGCGCTGCGCGGTGACCCAGACGCCCCGGCCCGGCAGTTTCGCCGCGAGATCCGGTGTGACCACGCCCTCAGGGTCCAAGACGAAGCGGATCAGATCGTCCGTCGCATGGCGCTCGCGGGTGACCGCACAACAGCGGTGATGGTCCGGCAGGGCAGGCGCTTCATCGGTCGCCGCCGACTCTGCAGCGGGAGAAGACGGTGTTTCTGCAATTTTAGCGTGTATGTCCGATGTAGACGCACGCGGGGTCTTTCGTCGCCCGCGCGCGCCTGCCGCCTTCGCACCCTTTGTACGCGCCTTGGACGGCGCTCGGCTGTTCACGTGTTGCAGACCTTTCTGGGTGAACGCGGCCAATCCGGTTCATCGTTTCGCCTTGCGCGCTGAGATGTCCTCGATCACCGAGCCTGGCGGGACGTGTCGCGGCGCGTCTTCGGCCGGCGCTTCGTCCGGCGTTGCCTCAGCTTCTAGTTCGGGGTCCGCCTCAGGCTCCGGCTCGATCAGGTCCTCAGCCGTGATCCAGCCAGCCGCAATCCGCGCCTGCATGATCATCGCCTCGGCGTCCGGTTGCGACACATCAAACCCGTCCAGGATGCCAGCATGGCGCTCAGGCGGCGCGTCCTTTTCCTTTTTGCGCTCGGTCCACCCGGTCAGATCGTCGGTCGCACACCCTGCAAGGTCTTCGACCGATTTGACCTCGTTCTCGCCGAAGGCCACCAGCATCTTGGTGGTCACACCTTCGACTTGAGCCAGAGCGTCATCCACGCCCAGCTCTTTGCGCTTGGCATCGAGTTCAGCCTCCCGGCGTTCGATGAACTCACGCGCACGATCCTGGATTTCGCGCGCGGTATCCTCGTCGAAGCCTTCGATCTGGGCGACCTCGTCAAGCTCCACGTAGGCCACTTCTTCGATCTGCGTGAAGCCTTCGGTGACGAGCAGTTGGGCGATCACCTCATCGACGTCGAGTTGCTCCATGAAGAGTTGCGAGCGTTCGGCGAATTCCTTCTGGCGACGCTCCGATTCTTCGGCCTCCGTCAGGATATCGATGTCCCACCCCGTAAGCTGCGAGGCGAGCCGAACGTTCTGCCCGCGTCGCCCGATCGCCAGCGAAAGCTGCAGCTCCGGCACCACCACATCGATGCGGTTGGCATCCTCATCGAGCACGACCTTGGTCACCTCGGCAGGCGCCAGCGCGTTTACGATGAAGCTGGCCGCGTCCGGATTCCATTGGATGATATCGACCTTCTCGCCCTGCAGTTCGTTGACCACCGCCTGCACGCGTTGACCGCGCATGCCGACGCAAGCCCCCACCGGATCGATCGAGCTATCGTGCGAGATGACCGCGATTTTGGCCCGCGAGCCCGGGTCGCGAGCGACCGACTTGATCTCCACGACGCCGTCGTAGATTTCCGGCACTTCCTGGGCGAACAACTTGGACATGAACTCCGGGCGCGCCCGTGACAGGAAGATCTGGGGCCCGCGCTGCTCA
>JBCBJZ010000031.1:0-26443 GCA_038522635.1 Pseudomonadota bacterium | reverse complement strand
CACCCCGGCGAAACGCTTGGAAGCGGTTGAGAAACTGACCGCCGCCGGCATCCCCACCGCCGTAATGACCGCGCCGCTGATCCCGGCACTCAACGATCATGAGGTCGAAGCGCTCCTGCAGGCGGCCGCCGAGCATGGCGCCAGCGAGGCCGGCTACGTGCTGTTGCGGTTGCCGCTTGAAATCAAGGATTTGTTCGCCGCCTGGCTCGAAGCGCACCTGCCCGACAAGGCATCCCATGTGATGAACCTCCTGACATCGATGCATGCCGGGCGCGCTTATCGCGCGGCCTTCGGCCTCCGCCAGACGGGGCGTGGGCCGTATGCGGATCAACTGGCGCAACGCTTCAAGTTGGCGCTGCGTCGCAACGGGCTCAATCGCCGGCGCCTGCGGTTGCGCACCGATCTGTTCGTCCCGCCGCCGCAGCCGGGCGATCAGATGCGGCTCATCTGAGTTCATCCGCCTCAGGTGGAATCACCTGAGGCGAAAGATGAACGGCAACCCTAGGAGGGCGCTTGATGGGCACAAAGGGCTTTCGAGGCACCTTGTTTGACGGGCCAGCGTGGCAAGCGTGGACCGGGTTGGCTGGGCTGTGCGGCTACGCGTTTCGTTGCTGCCTTGTTGCAGGCCAAGAGGCTGGTCATCGAAGCGGCGTCCGTGAGATGTTCGAGCCATGGTTCGATCTGATTCGCAGGCCGCTCGGACGGTCGCCCGCCGCGGCGAGACGGCAGCGGCACGCGCGCTCACCTACGCCATCGAAGGCGATATCATCGCCCGCCATGGGGCACCCTTATGCGGTGTTGATGAAGCGGGGCGGGGGCCTTGGGCTGGGCCGGTGGTGGCCGCAGCCGTGGTGCTCGATCCCGAACGCGTACCCACCGGCATCACCGACAGCAAAGCCCTGCGTGCGGCCAGTCGCGATCATCTTTTCGCTGAACTTAACGCGACGGCCTCGATCGGCATCGGGATCGCCGACGTGGCCCGCATTGACCGTGACAACATCCTGCAAGCGACGCTTTGGGCCATGCAGCAGGCGGTGGCCGCCCTTGCCGTGCCCCCCCGTATTGCGCTGGTGGACGGAGATCGCGCGCCTAAGTTGCCCTGCCCAGCGCTCACCATGGTTAAGGGCGATGCCCTTTGCCTTTCGATCGCGGCCGCCTCGATCATCGCGAAAGTCACGCGCGACCGGCTTATGGAAGCGTTGGCGCAGCGTTATCCGCACCACGGCTTTGAGCGGCACAAGGGCTACGGGACCGCGCAACACAGCGCCGCACTCGATGCGCATGGCGTCACCGAAGCGCATCGCCGCTCATTCAGGCCCGTGCAGCTCAAGTTGCACATGGCGGGCCTGGCACAACCAGCGCTCGTGGCTGACGATCCGGCGGTTGAATCGCAACCCTCAGATCTGCCTTCCCGTCAGCCGTCAGGAGCGAAATCCAGGAAGCGCCGCGCGCCGGCCTGACCGGGGCCACCGCCTGAGGACTCATCATGGCCGCATATCGCGCGTCAGAGCTGTCGTCATCTCGAGGCGAAGGCCTGTTGGCCGTGAAAGACCGCCAGATGTAGGCGATCGAGCGGCGCCTCAGGTTGAAGGCAAACGCTTGTTTGCGTTTGTGAACGGCCCATTCAGACCGCATTCATTTGCTCTCCCTTAGTCTGCCTTGAAGACACGGGATCGCGTGCAGAAGTGGCGCCTTTCCTGATCTTCGATGGAACTCCGGGCGATCGCTGCGCATTGGCGTGAACCCGCAATGATCATGCGGACCGACAGGCCAACAGGCTTAGGCCGTCAAGCGGCTTTAAACCCTGCGGCGTAACGGTTTTTGAATAGGGACCACGACCATGCACCGTTTTACTTCATCTCTTGCCGCGATCGCGATGGGCGTGATCGCAATCGCCACCGCCGGCCAAGCCTCCGCCGCGACGGCAGACCACAAGGTTCTGACGCCGTTGGCTCCCTTGAGCGCGCCTTCGCTCGCTTCGAAGGATGCGGGCGCTCAGACGGCCGCCCCTAAGCTGATGCAGGTGGCTGGCCGCCGTTCGCGTCGCAACCTCGCCATCGGGCTCGGCGCTGCCGTCATTGGCGGCATTATCATCAACGATGCGCTGCGCCGTGAGCGTCGTCGCCGTCGTCTGCGCCGCAACTACTACTACGGTGGCGTCAACCGCTGTTACCGCTGGGAGCGTCGCTGCAACCGTGGCAACCGCCGCGCGTGCCGTAAACTCTGGAACCGCTGCGGCTACTGAAGTGGCAAAGCGCGGCCGCTAGCTTCGCAGCGCGGCCGAGCGGCTCGCCCCTTCTCGTGACGCCCGCTCCCATCACCGATGGGGCGGGCGTTTCGCGTTATCCCTCAGTCGCGATCTTGGGCGCTCTTGGGGGCGTTCTTGGGGGGCCTTGGGGTTTCCACCGGCCCCTATCCCCTCCCTCATTCCCCACTTCCCCGCCGTGCCCTTCCTTTGGCCTCGCCTCGCGTCGGCCATGTTGCGCGCGCACCTTCACCGTCCCAGCGTGCCAGCACCCCGCGGCCACCTAGAGTCGGTTCGCTTCAGCTTGAAGCGGAACCGACATCTAGACTTTTCGTTTGCCGCTCATCTTTCGCCTCAGGTGATTCCACCTGAAGCGAATGAACTCTAGAGCAACGGGCGCAAAGTGCGAATCACCTGCCCAAACACTGAGGCCTTGCCTTTGCGCCCAAAGTTGCTCTGCATTTTGAGATTAGATCATCTTTGGTCGATTTCGGGTTCACCTGTGGTGACCCCGATTAATCGCCCGATGATCTAAGCAAAACCTGCACATGTCGCCCCGGCCAACCCTGGCCTGCGCGCGGCCGTCCGCCTATGGTGCGCGCATCGCAAGGCAAGCAACGGCGCGAGGACCACACATGCGCGAACCGATCACCCACAACCAGGTCACGCGTGATCACAGCCGCGCGCCCGACGACGGCTTCCAGGTGCTGCATGAATTCATCGGTCCGGCGAAGGCGCGGCTGCGCCCTGAGACCTGGACCTACCTGATGGGTGCGGCCGAAACCGAAACCACGCATTTGCGCAACCGGCTCGCGCTCGACCAGATCGCATTCCGCCCGCGCATCCTGCGCAACGTCGAGACCGTTGACACATCAACGACCCTGTTCGGGCACACGCTCAAGCTGCCCGTCATCCTCGCGCCCATCGGCTCCATGCAAGACCTGGTCGACGACGGTGGCATCGCGCCAACCCGGGCCGCTGCCCGCTTCGGCGCCTACCACATGCTCAGCTCCGTCTCCGCGCCCGGGTTGGAAGCGGTGGCGCGCAGCGTTGATTACCCCAAGATCTTCCAGCTTTACGTGCGCGGCGACAGCGCCTGGGTGGATGAACAGGTGCAAGCCGCCATCGACCATGGCTACGTCGCGGTCTGCCTCACCGTCGACCTCGACCATTACGGGCGACGCGAGCGCGACCTCGCCAACCGCACCAAACCAACCGCGCGCCAAGCCGCCACATCCGACCACTTCCAGGCACGGTTCACCTGGGACGACGTCTGGCGCATCCGCAACAAGTTCGATGTGCCTCTGATCCTGAAAGGTTTGGCGACACCCGAAGACGCGCGCATCGCGGTCGAGTACGGCATCAACGCGATCTACATTTCCAACCACGGCGGGCGGCAGTTGGATCACGGGCGCGGCAGCATGGAGGTGCTGAGCGAGATCAGCGCGGAAGTCGGCGGGCGCGCGCAGATCATCATCGACGGCGGCTTCATGCGCGGCACCGACATCGTCAAGGCGATAGCGCTCGGCGCCCATGCGGTAGGGCTCGGTCGCCTGCAGGGGCTGGCTGCAGCGGCCGCCGGCGAAGACGGTATCGTGCGCATGCTCGACATCCTGCACGATGAAGTCACGCGCACGCTCGGCCTGCTGGGGATCAACGCGTTTTCAAAGCTGAGCCCAAGCTACGTCACGCGCTCGCAATCGCTCGGCCGCTACGGCCTCGATGCCGCCTTCCCGCTGTTACGCGAAGGCTACTGAGCCGACCGCCAGCCGCCTACCGCCGCCGTCAGTCCCGATACTACAGCGGGGCCATCGCAGGTCGGCAGCACGCTCGGGCGCAACACCCCGCTGATCAGCCCCGCGGCCACACACAAACCGGACACCAGGCACCGGCACCAACGCCCGCTGCTCTACGCGCCGAACGCGTAGAAATAGCCGGTCGCCGTGCCGATGTAGATCGTGCCATCGACGATGCAGGGTGACGAGATGATGCGGCCATCCACACGGGTCTTCCAGATCAGCGTGCCGGTTTGCGCATCGACGATGTAAAGCCGCCCATCGCGCGATCCGAACACCACCTTGCCATCGACCACGGCTGGCGATGACCAGATCGCCGCGCCCGTCTTGAACGTCCAAATCTGTTTGCCCGTTCGGGCGTTCACGCAATGCAGACGCGCGTCTTCACCGCCGATGTAAATGCGATCGCCGACCACGGCCGGTGTCGAATAATACCCGCCCCGGTTCCCGTCGTAACGCCAGACGGGCCGGCCCTTCTCGCGTTCAAAACAATGCAAATACGGCGCCTTTTCTTCGGCCGCCGCATAGACGAACTCGCCCGCCACCACGGGGGACGCATCGGTGTCATCCCCGGTGCGCGCCGTCCACCGCACCTTGCCGCGCTTGATGTCGAGGCAGAACATTTTGCCGTGATAATTGACGGCGTAATAATCGCCATCGGCGACGGCGGGTGACGTCTCCGAACCGTTCGAACCGGGCAACGTGCCCGGTCCGATGCCGCCCATGAACGTCTTCCAAATGAGTTTGCCCGTGCGTGGATTGATGCAGCGCGCGAAGCCGTTTTCGCCGGCGATGTAGAGGCGGCCGTCCACCACGCAGGGTGATGAATCCAGATCGCGCCCGGTGTTGTGCGTCCAGATCCGCCGCCCCGTGGTCGCATCAAGGCAGCGCAGCAGGTTGTCGGTGTTGCCGATGTAAAGCCGGTTCTCATAGGCGCATAGCGAGCCCTTGAACATGCCGCCACCACGGTGCTTCCAAACGAGCTTCCCGGTGCGCCGCTCGAACGCGTAAACGTAGCCGCCGACCGAGCCCACGAAGACGTAGTTGCCGAGCACCACAGCGGTGCCGGTCCACCCGGTGCCGGTCCAGACCGTTGGACGGCCACGGATCACGTTGCGGATCGAGGCGGTACGAAACCGCCACAAGCGGCGCGGGGCGTCGGGGATCGGCCCGGTGCCGTAGAAAGTATGCGCCGGGTTGCCGCGGAACATCAAAACCGTGTCGGTGGCAGCGCTGGTGCGACCGTAGGCCCACGGCGGCAGTTTGATGCGTGCAGCTTGCGCCGTGTCCTCACCCGCGATGCCAGGAAGGAGCGATGCGGTGGCGCTGGCGGCGGCAAGTTTGCCGCCGTAGCCGAGAAGCTTGCGGCGTGTCAGCGATGACTGTGGCGTGTCCGTCATGAAATGATCCCGTCGTTGAAATGGCTTGCGCGAACCCTGTGGCCCGCATCTCGCTGCGAAGTGCGCGTGGTCACCGGCACAATCCCGGCATCGGTCCATGCGCGAGCGCCCCCAACTTTCCGTGGCCTCGTCTGGTTTGTAGCCAACAATCGGGCTATCTGACAGCGCGGTTGCATCAACGCCACAAACGCGTTCAGGCCGCCCCAAATGTCAGCCCCTTCACCTGCGCCGAGCTTGAGCGCAAAATCGGGCCTTGACCGCTCTTTCAGCCCGCTCGCGGATCGCCCCCGATGGCACCGCCGATGGAGAACACCATGTCCCACCCTACGCCCCAATCGCTACACGACATCGCTCAAGCCATGGTCGCGCCGGGAAAAGGCATCCTGGCCGCTGACGAAAGCACCGGTACGATCAAAAAGCGGCTGGATTCGATCAACGTCGAAAACACCGAGGATCATCGCCGCGCCTACCGCGAGATGCTGTTTCGCGCGCACGATGCGATGACCCAATCGATCTCGGGCGTGATCCTGTTTGACGAGACGCTGCGCCAGAGTGCGGCAGATGGAACGCCGCTCGTCAAGCTCATTCAGGACGCAGGCGCGGTGCCCGGTATCAAAGTCGACCAGGGCGCCAAGGACATGGCGGGGCGGCCCGGTGAAAAGCTCACCGAGGGGTTGGACGGCTTGCCTGGGCGCATGGCGGAATACTACGAGCTCGGCGCGCGCTTTGCGAAATGGCGCGCGGTGATCACGATTGCCGCCGACGGCCGGCCGAGCTGGTCCTGCATCAAAGCGAATGCCCACGCGCTCGCCCGCTACGCGATCACCTGCCAGGAAGCTGGCATCGTGCCGATTGTCGAGCCGGAAGTGTTGATGGACGGGCCGGAGGCCAACCACGACATCGACACGTGTTTGCGGGTCACCACGTGGGCGCTGAAAGCGCTTTACGATGAGCTGTTTGAGGCCAACGTCGACCTGGCAGGCACCATCTTAAAGCCGAACATGGTGGTCCCCGGGCAGGGCTCGGCGCAAAAGGCAAGCGTTGAAGAAGTGGCTGAAAAGACGGTGGCCTGTCTGAAGGCCTGCGTGCCGCCGGCCGTGCCAGGCATTGCGTTTTTGTCCGGCGGGCAGAGCGATGAAGAAGCGACGGCGCACCTTTCGGCGATGAACGCGATGGGCGCGCTGCCGTGGGCGCTGACGTTCTCTTACGGGCGCGCGTTGCAGGCCGCAGCGCTCAAGGCGTGGGGCGGCAAGCCGGAGAATGTCGCGGCCGCGCAAAGGGCCTTCACGCACCGGGCCGCGATGAACGGGGCTGCGGCGCGCGGCACGTGGTCGGCTGACATGGAAAACGCTGCCTGAGGCCGGCTGCGTTAGGCAGGCGGCCTGTGAGGTCGACTGCCTGGGTCATGCGTGATCGGCTGCGCGGGTTCGCGCTGCGCTGCACGAAATCAGATCGCGTTGTAAGGTGGATGACCTCGAAAGCCGATCCGCTTCACCACCTGAGGCCGAATTGAGCGGCCTCAGGCTTGAATGCGCCGTCCGCGAAGGCGGCATCGATTTCCGCCTGCGTGGCCTGGCCGCCTTTGCCCATATCGACGCCGCTTGGCACGAAGACCGCGCGCAGCCCCATGGTCGCCGCGCCCTTCATGTCGGTGCGCAGGCCATCCCCAATACATACGATCTGATCGCGTGGCACGGACGCTCTGGCCACCGTGTCCATGTGTGCAAAGGCCGCTTCGTAGATGGGCGGATGCGGTTTGCCCGCGTAGGCGACCACGCCCCCCATGGCTTGATAGGCCTGGGCCAACGCCCCGGCGCAATAGACCAGGTCATCGCCGCGTTCGACGGTGATGTCCGGGTTGGCGCAGATCATCGGCAGGTTGCGAGCGTGAAACCCGGCCAGCATGGCGGCGTAATCGTCCGGCGTCTCGGTGATATCGTCGAAGAGCCCGGTGTTGACCACGGCGACCGCATCTTCGGCGTTGGCAAAGCGCACATCGATCCCGTCAAAAACGGACACGTCGCGTTCAGGCCCCAGGTGATAGATCGGCTGTCCCACGTGGTTGCGGATCAAGCCGCGCGTCACATCGCCTGACGTCACGATGGCGTCGTAGGTGCCATCCGGAACGCCCATGGTTTCAAGCTGTTGCTCGATTGCGGCGGTCGGTCGGGGCGCGTTGGTGACCAGCACCACGATGCCGCCTGCTGCGCGGAAGGCCTTGCAGGCGGCGACCGCGTCCGGGAAGAGGCGGGCGCCGTTATGGATCACGCCCCAGATGTCAACGATCCAGGCGCGGCTCGCCTGCGCGATCGATTGAACAGACGTGATCACGGGGATCGATGCGCCGCGCGCTGCGGCGGCGTGGTCTGACGTGGTCATGGTGGGATCGCTTATGTGCGCTCGGCTAGCCCGGACGAGCCATGGGAGAGCGCAAAAGATGATGAAAGATCAGAGGCTTAACAATGCACGGCGCTGCTGTGCGGCGGCACGGCCGAACCCTAACGGTCGGTCATGAAACTGACAAGACAGTCCGCCGGCGGCCAGTCGCAGCACGATGCGTCACATCGCCAATCCGCGCGCCAACGTTCAGAGCTTCAAGCGCGGCGCGTGCGGCCGCGGGTGCCCATGATGGCGAGCCAGATGCCGACGACGCCGACCACCAGGTTCAGCATGTCCAGGATGTTTTCGAACGACAGCCAGCCGTCGCCGTCCCGTTGTGCTTGGCGTTCGGCCCGCCGCGCTTCGCGATCGGCGCGACGCTCTTCCCGACGCAGCGAACGCGTGGCCCGGCGTTGCTCGCGCGGGCGGATGCGGTCGCCCACGCTTGGCGGCAGGTTACGGGTGACCTGCTCGCTCATCGACTGCGGCAGCCAGCCCGCCCGGTAGCTGTAGAGGCCCACAGCGCCCAAAAGCAGCATAAGCCCGATCAGAATGATGACCATCCGCCCCATGATGATGCCCTCTTCACGCACGGCACGACCGCGAACCGGCCCGCCCATACTTCACCTGTGGAGGCTTTAAAGCTCTTCTGCCGAAGGTGGAACACCTGAGGCGATCCATAACGTCACAACCACCACACAAACGTCAGCCTCCGGCTCCACGTGAAGCGTGGGCTTTAAGCGAAAAAGACGTCAGTCCCGTGACCGATCGTCGATCGTCGGACGCCCAGGGTCTGACCTTCGCCTCCGTCCGCCCTCACCAAAACGTCGGCCACGGCTACTTCCATTCCACGAACAGCAGCAACTCAGCGAATTGCTCGCGGCGCGCGCGCGAATCCGAAACCTTGCTCTCGAGGATCTTGGGCGCGGCGAACGGGATCAGATCAGCCACCGTCTTTTGCAGGAACGCCGCCCGCAGGAATGGCAGGGTCTCGTTGTCGTAGCGTCGACCGATTTCAACCGTCCGGGTCTGGTTGGCGTCGTAAACGTCGGCGGACGTCTCGGGCAGATACGTCACCTGATCGAAGCGCTGGCGGCGGACCTGCCGGCGCGGCCGCATGGTTCGCGCGCTTGCGCGACCGCGGACGTAGAGGGTGTAGCGCACGCCCGACTGCAACGGCGCCACCACATCGCGCACGAATTTCGACAGCGAGGCGCGCAGGCGGCGGGTGCGGCGCAACACGTACCGCGCATCCGGAAATTGCAAGCGACGGCGGCGGCGGGCATCCTTCAGGTAGACCGTGTAGTAGGTGCCCTTTTTGCCCTTAACCAGCTCGTTGTTGGGGATGATGTCGATGTCGTAGAAGTTCGTCTTCAGGCCGGTTTCCGACAGCTTCTTTTTGAGCGCCAGGATTTGCCGCACAAACCGCTTGCAGGCGGACCCTTCGCGGATCTCCTCGATCTCGGCGGGCGTCAAATAGATGGCCGGCTCATCGGCGGCAGGTGATGCTGCACGTGCCGGCCCACCATCGGCGCTTTGCACCAGGTGCAACTGCGGCAGACAGTCAGCGCCGGACGCCTGCGCGAGCGGGGTCTGCGCGATTGTCAGCGCCGCAAACGCCGTCACCGCGGCAGCAGACCTGAACGCGGATGCGCGGCTCTTCGTGTCAAAGGCCCGTTCCCAACCCATCACGCGGTTCCTCATGTTCATTCCGGGCCAAGCGTGGCCCTGTCAGGGGTGAATGCCACCGGTCGATGGCAGAGGCGAACGTTGGGGCCGACGTCATCGATCAGCTCAATTCCGGCAGCCCGCCAGTTTGGCCAACGGCCCGGCCAAGCCGCCTACCAGTCCACGAACAAGATCAGCTCGGCGAACTGCGCTGTCGCGCTTGCGCTTTGAGCCACTTCGCTTTGCAGAACCTTAGGCTCCTTCAGAGGATAAAAGCGCTTCACCACGTCCTTCATGAAGGCTGCGCGCAAGAACGGCAGATCATCATTGGTGTAAGCGTTCGGCACCGTATGCACCGCTGGCGGTAAGGCCGCGTAACGGTCGGCGGCGATCTTTGGCAGGTAGCCAATCTGCGCGAAGTTGAAGTCTTCGCGCAGCGTGCGGCGGCGGCTCATGGGCGAGTTGCTGGAACTGCCGCGCACGAAGATCTCGTAGTCAGCCCCACCCTCGATGACGGCCAGAACTTCGCGTACGAAGCTACTCATGGCGCGGCGGAAACGCGTTTCGAAGTCCTGGATAACGTAACGTCCGCCGGGGAACCTGAAGCGCGCGCGCTGGCTCGCGTCCTTCAGGTAGACGACGTAGTAGCGACCACGCCGGTTCTTCACGAGCTCGTTCGTCGGCATGATGTTGAGGTCGTAGAAGTCGGTCTGGACGTTGCCCGCGTTCATCCGGTCCTGCAGCGCGAGAAACTGGCGAACCAGCGAGCGGCACCCGCTGCCTTTGCGGATCGCCTCGATCTCGGCAGGCGATAGGTAGATTTTCGCGCGCGGGCTTTGGGCATGCGCCATGCCGCCAGCAACGATCAGCCCGCAGCAGACGCTCAGGGCGATGGCTTGTAGGATGATCCGCATGACGACCCTCTCAAAGTTCATCCGCCTCAGGTGGCTTCACCTGGGACGAAAGATGAACGACAGGACTGAGTGTTCATCCGCCTCAGGTGGCTTCACCTGGGGCGAAAGATGAACGAAAGGACTGAGTGTTCATCCGCTGCGGGTGGTCCCACCTGCGGCGAAAGATGAACGACAGAACTTGAGTGTTCATCCGCGTCAGGTGGCATCACCGGAGGCGAAAGACGGAAGGCAAAACAAGGCGTTAGAGGTTCGTGCCGCTGCATTGCGGACACAACCTAGAACAGGGCTCAGGACAGGTCTAACGCTGTGGCACTTCTGTTGCACTGTGAGGGGCGAAGTGCAGGGATTTGGCCACAGTTTGCGCCCGTTGCGCTAGCGTTCATCCGCTTCAAGTGGAATCATCTGAGGCGAAAGATGAACGGCAAAACAAGAGCTTAGATGTCGGTTCCGCTTCAACCTGAAGCGAACCGACTCTAAGTCCGCTGTTTCAGGCGCGTGATGTGCCCCATCTTGCGCCCATCGCGGGCTTCTCGCTTGCCGTAGATGTGTAGCCGCCCCTCGCTTTCGCGGGCGAGATCCAGCCATCCCGCGACGTCATCGCCGAGCAGGTTCGTCATCTCGCAATCGCTGTGGCGGCCGCACGGCCCCAGCGGCCAGCCGGCGATGGCGCGCATGTGGTTTTCGAACTGGTCCACCACGCAGGCCTCGCTGGTCCAATGGCCTGAGTTATGGACCCGCGGCGCGATCTCGTTGATCACCAGCGGCACGCCCGGGGTGCCGCCCGCATCAGGCCCAGCATCACCCGCAGCATCGCTCCCGTTGGCTTCACCGCCCGTGTAGAAAAGTTCGACCGCCAGCACGCCCACGTAGTCGAGCGCCGTCGCGACCTTTTCGGCCATGGCCACAGCCTGCGTGTACACACTCAGCGGTAAGTCGCCCGGCACCACGCTTGAACGCAATATGCCATCTTGATGCGTGTTGGTCGGGCAGTCGTAGCTCGCCATGCCCCCGTCACGGCCGCGCACCAGAAGCACGGACAATTCCTGCGCGAAGCTAACCCTTTGCTCCAGCACAGCCGGGTGGCCAGCCATCTCCTGCCAGGCCAGCGCGACGTCATCGCCAGGCTGAAGGGCCACTTGCCCTTTGCCGTCGTAGCCGAAACGCCGCGTTTTCAGCAGGCAAGGCGCATCAAGCGTCTGCAGGGCAGCTGCCAACGCCGCTTCGCTATCGACCGACTCAAAGCGGGCGAGGGGCAAGCCGAGATCCCGCAGGAACGTCTTTTCGCTCAGCCGGTCCTGCGCGACGCTAAGCGCTTGCAGGCCGGGCGCCACCGGCTTGCGGCCAGCCAACAGGCGGACCGCATCCACCGGCACGTTCTCAAACTCGTAGGTGATGACGTCCACCCGCTCGGCGAACACGGTCAGGGCCGCACGGTCATCGAACGCAGCCTTCGTTGTGTGGCGTGAGACATCGAAGGCTGGGCCGGACGTCGGGCAGTAGATGTGCACGTTGAAGCCCAGCCGCGCTGCGGCCTGCGCCAGCATCCGGCCTAACTGACCGCTACCCAAGATGCCGATCGCAGAGCCTGGCGGCAGCGGCGGGCGTTGCCAACCAACCACTTCGGAGAGGTCGACAAGCCTCTCACCACGATCGCTCATGCGTTTTTGTCCCCTTCAGCGTCCCGTTCAGATGGGGCCTCATGCGGCGGATGCTCAGGCACGCGCGCGCTTTGGGCCTCACGGTAGGCGTCGAGCCGTGCAGCAAGCTGTGCATCGTTCAGCGCGACGATCTGGGCGGCCATAAGGGCTGCATTGCTGGCGCCCGCTTCGCCGATCGCCATGGTGCCCACGGCCACACCGGCTGGCATCTGCACGATCGACAGCAGCGAATCCCAACCCTTAAGCACCCGGCTCTCGATCGGCACACCCAGCACGGGGAGCGGCGTGAGCGACGCGGCCATGCCCGGCAAATGCGCAGCTCCGCCCGCACCGGCGATGATCACCTTGAAGCCGCGCGCCTTCGCTCCCTTTGCGTAAGCGTAAAGGCGGTCCGGCGTGCGATGGGCCGAAACGATCGCCGCCTCATGCGGGACGTCCAAATGGGTCAGCACATCGGCTGCATGCCGCATCACCGGCCAATCCGAGGTGCTCCCCATGATGATGCCGATGAGAGGTGCTGACGCCATCAAGCTGTTCCCGTTTGTCACGTGATCCCATGGTTCGCGTTTGTGCTTCGAGTTGGGGATCGTCTCTGGGCGCGGCCGAGGTTCATCGACGCACGCCGCACTGCAAAAACCGCGACCATAAGGCGAGCGCTTACCGATCGGCAAGGCAGATCGGGAGGCGCGCTCGTCCTTTCACGTGGATGCGTGTGCGTGGCGAGGCGGCAGTTGAGCACATCGGTAGAGCTTGGGGGGTTGAGCTCGAAGGCTCAGCTGGGCGGTTCAGCCCGGCGCCTACGCGATGATGTCGGGCCGAAGCTTGTCTTCAAGGGCGCTGATACGATCCTTGAGCTGCAGCTTGCCCTTTTTCGCCCGCTTGATCGCCAGTTGGTCGAGCCCGCCATCGCTTTCCATCGCCGTCACCGCTTCATCCAGCCGCCGGTGTTCAGCGCGCAAGTGCGCGATTTGCTCGCGGATTTCAGCCTCGTCGGCCGGTGTTTCGCTCATGGTGTGACCGTACCGCCAAGGCCTGCGCGTTTCACACGATGCGGTGTCCGCATCGTGTGGTGGGATGCCATGATTCGCCGCTGGACACCGTCCAGATTGCAAGAGCGCGGGCGCGGCGGTTCACGAGACGTGGCTGATTGCTGCGAATTCCGAAAAGGTTTGTGCACGATTTAGACCTGCGACCGTTGGACATGCCTGCGTTGCTCTGCCACACTTTCAGACCGACCGAAACAGCAACCAGGAGGTGAGCATGGCCCTTTCAGCACATCTGGCGGAGCTTGCGCAGAAGCATCGCGTGCTGGACCGTTCCATCGAACAGGAGATGAACAGCCCCTCCGGCGATGATTTGCGGATCGCCGCGCTTAAGCGTGAGAAACTGAAGCTGAAAGACGAGATCAAGCGCCTGGAAGGGCGACCCTCTGCCTGATTCAAGGCCCCTGGGTACCGCGTCGGGTACGCTTCTGCTGGCTGCTAGAGCAATGGGCGTCGATTTCGGGCTCACCTGTGGTGATCCCAATTCATCGCTGAGATGCTCCAGGCTGAACGATCGTAGCGGCCAGCGTATCATCACGCCCCCGCCTACGTGCGCGATGCAAACGCTGTGACCAGCTTGTAGCGCTTCAATTGTTTGCGCGTGAACACGTAGAGCTGGTCCTTCGGCGTGCCCATCGCGTGCACCCAGACCTGGGCGTCGACGCCCATCTTGGACAGGTGGCGCTGGCAGGCTGCGCTGATGCGTTGGCCCTGCGCCAGCCCTTCCTGGATCGAGCCCACCGTTGAGGGAAGCGTGAACACTTGATGCACGCCGATCCAAACCTTGCGGCCGGCCCGCCGCTCAACCCCACCTGAAAACGCGAGTGGGCAAGATGACGCGCAGTAAGCGTTCTGCGGCACCACGGTGGTCATCTTGCGCTTACGGATCAGCCGACCGATTCGCAGGGCATCCGAGACAGACCCGCCCGGCGAGTGAAAGGCGATGGAACGCACCGGGCCATCCGCCTCTTCCAAGAAGCGCACGAAGGCGCGGTAGGCGCCCTGGTTAATGCGCCCCACAGCAGACGCCTTCCCGTTGGAGCCGAGCCTGAACGTCATCGGCCCCCTGAGGCGCTTGTTGTCGGGTGTGCGCGTGTAGCCGGGCAAGCGCACCTTGCCGCCGCGAGGGCGCATGGGACGTGAGCGCGGCAGGTAGGGTCTGATCTGATCGCGCTGCGAGGGGGGCTGCATGGTGACCGGCGCGCTCCGCTGCAAGCCAGGCTCTTCCGGCACTTTTTCATCGAGCGCGCGCAACGCGACGTAGTCGGTGGCAAACACGTAACCGCTTGACGCAAGCAACCCGAAAAAGAGCACGCGCAGCACCGAGCCCTCGGGCACCCGGGCCAGAACGCGACCCAGCCAGCCGCGCGGCGCGTCATCGTTCAACATCGCTTAGCTTGTCCTTCAGAGTTTTTGATGGCGACGTGACCGGCCTTTAGCTCTGCGGTTCTGCGGTCCACCTAAGATGCGCGTCGCCTTTAGCGCTGCCCGCCGCCTCCGCCCTGCTGTGAGACCGGTGTTAGAGGGTGGACCCGCTCGTCGACCGTGTAATCGGGCGGCTCGGCTGGCGGTTCAGGTGCGGGTGAAACGGCTGGCACCTGCGATCGGCCTGTGGTCTCAACCGGGCGATGCCCGTCAGCACCCGTGGCAGCGGCTGCCGTCTGGGTGGCGTGCGTCGCCGCGTGATCGCGCAAGCGCTCGTAAAGCCGCAGCGCCTTCATCAGGTCCGCCGCACTCATGTCGTGGTCTTCAGCCTCCACGCCCTCCTGGCGCCGGATCACCATGTGCACCACGCACAGCATGAAAATCAGCACGCCCGGCAGCAGGTCGATCGAAATCGCACCGGCCCAGCTGGGGATAAAATCACCGGCATAGCGCAGCACAGCTTCGGCGGTGGACAGCGGCTCAAAGCGTGCCGGCACCACCGCTTCGCGCTTCAAGATCTCGTCGGCCGCACGCGAAAGCTGCCGGCTCTGCAGACGCACGGAGCGCTCCACATTGCCCACGACCTCATTTTGCCGCTCAACAAGCTGGGCTGTGCCGCCATCGGCGACCGGCGGGATGAAGTTGCGGCCGAGATCATCGGCGGCGCGCTTGACGGCAGGCGCGATCGACGTTTGCTCAAGCTTCCCGATCACGCCGAGCAGGGCAACGGCTTCGGCTGCGTATTTGTCTGAGCGTTGCGCGATCGGCCCGCTGGCGGAAACGAGCTCTCGCATGCGCTCCAGATGACGCCGCCCCTCACGGAACAGCGAGGTCACCTGCGCCTCGCTCTCCTGGATTTGCACCGATAGCCGGTCGAGTTGCGTCGACATTTGTGTGAGCAGCGCCACGACGGTGCCGGCGCCACGCGTCCCCGTCAGCGCACCGGAACTCTGTTCGCGCTTGCTCAGATCGGCGAACCGGCGCTGCGCCAGCTTGATATCGGGCAGCAGGCTCTGCGCGGCGAGCGCGTTCGAGTGCGCCTGATCAAGGTTGCGCTGGTAGCGTTCGGTGGTCTCGCTCAGGTGCTGCTCCAGCGCCGCACTGCCCGCGAGCGCCGCCGCGTTCAGCCACGACGACATCGCGATGATCATCAGCGAGCCGACGGCCATCGAGACGTAGAGCCAGACGCGCGCGAAGTGGTCCTCGACGTGCGGCAGAAACCGCATCAGGTACGACCAAAAGCAATAGATGCCGACGGAGACCGCGGAGGCGTAAATCAGCGCGCCGAAAAACACGATGCTCGCCGTGCCGTCGAGCAGCCCACGCACGCCCAGATACGTGTACACACCGCTCGCCAGGGCTAAAACGGCAAGCGTGAACCGGGTGGTGACGTCGAGGCGCGAAAGACCGCCGCGCAGGGCGCTTGACATGTTGGTTGCTCCAACGCGGATCGAAAGAAACCGGCGGTCGTTCAGACCGAAGCGCGGGCACGCTGGCCGCTCACCACCGCGCTGTCATCGCTGACACGTTAACGTGGTGAATTTAGGTGAGCGGGGCAAGTTACCGCCTCGTTAGGCAAAAGCGCCGCGCGCGCTTGAGGTTCCCGCCGCTTTCAGCCCTGCGCTTAACTTCAGGGTGGAAGGCTCACGACAAACGCGCAAAAGCCCTTTGCGGTTCGTGAGCTGCGAGCGAACCGGACGCTACGCGTGGCCGAGATAGCGGGCGGCAAGGGCAGCAACTCGCGGCTGCAGCGCGATGATCAACTGCTTGTCCTGGGCGCTCCAAACCCGTGGCTTGCGTCGCACTGCGGTTTCCAAAATGCCGTAGAAGCGTCCGCGGTGATAGAGCGGCGCGTGCACGAGGGCACGGTGGCCAAAATAGGCGCGCTCCAGACGCTTGTTGAGCACGTGGGCCGGCGCGGTTTCGATGTCAGATATGAAGAGCGCCGTCGGATCGGTGAACGCCTTCTTGAGCATCGGTTCGTTCAGCGTCGCCGGGTTGGGTTCGCGCCCCCAAGACCCACCGCCGAAGTGCCGCCATCCCTGCAGCGCCGTATGCCCGTGGGTGTAAGCGGTGCGCCGCTTCACGGGATCGCGCATGTAGATGAAGCAACGGTCGGTGGCCATCGTACGCACAATCGCTGGCATGAGCGCTTTCAGCTTGGCGTCGGGCGTCGTGGACCGCGCGAAGATCGCTTCGAAGGGCGCTGGCAGCGTGTTCATCGCATCCTCACTTCGGGCCGCTTGCCCGCGCGGGGCCCACGCAGGGTCCACACGGGGCGAGATCATGACCTCACGGGAGACTACGTCAACGTCACCTCACGCAGCGATCACATGCGCGTCACCATCAGGTTGCGATGCCGGTGATATTCATCTGGCTCATCGACGTCGTTGATGGTGGCAGCTAGCGCCACGGTGCCAGGCTGAAACCGCGCGATGCATGCAGCGAGCGTGTCGGGCGCCGACCAGGGCACCTCATCGAACGGTCGTTCGGGCGCGCCTAAAACGGCAAGGCCAACAAGCCAAAAGCCGCCATCGTCGGCCGGGCCGAAGACCGCACGGTGAGCGCCAAGCTGCGTGAGCGCATCCACCACGGCACGGGGCGTGATCGCCGGGATGTCCGAACCGATCACCACCCGCAGCCCCACGGGAGCCCGCCGCAGCGCGCGCCCGCCACAAGGTGCAGCCGAAGGGTGCCGCAGCACACGCGCCATGCGCGCACCGAGGTCCCCTTCACCCTGGTTGACCCGCTCCATCCCCGCAGGCCAGGCACGCGTAGCGATCCGCGCATCCGGGGTCATCGCAAGCCCCACCTCAAAGCGAGGATCACGTCGCAGCCGTCGCAAGGTGGACAAGGTTGCATGGCGATAGAACCAAGTCGCAGCGACGGCGCCGATCTGCCGGCCAAGCCGTGTCTTGACCGCGCCCATGCGCGGCTCCTTGACCATCATGAAAACCTTGTGGACCGGTCGCATCGCGTAGGCACGCAGCAGCGGCGGCGCGATCACCGCGGCAAGGGGGGGCCTCGGCAGCGGGCGCCTGGGCCGTGCCCCCCTAGGCAGCGGCCCCCTAGGCGGCAGACCGGCGTTCGCCCGGCCGACATGTCGTTTGCCGCCGTGACTGCGCTTTGCTGCGCTGAAGGTCACCACCGCTCAACCCCCTAACGGCACGAACGCGTAGCCGCGGCCGTCCTGGCGCAAGGCGCCGACGTTCGGCAGGCCGAAGTGGTAGCCGGCAACGAGCGCCTTTTCGGCAATCGCGCGTTCGAACAGGCGGCGGCGGTGGCTTTCGGCGAGCGGGCCGTCCATGTCGAAAGAGGCATGCCAGTGGGGGTGACGAACGAACAACGCGGGGATGTTGGCAAGATCACCCGTGACGAAAAGTTGAGCCCCCGCCGAGGCCAAGTGGAAGACGGTGTGGCCCGGCGTGTGCCCGGGTGCCGCAATCGCCCGCAGGCCTGGCGCGACCTCATCGCCCGGGCGGAAGGTCTTCAGGTTGCGCCATTTGGGAAAGGTCGCTGTGATGCGGTCCGCCAGCGGGCGCTGGTTCAACGGGATGGCGCGGCGCGCAGAGGGGTCGGTCCAGAACTGAAGCTCCGCTTCGGGCACCATGATCGCGGCTTGCGCGAAGATCTGGCGGTTCGACTTTGCCGCCATCAGGCCGAAGATGTGGTCAGCGTGGAAATGCGAGATGGCAACGATGTCAATTTGCGAAACGGGCAAACCGGCGGCGCGCATGGCGCGCGCAAGACGACCGGACGTTGGACCCAGTTGCGCGCCTGACCCGCTGTCGATGAGAACGGTCTTGCCGCCGTGCTTGATGAGCGTGACGGTGTAGGGGATCTGCACCCGGTCGGTGGCCGCACCGGCGGCGGCGAGGGCCGCCTTGATGGCGGCGGTGTTCGCGTTGCGCACGAAGCCTGGCGCGTGTTCGACGTTCCAAACGCCGTCGTAAAGCGCGTAGCACTGCGCATCGCCAACCTTATAGGCGTGGTAGCCTGCCGCGAGCGCGTTGGGTGATGCGGGGGCTTGCGTTTGCGCCTGGATCGACGGCTTGGGCTGCGGTGTGGTCTGCGCCGACGCGTTGACCAACGTCAGCGGGCCTGACAACGCGAACGCTGCGGCGACCTGGGCCGCGCCCAACACAACATCCCTGCGAGGAACCTGCGCGTCGCCCTTCGATCGCACCATGACTTGGCCTCGTCGCTCTTGCGCAGAAGCGGGTCTCCCCTGCGCCTTACCCTCAACGCCGTTTCGCGCCAGCAAACGACCACACGCGCGCGCCCCATGCAATGCACCGCACTTCACAATCGAAGCGTTGTTTGCACGGTGCTTCACGCGCTGCTTGATGCCGTAACCAGGCGGCCCAGAAGCAGCATGGAAGCGGCCCAGAAGCGGCCCTCGCATGGCTGGCGCATTGACCTGCGATAGCACGCCACTTACACCCGGCCCATGCTCCTTCTGATCGATAACTACGACAGCTTCACCTATAACCTGGTGCATTTTTTCGGCGACCTGGGTGCGACGTGTACCGTGGTGCGCAACGATCGGATCGCGGTTGGCGATGTTGAGGCGATGAAGCCCAGCGCGATCGTGCTTTCGCCTGGTCCATGTACGCCTGACGATGCCGGCATCTGCCTCGATCTGGTCTCAACCTTCGCAGGGCGGATACCGATCCTTGGCGTCTGTCTCGGGCACCAGGCAATCGGCCAAGCCTTCGGCGGCACCGTGGTGCGTGCGCCAACCTTGATGCACGGCAAACTTTCGCCCGTGCGCCACAAGGGCGTGAGCGTTTTTGAGGGTTTGACGAGCCCGTTCGAGGCGACCCGCTACCACTCGCTGACCGTCGAACGCGACAGCCTGCCCTCCTGCCTCACCATCACGGCGCAGACGGATGACGGCATCATCATGGGCCTCGCGCATGAGAGCCATTGCGTGCATGGCGTGCAGTTTCACCCCGAGAGTATCGCCTCCGAGCACGGCCACGCGCTGCTTGCGAACTTCCTGCGGCTGGCCGGATTGCCGGTGCGCAGCCTGAACCAGCCGCCAACGCCGCTCGCCGTTTGAGCGCGCGAAACGACGGTACCCCCGCCTCAATCTTTAAGGAGCCCGCGATGGGTGATGCTTTGAAGCCTGCTGATCCCAACCCCGAAGCGCTCAAACCCTATATCGCGCGGGCGCTTGAATCGGCGCTGACCCAGCAACAGGCCGAAGAGGCGTTCGACGTCATCATGTCGGGGCTTGCCACACCTTCGCAGATCGGCGGCTTCTTGATGGTGCTGCGCTTGCGCGGTGAATCGATTGAGGAGATCACGGGGGCAGCGACCATCATGCGGCGCAAAGCGCTGCGGGTGACAGCGCCCGCGCACGCGATCGACATCGTTGGAACGGGCGGCGACGGCAAGGGCACGCTCAACATTTCGACGGCCGCCGCCCTGGTGGTGGCGAGCCTCGGTGTGCCGATCGCCAAACACGGCAACAAGGCCTTGTCCTCGCGCGCCGGCGCTTCCGACGCGCTGGCCTCCCTCGGCGTCAACATCAACGCAGATGTCACCACCATCGAAGCCTGCATCGAGGCGGCCGGCCTCGGTTACATGAACGCGCCCAACCATCACGCAGCGATGCGGTTCGTTGGCCCCGCGCGCGTTGAACTGGGCGTGCGTACGATCTTCAATATTCTGGGGCCGCTGACCAATCCGGCGCTCGTCAACCGCCAGCTTACGGGAACCTTTTCAAAGGCTCTGGTGCGGCCGATGGCTGAAACACTGCGGGCGCTCGGCAGCGCGGCTGCGTGGATCGTGCACGGCATGGACGGCACCGATGAGATTTCGATCGCAGGGCCAACGCATGTCTCCGCGTTGAAGGACGGCGAGGTTCAAGACTTCATCGTGAAGCCGTCTGACGCCGGTCTAGCGGAACATCCCTTCGGTCAGATCCTGGGCGGCACGCCGCCTGAAAACGCGGACAAGATGCGTGCGCTGTTGGGCGGCGAGCAAGGCGCGCCGATCGCCGCGTTCCGCGATGCGGTGTGCCTGAATGCGGCGGCCGCGCTTATGATCGCGGGCGCTTGCGAGACGCTTAGCGAGGGTGTCGAGATGGCGCGCGCGAGCCTCGATGGTGGACAGGCGGCGGCCGGGCTTGAACGACTGATCGCCGTTTCCCACGGGCGCTAGAGTTCATCCGCCTCAGGTGAACTTGCCTGAGGCGATAAGATGAACGGCCAAAGAGAGAGTTCATCCGCTTCAGGTGAACGCGCCTGAGGCGATAAGAAGAACGGCCAAAGAGAGAGTTCATCTGCCTCAGGTGAACTTGCCTGAGGCGATAAGAAGAACGGCCAAAGAGAGAGTTCATCTACCTCTGTCAGCGGGCCGTCGAAAGACCTGCCCGTTCAAGCCTCGCGCTCATGCTTGTCGAGGAACGCGTTAACGCTGAGCGCGCGAAAATCATCGAGCGCGGCGCGCAACCGCGCATGGTCCCAATCCCACCAGGCAAGCGCCTTTAGCCGCGCGGCCGTCGCATCATCGAAACGCGCGCGCACCGGCTTTGCCGGCACACCAGCCACGATCGTGTAGGGCGCAACATCGCGCGTGACCACAGCACCGGCTGCCACCACCGCACCATCGCCCACCTGACGCCCCGGCAGCACGATCGCGCCGTGACCGATCCAAACGTCATGCCCGATAGTGACGGGAGACGCCCGCCGCCATGCGAAAAAATCGGGCTCGTCCTGCGCGTCATCGAAGTAGGCGCTGGCCCGGTAGGTGAAGTGGCTTTGCGAGGCGCGCGCCATCGGATGGTTGCCAGGATTGATGCGTACGTGGGCAGCGATCGAGCAGAACTTTCCAATGGACGTGTAGATCACATCACCATCGTTGACGATGTAGCTGTAGTCACCGAGCGTGGTTTCGATGAGCGACGTGCGCGCGCCGACCTCGGTATAGCGGCCAAGCGTCGAAGCGCGGACTTGAGCGCTCGCATCGATGGTGGGCGTTTCGCTTAGCTTTTTCATCGCGGCTCATCTGGGTTTGCGTGTCTTCGCTTCAAGCGGAGAGCGTGCCTAGAGCAGCGGGCGCAAAGTGCGAGTCACCAGCTTAAACACGCATGCCTTGCCTTTGCGCCCAAAGTTGCTCTGCACCTTAAGATTAGATCATCTTTGGGCGATTTATCGGGCTCACCTTTGGCGATCCCGATAAATCGCCCGATGATCTAGCCAGCGGGCACGAGCGCGGGTCTTTTGACACCGTGCCGCGTCGGTGCCAAGAGCCTCCAGCGCCCCAGGGCATGATCGCAACGGTACGCCTTGTGAGCACAGCCTCGGGCTGTCACAGCACCGTCAATCTGGAAAGCTAAAGCGACGCGATGGAGCAGGCGGCGATGAGTGAGGGGACAAGAGATCGAGGCGTCGATGACGCGCAGGTCGATCCGCGCCGTACCCTGATGGAGCTTTGCGCCCACGCCCGCGACGACGAATTGAGCCATGCGTTGAGCTGCTTCAAAGAGCATGTCGAGGCCGCCCGCGATGTGCGCCCGCCCGACGTGGGGCTCGTAATGGTGCGCGGGCGCATGGGCGGATCGGGCGCACCGTTTAATGTCGGTGAAGCGACGGTCAGCCGTGCCGTGGTCGAGTTGGAGAGCGGCGAAGTCGGTTACGGACATGTGCTCGGCCGCGATCCACACAAAGCAAAGGCCGCGGCGCTGGTCGATGCGCTTGGTCAGATCGCGGCGCTGAGCGCTACGTTGGAACAGGCGTTTACGCGTCCGGTATCCGCACGCCTTGCTAGCGAGCGCGCCGAGCATCGCGCCAAGACGGACGCGACAAAGGTCGATTTCTTCACGCTGGCACGCGGGGAGGATTAGGCGATGACCGCAAGAGGTTCCGCTCAGGACGCCACGCGCGCGCCCGGCCACTCGCCAGGTGGCCAAGCACCCGCGCCAGGTGGCCAAGCACCCGCGCCAGGGTTCGCCGATCCCGTCTTCGACGCGCAGCACGTCTTTCGCGTACTGATGGAGGCGATGGCGCATCCCGCGTCGATCCTACCGCTCGAGAGTACGTTGACCCCGCCAGCGCCCCTTTCGCCGCTCGCTGCAAGCGCGCTGCTGACGTTGGCCGACTACGAGACCACCTTGTGGCTTGATGAGCCGGCAGCCCATGCGCCTGATGTCGCGCGCTTCTTACGGTTTCACACGGGCGCACGGCTTACGTGCGACCCGGCGCAAGCAACCTTCGCGCTGATCACCGATGCACGGGCCTTGCCCCCTTTGGAGACCTTCGGGCAGGGCAGCCTCACCTATCCCGATCGCTCGACGACCCTGGTCATCCAGGTCGATCAGCTCAAGCCTGCGGGCTGGACATTCGAAGGCCCTGGCATCGAAACATCGCGCGCGCTGACGCCTAGCCCGCGCCCGCGCCGCTTCGAACAGGGATGGTCTGAGAACCACGCCCGCTTTCCGCAAGGCGTTGATGTGATGTTGACCGCCGCCGATGCGGTTGCGGCCCTGCCCCGCTCCGCACAGCGCACCGGAGGCGTGTAACGCGATGTATGTGGCGGTCAAGGGCGGCGAAGCGGCCATCGAAGCGGCGCACAAGTTGCTGAGCGAAGCGCGCCGTGGCGACCCGGCGCTTGGCGAACTGACGGCAGCGCAGATCGCTGCGCAGTTGCGGCTTGGCGTCGATCGCGTGATGGCGGAGGGCTCGCTCTACGATCCTGAACTTGCCGCGATCGCGATCAAACAGGCGCGCGGGGACATGATCGAGGCGATCTTCTTGCTGCGCGCCTACCGCACAACGTTGCCGCGCTTTGGCTATTCCAAGCCGATCGAGACCGATCGCATGCGCATCGACCGACGCATCTCGGCGACCTACAAGGACCTGCCCGGTGGGCAAGTATTGGGGCCGACGTTTGACTATACGCACCGGTTGATTGACCCCGCGCTGGCGAAAGCCGGTGCTGATGCGGCGCGCGGGCCGGCGCCAGGCGCCGCGGTCGATGATCAGACGCCGGCGGATCATCAGACGTCTCAGGCCCCAACGCCATCAGCGACGCCGACACCGCGCGTCACCGGTCTGCTCGACGACGAAGGCCTCATCGAACGCGCCGGGCCCTCAGCCCCACCCTCGCCGCCTGCAGCTGAAGCGAACGCGATGGCTGACACGGACCACGATCACGCAGCGATCCCTGACCTCACACGCGAACCGCTCGCCTTCCCGGCCACGCGTGACCTGCGCCTGCAAAGCCTGGCGCGCGGCGATGAGGGCTTCCTGCTCGCGCTCGGCTACTCCACACAACGCGGCTACGGCCGCACCCATCCGTTCGCCGGCGAACTGCGCGTGGGCGAGGTGGACGTCGAGCTTGACGTGGACGGCCTCGATTTTCCCGTCCCACTTGGTGCGATCACGCTCACCGAATGCGAGATGATCAACCAGTTCACCGGATCGGCCGATCAGCCCGCGCAATTCACGCGCGGCTACGGCCTCGTCTTCGGCCACGGCGAGCGCAAGGCGATGGCGATGGCGCTTGTCGACCGCGCTTTGCGCACCGACGAGTTCGGCGAAGAGGTGGTGGCGCCCGCGCAGGACGAAGAGTTTGTGCTCGCCCATGCGGACAACGTGCAAGCGACCGGCTTCGTGGAGCATTTGAAGCTGCCGCACTACGTGGATTTCCAGGCTGAGTTAGCGCTCGTCCGCCAGTTGCGCGCGGAGTGGTTGGCAGCCAAAGACGAGGCAGCCTGCGATGCGCCGGACGCAGCAGTTTCGTCGCACGATGCGCCCGCACACGATGATGCGACCGCACCGCACGTGGCTTCGGAGACCACGTCATGAACCCAGTCCAAAATCCTTTAGAGAACCCGGTCGAAATCCCAGCCGATCGCGAGACCACGAGCCCCTATAATTTCGCCTACCTCGACGAGCAGACCAAGCGCATGATCCGCCGCGCGATCCTGAAGGCGATCGCGATCCCCGGCTATCAAGTGCCCTTCGCCAGCCGCGAAATGCCGATGCCCTACGGCTGGGGTACGGGCGGGGTGCAGGTGACAGCGTCCATCCTCGGGCCGGATGACAGGCTTAAGGTCATCGACCAAGGCGCCGATGACACCACCAACGCCGTTTCGATCCGCAAGTTCTTTGAAAAGACCGCCGGCGTCGCGACCACCACCGACACGGGCGACGCAACGGTAATCCAAACGCGCCACCGCATTCCCGAGGCGCCGCTCAAGCCTGGCCAGGTGCTCGTCTATCAGGTGCCGATCCCCGAGCCCTTGCGCTTTTTGGAGCCGCGCGAAACCGAGACCCGGCGCATGCACGCGCTTGAAGAATATGGGCTGATGCATCTGAAACTCTATGAGGACATCGCGCGCCACGGTCATATCGCGACGACCTACGCTTATCCTGTCGAGGTGGCGGGACGGTATGTGATGGATCCCTCTCCCACGCCAAAATTCGACAATCCGAAAATGGACGGTTGCGCAGCGCTTCAGCTTTTTGGCGCGGGCCGCGAAAAGCGCATCTACGCTCTACCGCCGCACACGCGCGTCAAGAGCCTCGACTTCGATGACCATCCCTTCGAGCGCACGCGCTTTGATGCGCCCTGCGCGCTGTGCGGATCGCGAAACGTTTATCTCGATGAAGTGATCACCGATGACCACGGCGGACGCATGTTCGTGTGCTCCGACACCGACCACTGCGAGCGCACGCGCGCGGCCGCGATCATGAGACCTTCAGCGTTCGAGGGGCGCGAACCCTCATGATGGCACCGCGCGAGGGGAACGGCGGAGCAGGCGGCGTAGACGTTGCGGGCGAAACACCGCTGCTGCAGGCTCGTCACCTCACGAAATACTACGGTGCGCAACGCGGTTGCCGCGACGTTTCATTCGATCTCTACGCGGGCGAAGTGCTCGCCGTCGTGGGGGAATCAGGCTCCGGCAAATCCACGCTTTTGTCGCTGCTCGCCACCCACCTTGAGCCGACCGCCGGCAGCGTTCACTACCGCACGCGCGACGGCAACATGCGCGATCTGGCGCTCTTGAGCGATGCCGAACGCCGTCACCTTCTGCGCACCGACTGGGGCTTCGTCCATCAGGACCCGCGCAACGGCCTGCGCATGAAGGTCTCCGCCGGTGGCAATGTCGGTGAGCGGCTGATGTCGGTGGGCTGGCGTCACTACGGTGAGATCCGCGGCGAGGCGGCAACCTGGCTCGAACGTGTGGAGATCGAGGGCGGGCGCATCGATGATCGCCCCGACACCTTTTCAGGTGGCATGCGCCAACGCCTCCAGATCGCGAAGAACCTTGTGACGGCACCGCGGCTTGTGTTCATGGATGAGCCGACCGGCGGTCTTGATGTGTCGGTGCAGGCGCGCTTGCTCGATCTGGTCCGCGGCCTCGTGGCCGATCTCGGTCTCGCCGTCATCATCGTCACCCACGATCTCGCCGTCGCACGGCTGATGTCGCACCGGATCATGGTGATGCGCCATGGTGAGGTGATCGAGACGGGGTTGACCGATCAGGTGCTTGATGATCCGCGCGAAGCGTACGCGCAGCTCCTCGTTTCATCGGTGTTGCAGGTATGAGCCCGCATGCAGACCAGAGCGGGCTCAGCCCAGCGCCTGCTGCGGTTGCCGAAGGCCAGGGCGGAGCCGCGGACGCAACAGCAAGCGCGACCGGCGAAGCGCTCACGCAGGCACGCGCGGCGCTCGACGAGGGTTGCCGGTTGGCGCTTGTGGATGTCGCGAAAGACTTCGTGATGCACTTGCGTGGTGGCCAGCGCATCAGCGTTGTTGAGGCGGTCACTTTTAGCGCGCGGCCGAGCGCCTGCGTGGTCCTTGCAGGCCCGTCCGGCGCTGGCAAATCGTCGATCCTGAAAATGATCTACGCCAACTACCGCTGCGCGCGCGGAGTCATCCTGGTGCGCGATGCGGTG
>JBCBJZ010000030.1:0-26538 GCA_038522635.1 Pseudomonadota bacterium | reverse complement strand
GCTTCAGCTTGAAGCGGAACCGACATCTAAGCTGTTGTTTTGCCGCTCATCTTTCGTCTCAGGTGATTCCAGCTGAAGCCGATGAACTCTAAAGCGCGGCGAGCAGCGCTGGCGCCTGGGCCTCTTGCGCGATCGTCTCGTTCGCGGCAGCGGCCTCAGCGCGCGCAGCAAGTTCGGCCCGGACGGCCTCAAGCTGCTCTTCGGTGGCGTCCAGCATTTGCTCGGCGTCCATGCATTGGTCCGCCACCATCAGCGCCGCCATCAACAACAAGCGGTCATCGCCCGCGTTGCCGAATTCGCGTTCCAACGCTTCAAACCGTGCCTTGACGATGCTGCTGACGTGTTTCAGCCGCGCTTCGTCGTGGTCGGCGCAGGCGAGCCGGAAGGTGCGGCCGCTGAGCATGACGTTGATTTGACCCATGACGCATCACCTTGCTTTGCGTGGTGTTGGACCGCCGCACAAGGGCAGCGCACACAACGTCAGCGCCGGCCTAAGGCTTGTCCCGTTCTGGATCATCATCCAACAGGGTCTGTAAAGAATCCCTTACCCAGTCGATGTGGTTGATCGCCTGGATGTTGCGCGCCTCAAGTTCCGCGATGCGGCTGTGCGCTTCGGCCAGCGCCTTACGCAAGGCGCGGATCTCTTTGGCGGCATCTTCAGGGCGTTGGCTCACATCGGCAGGCGCCGGCGTTCCGGTGTCGCCACCGCCGTCACGGTCGGACTTATTGCTTTGTCGCGAGGTCGCGTTTCGCGCGCGCGAAGGCTTGCGTCCATCGCTGCTGGCGTCCCGCGCCGCCATGCCGGTTGTCCTTTTCGCGTGACCTGCAGCTTTGGCCTCGGACTGCCAGGGTGGTGCCACATAAAGCGCATTGCGCATAAGCGTCAATCTCACGGTGTGGACCAAGAGGCGGGTGCAACTCACGCCCGCCCGGTGCATATCGCGTAAAGGCTGCTGCAACCTGTTGCATTGTGGCGCGCCGTTGCGCACAAAGCGGCCAAACACGCGTCTGAACCGGCACCGTCTGAAGCGTGGCCGTGAAGGGAGTTCAGCCGGCGTGAACGGGATCACGCACAACGGAGAACGACATGACCGTCAGAATCGCGATTTCAGGCTTCGGCCGCATCGGGCGCAATGTCCTGCGGGCCATCGCAGAAGCCAAACGCAGCGACGTTGAAGTCATCGCAGTCAACGACCTGGGCTCGGCCGCCGACAATGCGCACATGTTCAAGTACGACAGCGTGCACGGCCGGTTCCCTGGCGAGGTGACCGTGGAAGGCGACCTGATGGACGTCGGCCTCGGCAAGCCGATCAAGGTGCTCGCCGAACGCGACCCGACCAAGCTGCCATGGAAAGAGCACGACATCGACATCGTGATGGAGTGCACGGGTATCTTCACCGACCGCGATAAGGCGGCCACGCACCTGGAAGCGGGCGCTAAGCGCGTGCTGGTGTCTGCGCCATCGAAAGGTGCGGACCTGACGGTGGTTTACGGGGTCAACCATGACAAGCTGTCAGGCGACCACAAAGTCGTCTCCAACGCATCGTGTACGACGAACTGCCTCGCGCCGGTGGCGCAGGTGCTGCATGATCTGGTCGGCATCAAGTCGGGCTTCATGACGACGATCCACGCCTACACGTCCGACCAGCGGCTCCAGGATCAGGCACACAAGGACATGCGCCGCGCGCGCGCTGCCGCCTGTTCCATGATCCCGACATCGACCGGTGCTGCCAAGGCTGTCGGGCTGGTGCTGCCGGAGTTGAACGGCAAGCTAGATGGGACCGCGATCCGCGTGCCGACGCCGAACGTGTCGGTGGTGGATCTGAAGGTGATCCCCGAGCGCGAGACGACGGCAGATGCGATCAATCAGGCCATGCGCGATGCGGCTGGCGGGCGGCTTGCCGGCGTGCTCGGCGTGACCGACGAAGCGCTTGTGTCAATCGACTTCAACCACAACCAGAATTCATCGACGTTCGATCTGACGCAGACGCAGATCGTCGAGGGCGGGTTGGTGCGCGTGTTGTCCTGGTATGACAACGAGTGGGGCTTCTCGAATCGGATGACGGACACAGCCCTCGCGATGGCCGCGAAGCTCTGACATCGAAGAGTTCGGTCCGCATCAGGTGGAAGCGCCTGGTGCGGACCACGCTCGAGAAGGCGCGGCGGCAGACCCGGCAGCGGGCTCAGCGGTAGCGCGAGTACTGCCCCTTGGGGCGGAACCGGACCAGATAATCCGGCACGATGCTAGCGATAGTATGCGGCTGCTCAACGCCAAGTGCGGCAAGCGTGCGGCCTTCTTCCAGGGCTGCCGCGCTGACCACGTTGTCTGACTGCAGCATGCGCACCTGATCGACGGTGATCGGGCGCAGGGCGTTCGGCAGCGGCCAGGTGGCAAGGCCCAACAGCTTGGCGGCGAAGAACGGCATCGGCGCGAAGCCTGGCCGCCGCCCGGTCCACTCTTTGACCCGTTCGAGCAGCTTGCGGAAAGTGATGATGTCCGGGCCGCCAAGCTCGTAGATGGTGCCGGGGGTGCCGGCCCCCTCCACCGCGTTCGCCAGGGCCAGCGCCACATCGTTGACGTAGACCGGTTGGAAGCGCGTACGTCCGCCGCCAATCAAGGGGAGCGCCGGCGCGCGCATGGCGAGATCGGCAAAGCGGTTGAAGAACTGGTCCTCAGGGCCGAACACGATCGACGGGCGCAGGATGCGCGCCGATGGCGTCACCTCCAGGACGGCGCTTTCGCCCGCCGCTTTCGTGCGGCCGTAGTTTCCCGGCGAGCTGGCATCAGCACCGATGGCGGACAGATGAACCATCTGGGTGGCGCCAGCATCGCGCGCCGCTTGCGCGACGGTGCGCGCGCCCTCGTCATGGATCTTGGTGAAGGTCTGACTGCCCGTGCCTGCAAGAATACCGACCAGGTTGACGACCGCATCGGCACCTTCGACAGCGGCGGCCACGGATTGCGGGTAGCGCAGGTTGGCTTGCACAGCCTGGATTTGCCCGACCCCACCCATCGGCTGCAGATGCCCGGCGAGGTCCGGCCGGCGGACGGCGGCGCGGATGCGCCAGCCCCGTTTGGCAAGCGCCCTCACGGTGTAGCGGCCGACGAACCCCGAGCCACCGAAGATCGTTACCAGCCGGCCGTTGCCGCCATCATTCACCATCGTGCCATCCTTCGTGCCGGCCCTGAAACCTGGGCATCTGACCCGCCGCCCCATGGTGGCGCGCGCCCTTTGGCGGTTGGGTTACACAAGGTGTTGCGCGCTGTGAAGCTGATCGATCAACGCACCATGGTCCTGGCACGCAAACGGCGGCCCTCCCATGTGGAGGACCGCCGCTTCATCGCATCGGGTGAAGGCTGTTCGCGCCGCGTTCGTTAGCGAAATAAACGCGGCAGCATGAGCTGCGTTGCCACCGTCAGCTCGACGGGCCGGCGTTGTAGTTGATCTCGTCGACCATTTGCGATGCGCGCTTGCGCAGCTTGGCGATGGCGTCGAGCGTGATCGGGTCAGGCTTCAGCGTGCCCCAGCTCTTCACGCGCGGATCAACGTCCACGCCCGCCACAACCGGGTATTCGAAGTTGGTGGAGGCGTAGAGTTTTTGCGCGGCCTGCGAGGTCAGGAATTCCATCAGCTTGATCGCGTTATCCCGGTTGGGCCCATGCTTGGTCAAAGCCATGCCCGAGATGTTGACGTGGGTACCGCGCCCTTCGGCGTTGGGGAAGAGCACCTTTACCGACTTCGCCCACGCCTTTTGCTCGGGCTGCTTCGTGTTCGTCTGCATCTTGCCCATGTAATACGTGTTGCCGATCGCAAGATCACACTCGCCGGCATAAACGCCTTTGACTTGTGCGCGGTCATTGCCGGACGGCTTGCGCGCCAGGTTCGCCTTCAGACCGGCGAGCCATGCCTTGGCTTTCTCTTCGCCCATGTGGGCAACCATCGAGGCGAACAGCGCCACGTTGTAGACGTGCTGGCCTGAGCGCGTGCAGATCTTACCGCGCCATTTGGGATCGGCGAGTTCTTCGTAGGTGATCTTGTCCTGCTTCACGCGCTCTTTGGAGGCGTAGACGATGCGGGCCCGGCGCGTGATGCCGAACCAGTTGTTGTCGGCGGCGCGCAGGCTGGCGGGAATGCGCTTCGTCAGGACGTCTGAGTTGACGGGTTGGACGATGCCCTCGGCGACAGCCTGGGTTACCGTCGCGATGTCTGCGGTGAGCAGGACGTCAGCCGGGGTGTTGCGCCCTTCTGCCTTGACGCGTTCGATCAGGCCCTTTTTGGCGAAGATGAAGTTGACCTTGATGCCGGTCTGCTCGGTGAACGCCTTGAGCAGCGGCTGGATCAATTTGGGCTGGCGGAACGAGTAAACGTTGACCTCGCCTGCGGCTTGCGCGGGAGCGGGCAGCGCCGTGCTGGCCGTCGCGACGGCGGCGAAGAGGGTGAGCGCCAGTGTGCTCGCTCCAAGCGGCGTTCTTGTGTGGAGTGTCATGGGATGGGTCCTGTTTCGATACATACGACGGCGCCATTGATGGCGAAGCTCTGGAGGCTGTGTCAATCCCGACAGTGCAGATCGGATTTAGAATAATTCAATAAAATCAGTAGTTTACAATGGTTCTAAGGTGCGCCGGTCGGGATTTTCAGCGGTGAATCAAGCGCTTCGCAGACGCATCGACGGCAAGGCAGGGGCGCCCCCGCGCGCCAACCGAACCTCGAAGGGCGGCCGCGACAATCTGCCCGGCCCGCCTGGTCCGGCAACGCTTCATCGTTGCCCGTGATGCGCGAAAGCCGGCCGGCACCGTGCGAAGGACGCGGACGTCCAACAGCGTTGGTCCGCAAGCCTGCCGATGTCTGCATCGACCGGAAGCAGACATGTGCGCTGCGGAAGCTCACTTGTGAGCCAGAGCCGAAGTTTAGACTTTGCAAACTTTTCTATGCTCCTGATGCCTCATGATATCGAGCTTTGCGCTATTGGCAGTCATTCGCGCCGTTGGCTGGTGCTACGATCCCTTCGGTTCGATGCTCTATCCGGCAACAGTTGCCGACAAACAAAGACGGGCCGAAGCGTCAATTCCGAACTGTGATGTTGCATCATGACAAACGGTGCCCGCGACAATGGCCGGACCACACCGCTGTTCGAGCTTGAAACCAACAGATGGTCAAGTCCCAGTTGGGTAGAGCTGTCTGACGATGCACACGGCCTGAAGGCACACTCGTTTCATAAGCATTGCCGCTTTACCGACGCGATTGTGCGGACGCTCACCTACACTATTATATTCGCACCACCAATATTGTTCGTGCTGGTTTATACGACGGCCTGGGTTCGCTTTGATGCCGACCCACTGACGCAAGCGGGCACGTGGTTGTCTGCGGCGTTGCTTGCAATAATTGCGTATGTGTTTCTTTACGGTTATGTCAATTCGGACGTGGAGCACATCCTCCAGCACAACCCGTCAGCGCAGACTTTGGAGATACACAGGTTCAATCGAAAGGGTATTCGTGTCTCCCACGATATTGTTAGAGTCGCGGATGTCAAATCGATCTATCTGGTCGATGACGAGGGCGTCAGCAGAACAGTGCAAACCCGCGCCGCCACACCTTTCCAGATCAAGATACGTACCAATAAGGGGCGGCATCATCTCTTGATGGGTCGAGAGGAGGACATCTGGCCCATTTTTCTGCGACTACGTGAAATATGCCCCAATCTTACGCAGTTGTAGACCCTTATAGCTAGGCCCATTCTTCGACGCTCGAGCATTGGCTTCTTTAGCTGTTTCAGCTCGTGTCATTTAAAGCGCCATTATGAAATGGCGCATCCAGATCGGGCGTATCCATGCATATCCTGAACGAAATTGCTCAATTATTCGAGCTGATGCCTGTATGGCTCCGTGTTGTCTTGCTCGTTTTTTTTAGTCGGGTTTAGTGTGCTGTCCGTCTACGCGCGAATTGACCTCAGCGTCGGAGGGAAAGTGTTCTCTCGGATCCCGCGAAGCCAAATCCGTCGCAATATCGGGCATATTGTTCAGTATACCATCCTGCCAACGACCGTGGCAGTATACTATGCTAGCCTGTTTCTGCATTCACTCTAAGCGCCATATTCGCTTCGAGTGAGCGCTTGTATGCCAAAAGACGATCCGCGCCGCGCTTGTCGAAACTTACTGGGCGCTAGTAAGCATTTTCAGCGGTCGCCGGAAGGATTGGTCGACGATGGCCCACGCACACTTGGCATTAGAGCTGGATGAGTACGAGGACTCGGACCAGGTCGTTGCCGAGAACATCAATGGCATCCATGGAAAGGCACTTGCCGAGTATGTCGCGCGCGAACTCTCAATGCTGGGCTACACAGTAAGCGACATCTGGCCTGAGGATCACGGATGGGACTTCGAAGCGAGCACGGAAAACAGGGTCTATTTGCTTGCTTGCTGCGTCACTTTGAACGGCAACGGACAACCGAACGAATCGAGGAACGAGGCCCACATCTCATGGTCCCGTAAGCGTTCAATTCTCGACGCATTGAGGGGCAGAAATGCGCTCAATTCAGAAGATGTGAGTGTCGCAGACCTTCGCAACATTGCTGCCAAGCTCGACGCCAAGGCCCGACCTCACTTTGACATCGGATAATCAGCAAATCGGTTAGAGTGTCTGCAGCTTGTCGGCGATGTCTGCTCCTGCCCCATCGCGACAAGACAATCGCGCACCGCGATGGCGGCTGTCAGCAGCAGCGGTCATCGCCGGCATCGCCGGTTGCCGTCACTTCATGTCGCCCAAAGGGCGCAAAGGCGAGGCGAGCGTGTTTGAGCCGGTTTATCGCACTTTGCGCCCGTGGCTCTAAACCAGCAATTCGAGGTCCTGCTGGGGGTAGGAGCAGCCCGGCCCCTGGTCGTCTGCGGCGGCGTCGTCGTCGGGCTTCGGCCGGGGCGCTGCGGCGGGTGACCCGCTGCCGCGCTCCTGCGTGGACGGGGCGCGGTTGCCTTCTTGGGTACCGGCCGAATTGGGCTCATCAGCGATCAGCGTGAAGGCCGATGCCGGGCCGGCGGTCACCAAACCTGAAACCAAGCCTAATAGGGCGAGGGCTGTAGCGACAGCTAAAGATGTCATCGTAAGGCGCATGTTCGTAGCCTTTCCCACCTCAAGAGGTGAAACGGAGAACGGTTGCGGATCGCTTTCCATACAACAAAAGGGCGACCGGCGAACCCGCTTTTGCGCCGCAGGTCTTCACCGTTGTGGGAACGCGCGTTTGAGCCACGGTGAGGCGAACCGGCATAAGGGTTGAGAGGAAGGCGCAGTGCTGGCGCCGTTTTTGCTTTGCTTCACGCAACACGAGGCATTCCGGCACAAAGAACGATGATGAAGTCACCGAACGGTACACGCGCGCAAACGGCCACCTGGCACCCCGATGAAGACGCAACGCCAACGCCTGAAGACGTCGCTGAAATGGCGGTCGTGCTTGAAGGCCGACACGGGCTCTACGCAGCTCATGTGGCGGACTTTTTTGCTGAAGTCCACGGCCGGTCAGGCGATGCGGGGCGGTCCTGGGCATGGGCCGGCGTCGCAACAATGATCAGGCGGCGTGAGGACAAACGCGTCGGGCGCGCTGGTCCTGGGACGAGTGCAGCGCGCTGACGCTTCAGATCATCTCAGCGATTGATCGGGATCACCCTAGGTGAGCCCGAAATCTTCCAAAGATGATCTAATCTTAAAGTGCAGTGCCGCCAGCGCATGAAAGGCGCTTCCACGATGGCCACACCTGAAGAGCTGCGCGCGCCCCGGCCGTCCATCGTCGACCACGGACGCAGCGCGTTCGCGATGGCGAAGGCGATCCTCAACGGTGCTGACGAGCGCACCCGCACGCAGCGTGATGCGCTGATCGCCTTCATGGTGCGGGTGGCAAGTGCGGCCATCCTCTACCTCTCGCAGGTGGTCCTCGCCCGTTGGATGGGCGGGCATGAGTACGGCATCTACGTGTTCGTATGGACGTGGGTGCTGGTGTTAGGCGGATTGTCGCCGCTGGGCCTCAACACCGTGATGTTGCGGATGGGCCCGGAGTACCGCGAGAGGGGGCAGCACGACCTGCTGCGCGGTTTGCTTGTGTGGGCGCGCGCGGGCGCGGTGGCGCTAAGCACGGTGATCACGGGCATCGCGTTGGTGGTGCTTTACGTGTTTCAGGGCGCGCTGGCTGGGCCCTATCTGCTGCCCGCCTTTCTGGCGGTGTTCTGCGTCCCGCTTTACGCGCTCGCCGAAGTGAATGACGGCGTCGGGCGCGGCAACGCCTGGATGGGGTTGGCACTCGTGCCGATCTACATCATCCGGCCGATCCTGATTTTGGTCTTCATGGTGCTGGCGTTCGCATGGGGCTGGCCAACCCAGGCGACCACGGCGGCCGGCGCTGCCGTGCTGGCGACATTTGCGGCAACGCTCATCCAACACGTTGCGCTCTCCAGGCGACTGCGCAAAGTTGTGGCACCAGGCCCGCGCCGCACCGCGTTTGTGCCCTGGTTTCAGATGTCCTTGCCGATGCTTGTGATCCTGGCCTGCGAGATCGTGTTGCAAACGGCCGATGTGCTGATCGTCTCGCGCTACATGACGCCGCTCGACGTGGGCATCTATTTCGCCGCGGCCAAGACGATGGCGCTGATCATGTTCGTTCACTACGCGGTCGGCAGCGCGGTTGCCAACCGGTTCGCCGCCTTGAACGCGCGTGGCGCCACCGCCGAGTTGCAGGCGTTCGTCCGCGATGCGGTGAACTGGACGTTTTGGCCGTCGCTGGCTGGTGCGCTGGCGATCCTGGTGCTCGGCCATCCGCTGTTGTGGCTGTTTGGCCCGCAGTTCACGGCCGGCTACCCGGTGATGTTCATTCTCGTGTTGGGTTTCCTCGGCCGCGCCGCGATGGGACCGTCGGAGTTCTTGCTCAACATGGTGGGTGAACAGCGGGCCTGCGCCATGGTGCTCGGCTTCACGGCGCTGTCCAACATTGCGCTCAACTTCGCGCTGGTCCCGGTCTACGGGCTGCACGGTGCGGCGAGCGCCACGGCGATCTCGTTGGTGATGGCTGCGTTGCTGAACTACGTGGTGGTGCGGCGCCGCTTGCAGATCGATATGTCGATCTGGGCCAATCTCGGTATCGGCCAACGGCGCTGAAGCAGCCTAGATCATCGGGCGATTTATCGGGATCACCACAGGTGAGCCCGAAATCGCCCAAAGATGATCTAATCTTAAAGTGCAGAGCAACTTTGGGCGCAAAGGCAAGGCTCAGTGTTTGAGCAGTCAAATCGCACTTTGCGCCCGTTGCTCTAGTGGGGAAGCGGGCAGTGGCGGCGCGATCAGCATGGTGGCGGCATCCAACGTCGCAGCATCCCCCACCTTATCGGCGCCCTGAGGCCAAACAATCTGATCGCCTTCCACGCGCAGCGCGCCTGAAGCGTAAAGCGCAAGGGCGTGGGGATAAAGCTGATGCTCGACCTTAAGGACGCGCGCCGCCAACGTCGCCGCATCATCGCCCGCCTCAACCGGCACCGCGCCCTGTGCGATGATCGGCCCCGTATCCATCGCCGCACGCACCACATGTACCGTGCAGCCCGCAAGCATCACGCCCGCATCAAGCATCCGCTGATGAACGTGTAGACCTTTGAAGGCGGGCAACAACGAGGGGTGAATGTTGATGATCTGATCATGCCAGCGCTGAACGAACGCAGGCGTCATCAAGCGCATGAAGCCGGCGAGCGCGATCAGCTCGACGCCGTGGTCTTGAAGCGCGTGGGTTAACGCCTCTTCGAATGCAGGTCGCGTCGCGAAGGCCTTATGGTCCAGAGCGTTGGTTGCGATCCCAGCCGCTTGCGCCGTCCGCAAGCCTGCAGCGTCCGGACGGTTTGAGATCACACATACGATCTCAGCGGGGTAATCCGGCGCCGCGGCGGCACGCACGAGCGCTTCCATGTTGGAGCCGCGCCCGGAGATCAGCACGCCGACCCGTTTGCGGCCCGGCGCCTCCTCGCTGGCGCCCGCGGCGGTCATTGCGCGCCCTCAGCCCATGCGGCTTCAAATTTCACATGCGGCGGGGCATCGTCTTCGCTCAACGCCACGTCACCGACCACCACCGGCACTTCACCTTGCGCGGTCAACGCCGCCAGAACGTCTTCGCGCGCTGTTGCTGGCACCGCGAGCACCATGCCCAGGCCGCAGTTGAACGTGCGCAGCATCTCCGCATCGCTGAGGTGACCCAGCCGCTGCAGCCAACCGAACACGGCAGGCAGCCGCCAGGTGGAAAGGTCGATCGTCGCCCGCAGGCCCTGGCCCAGCATCCGCGGCACGTTCTCGCTAAGGCCACCACCGGTGATGTGCGCTGCACCCTTGACGGCCCCGGTCGCGCGCATCGCTTCAAGCAACGGACGCACGTAGAGCCGCGTCGGGATCAGCAGAGCTGCGCCAAGCTGTTGCGTCGCATCGAACGGCGCTGCACCCTCAAGCGGCAAGCGGGCATCGCTGATCAGTTTACGCACCAGTGAAAAACCGTTCGAGTGGAGCCCCGATGAGGCCAGCGCGATCAGCGTGTCACCGGGTTCGATGTCGGCGCGTGGCAGCACACGGTCGCGCTCAACCGCGCCAACGCAAAAACCCGCCAAGTCGTAGTCTTCGTCCTGGTAGAGGCCCGGCATTTCAGCCGTCTCACCACCGATCAACGCGCAACCTGCCTCTTTACAGCCCGCCGCGATGCCGGCCACAACCGACCGTGCGACCTCAACGTCCAGCCGTCCGGTGGCGTAATAATCAAGGAAAAACAAGGGCTCTGCGCCCTGGACCACCAGATCGTTCGCGCACATCGCCACCAGATCGACACCGACCGTGTCATGCTTGGAGCAGGCGATCGCAAGTTTGAGCTTCGTGCCCACGCCATCGTTGGCAGCGACCAGCAGGGGATCCGTGTAGCCCGCAGCCTTAAGGTCGAACAGGCCGCCAAAGCCGCCCAGCGCGCTTGCCGCGCCGGGGCGCGCCGTCGCCCGCGCGAGCGGCTTGATGTGCTCCACCAGGGCGTTGCCCGCATCGATGTCGACGCCAGCGTCGCGGTAGGATGTGGGCCGAGGGGATTGCGCCATGGGATGGCCTTCCTTTGTGAGGCGATGGGCGCCCGGCGCGGCATCGTAAACGCCGGGACGGTGTGCACGAGCCCCTTGCGCGTTTCAACGCTACACCGCCGAAACGCGGTTTACCGCGGGGGGCGAAAGCACCTTTACCGCGCAACCACAACCGCAGGCATCGCTTTTCCACAATGCGCCGGGATAATGGGGGCGCCGGGATGATGGGGACGCCAGGACGATGGGGCGCGCGCATGTCCTATGGTAAGCGTGCCACGTAGCACCGCACTGACGTGCGTTGACGACGAGAACCGATCTGGAAACCGCCATGCCTTACGCGACCGCCCCGTGCCTCTTGCGCCCAGCGCCACGCCGACGCTGCAGGAGGACCAACGTGGCACGACACCTCCTCAGCGTCGCCCTCCTGACTTGCGGCCTGATCATGGCGCTTGCGTGCGCACCTGCTAGGGCGCCGCTTCAGATCATCCCCCTAGGCGCTGCCCCTGCGCAGGCCCAAAGCGGGAATACGCGGGTCTTCACGGTCGCGAAATTCCCGGTCGAGGCCGAAGCGCGTGATGCGGTTGCCGCCAAGCGCAAAGCGCTCAACGAAGGCCAGGCGGCCGCTTTCCGCACCCTTCTGCGCCGTTTGGTGCCTGTCACCTCCTATTCGCAGTTGCTACAGCTTCGAGACGTCAAAGCCGGCAATTACGTTTCGGGGTTCTCCGTGCGCTCGGAACGCAATTCGCGCACGGCCTACCTCGCCAGCCTCGATTTCACGTTCCGCGCCCGTGCGGTGCGCCAATTGCTGCGCAGCCGCGCCATCCCCTTCCTCGATGAGCAAGCCCCGCCCACCACGCTGATCCCCGTTTACATGCCGCCTGAAGCGGCAACCGGCACATCTGTGCCCAAGGCCCTCACCCAAGCCGAAGGCAGCCGCACGTGGTTCGACATGTGGGCCGACCTCGACGTCACCAACGCCATCGCACCGCTCAAAGTGCGCAGGCGAATCAGCCAGGTGCACCCCGACACGTTTCGCTCACTGGCGAACGGCGACATGAACGCGCTGCGCATCCTGGAAGCTGAGTACAACACACCCGCCATCATGATCGCGCTGGCCCAGCCGGACCTTGCCACCGGCCGCCTTAACGTCACGCTTGCGGGCCGCGACGGCGTCGGACGCTTCATTTTGCAGCGCGGCTACCGTTTGCAGGGCGACTTCGTCTACACCTGCGAACTGGCCGCGGTGGTGGCGCTCGGCATCATCGAGGGTCGCTGGAAGGCGACGATGGTGACAACCCGAGGGGCTGGCCAAGCCCCCGCGCGCGAGGACCCGGTCAGCCGGTTCGTCGTCACGTTCTCATCGCCCGGCCAATGGGAGCAGGTGCGCACAACAATCGCACGGCTGCCCGGCGTCAGCGCGCTGGACGTCGCCGTCTCAGCGCGTTCGGCGACGGTGACGCTGCGTTATCCCGGCGGCATCAACGATCTTGCGCGTGCCTTGCTGGAGCAGCGCCTCTACCTGCGCAACGTCGGCACCGGCTGGATCCTCAACGCAGGCTGAGGCTGGGAGGCTGCGGGTGGAGTTACAGCGCGAAGCCTGAGCGTCGGACGCCACAGACGCCACCATGGTGTCGAGCCACGCAGACGTCCTAGATCATCGGGCGATTGATCGAGATCACCACAGATGAGCCCGAAATCGCCCAAAGATGATCTAACCTTAAAGTGCAGAGCAACTTTGGGCGCAAAAGCAAGGCGTGAGTGTTCAAGCCGGTGACTCGCACTTTGCGCCCGTTGCTCTAAGTTCATCCGCTTCAGGTGGGATCGCCTGAAGCGAAAGATGAACGGCAAAACAAAAGCTTAGATGTCGATTGCGCTTCAAGCTGAAGCGAACCGACTCTGGTTAAACGTTCCGTAAGCGCGCGCGCGTAATTTTTGCGACCAGAAGACGCGCACGTGGGATGAACGGTGATGTATGAAGACGTCTGGCTGAAGCTGATCAAGCCGCTGTTCTCGCCGCTGCTGCCCAACGAGAAGTTCTTTTGGATCTACATCGGTTCAGCCATCGTGATCGCCGCCGCAATCTGCTGGCGTCGCCTGCCCGCGGACGAACGGAACCTTGACGGCCTTGTCAAAGCGGTGCTCCCGCGCGCGGTTTTCCTGCACCCAAGCGCGCTGCTCGACTACCGCCTGGTGGTGCTCAACCATCTCCTCATCACGCTTGTGCTCGGCTACGTCTTCGTCTCAACGATCGTGATCGCCAAGCTCGTGGCGGCTGGGCTCACCGACCTTGCACCGGGCCTCGGAGGCTGGGGTGAAGCGGGCTTGTGGGCCAGCGCCGTCTTCACCGTGGTCGCGCTCATCGCCTATGACTTCGCGAACTTCTTTGCCCACTGGATGCAGCACAAGGTGCCGTTCCTTTGGGAATTCCACAAAGTGCACCACTCGGCCGAGGTGCTGACGCCGGTCACCGCATCGCGCGTGCACCCCTTCGGTGAGGTCTTCAGCGGTACCGTCATCGCAACCATCATCGGCGTGGTCGACGGCGTCTTCCTGTTCCTCTACCAGGGTCGTATCGCCGAGATGACGATCTACGGCGTCAACGGCGCGTTCTTCCTCTATTACACGATCGATGCCTACCACCTGAAGCACAGCCACGTTTGGGTGATGTTCCCGCGCGGATGCCGCGCGGTGTTCTCAAGCCCGGCGCTGCACCTCATCCACCATAGCGCCAACCCCAAGCACTTCGACAAGAACATGGGTTTCATCTTCACCGTGTGGGATCGGATCGCCGGCACGTTCTACCAGCCGAGCGATGATGAGCGCCACACGATGAGCTACGGGCTGGGTCCGGAAGAGCAGCACGAGTTCCGCTCCCTGAAGGGCGTGTACTGGACGCCGGTGCGCAACGTGCTGCGGGACTATTGCGGCGTGAAGCTGCAAGATGAGCCGGCGACGTCGCAAGGTCCCGCATCCAACGGCAGCGATCACGCCAAAGCCCCCGCCCCCGGAAGCTAACCCGCACAAGCCACAGCACAGTTAGCCGGCCACGGCGGTGGGGAGAGCGCGCCCGCCGTCTACCAGGGCGTCGTACGCGCTTGTTCGCGCGTATTGTTGTCGTACTGCCGGCGGGAGAACTCGCGTTTGATTTCCTCTAGCGCCGCTTTCTTTGTTTTCGCCCGGATGTGGGCGCTGGCATAGTTCTTCATCAGCGCGATCACATCGTCTTTGAGCAGGGTCCGATCGGTCGTGACAGCGTCGAAAGCTGCCTTGAACGCACCCGCGTCGAGCCCGGCCTCGTTGAGCGCTTTCAAGTGCCTCTGGGTTGCAAGCTTCGGAGGACAAGCCTCAGATTGGGCCGCGTCGGAGGCCGGTGCGGTTAACTCCGCTTCCAGCGCATCGATCGCGTGCTTCGCTGACAACGTCTCATCGCCGTTGAGACGTTTGCTCACCGCGCGCAGATCTTCCGCGCCCTGCTTTGCGCCACCACTTTGCAGCACGCTGGCAAGATCACGTAGCGCATCTTTGAGTTCATTCGCTTTCATCGGGGGCTCCCACGTCTTGTGAAAAACCTTTGGGAAAGCTTTGACTGATTCGATTCGTTTCGTGAATCCAAGCGCAGTTCAGCGCTTCTTGAACGTGCTGGCGACTTTGGACCCTTTAGGCAGCTTGGCGAGCATTCGAGCCAGATGTGCGAAAGCTCTAGCGCCTTCCTTGTCTCGTCGGCGTTCTAACAGCTTCGCGTGTTGAGTAAGCAGGGCTGATAACTCGCCGTTCGTCATAGACGCAACTCGCGGCTGAGTTCTTGGCCCAAAAAGTCGTAGGCAGCTTTCACGGACTTGTCCTGCAGGTAGCCGACATTCGTTCCGGCCTGACGCGCCAAGCTCGTAAAGTACTGAATGTCGTTTTCAAACAGATAGGAAACACCGGCCCAATTTGCCACCTGCTCTTGCGCAACCTCGCGAGCGCGCGCCTGAACATCGGCGCCGCCCAGCTGCCCCCGCAACGTCCCGATCACACCAACGTACTCGAGGCGCATATTCATCTGCCGCACTTGGGTGAGCCGATCGACCATGACGCCGATGCCTTGCGCTGAAAGCTCATCGAGCACGGTTGGCATCAAGAGGTATTGGCTACAGGCCAAGGCATTCACCGCACCCGTGCTCATGCGCGGAGGCGCATCGATGAGGATGATGTCGTAGCCGTGGAAGGGCTCGCTTGTGAGCACGGAAGCGAGCCGATAGCGAATGTCATCCTCGATATCGCCGATGAGCCATTGGACCAGCAAACGGTTCTCGATCTTATCGAGTGTGATGTTCGCGGTGACCAAATCCACATTGGCCAGCGCCGGCGCCAGTGACACCACTTGGCGGCGCAGCCCCGCCACGTCTGGATTGCCTGATAGAAACTCGGCAACGCGCGGACCCTCACCCTCTCGCGTGCCTCCAAGTGCACCCAACAGCATCATGCGCGACAGCGAGCCCTGGTAGTCCATATCGATCGCCAGGACCTTTTTGCCCTGTGCGCTAAAGTAGGCCGCGAGGTTGGCAACCGTGGTGGTTTTCCCGACGCCCCCTTTGAGGTTCATCACCGTGACGATCTTGGTGCTTTTCGCAGAGAGGTAGTCTCGGATCGCTTGCGGCGCTTCCGCGAGGCCGCGCAGCTGCCACAAGCTGTCATCCTCGTCGCTCTCTAAGGCTGCGCGCAGTTCGTTGAGCTTAGTGAGCTGTCCGGTGGCATCGACAGCTTCCGCCTTGGCAACCTCGCCTTTATGCGTCGCTGCATCGAGCTGAGTTGTGAGGTCCTTGATTTCGTATTTGAGGGCTGCACCGGATTTGTCGAAGAACCGTCCTAGACGCCAACCGATTCCGAAAACGCCACCCATTATGCCGAAGAAGGCACCAGCTATGGCAGCCATAGCCCACACTATGTCCCATTCCTTGGCACCCGAGATCAATTCCACCAACCAAGCTTGCACAACCGCACTCCACGTTACTGCGACAGCCCAGAATATCTCGGATCTGAGCACTGAACAGCAGCTTCCTGCGCGCTCGGGAGCGTGAGGCGCGTGGTGATGTTGGCCGGCCACGGCGGTGGGGAGAGCGCGCCCGCTGGCTCAACCGCGTTTGGGACACTTGATGGCAAGGAGAGGCTGGTAACGAGCGGCAAACAACAAGCGGCCAGCAACACACGGCAAGTAGCGATAGCGATCGGTTTTCTGCACGCTTCGTTCATGCCGGCTTCACCGCGGCGCAGCGCATCATGGGTTCATCACTGAGCGCCCTGAAAGTAAGCCGGCGTCGCCGGTAGCGCTCAGCGAAGGATAACAAGCCGAGGATTGTTCCCATGCGCCTTTCAGCCCTGCCCTGCATTGCCCTAACCGCCGTTATCGCCGCCGCCGGCATCGGCTCAGCCGAAGCCCGCTCGCCACTTGCCACACAGAGCTGCCACCATCACACCACCAGCGCCGAAGTCGCGATTTGCTCCAGCTACCGGCTGCGCCGCCTCGACCGCAAGCTCAACACGACATACCGAGCGCTGCGCGAGACCCTGTCACGCCGTGCCTTCGCGGGCTTGCGCCGTGAACAGTTCCGCTGGCTGGGCCGCCGCAACGCCTGCACGGCAAACCACCGTTGCCTCGTGCGCCACTACCGCAGCCGCCTGCGGATCTTGCGGGCACGCCTGCGGGCTGCGCGCTTCGACGACCGCCCCCGCTGGCAGCCAACGCAAGGGCCCTTCCGGCCGGTGGTGCCCGTGGCCAACCAGCGCTGTGAGGGGGAACGCCGCATGCGCTCGCTGAACAGCCGCGCGCCGACCAAGATCACCTTCGTTAACCGCGCGCGGTCCGAAGAGGACGTCTACAAGATCTACTGGATTGACTTTAACGGCCGCCGCAAACTCTACCGCACGCTGTTCAAAGGCCAGCGCTACGTGCAGCCAACCTACATGACGCACCCCTGGGTGATCACCTCGCCCATCCCCGGCGGCGGCGAACTGTGCATCCGCATCGTGATGCCTGACCCTGGCTCACGTCGTGTGGTTCTGGGCTGACCCTGGGCTGACCCTGCTTCACGCGGCGCCTCGCCACGTGGGTCTCGACCGGGCCTGATGATCCGCTTCACGGTGGATCAAATCGGGCCCGGTTTCGTTTTTGACACGTTGCGCCCGGTGCTGATCCTCGCGATGGTTGCGGGACGGGTACGCAGGCAGGCGCACACGACAACGAGGAGGCTGGGTCATGTTCGACAAGCTGATGGAACTGTTGAGCGGCGGCTCAGCGGAAACCGTTGCCGAACTCAAGGACGATGAGGTGCGCCTGGCAAGCGCGGCCCTGCTCGTCCATGCCGCCCGTATCGATGGCAATTGGACCGCCGATGAAAGCGCACAGCTCACCGCTGCCCTCAAGACCCATTACAATTTGTCGGCCGACGACCTCTACGCGCTGCTCGGCTCCGCTGATGCAGCCGAACGCGAAGCGATCGACCTGTACCGGTTCACCAGCGTGCTGACGCGTCACCTCGACCAACCCGGCCGCCAGCATGTGGTCGCGATGCTTTGGAGTGTGGTGCTGGCGGACGGTGAGATCCACGAGTTTGAGGACAATCTCGTGTGGCGGGTGGCCGAGCTGTTGGGCGTCTCGACGCGCGACCGCGTGCGCATCAAGAAGCAGGTGCAGGCGCAGCTTGCCGGTGCCGATGCGCCGATTGCGCCGGCACCGCCTTCGCTACCTGCGGGGCCGTCTTCCGATGAGCCGGCCTGAACCTGGCCAGGGCCCAGTCGGCGGTGAGACGGGTCAAGCTGACGCCGCAGCGCAGGGAGCGGGGGGCGAAGCAACCGCAAGTGTCGCCGCGCAGCGCCCGGCCTTCTGGGAACGCGTCAAGCGGCTGACCGGCCCCCGCATGGTGGGCCCCGCGCAAGACGGCAAAGCGCCGGCGGTGGTCGTGACCGGGGCCAGCGAAGGCATCGGCCGTGCGCTCGCCGAAGCGTTCGCAACGGCCGGCCATCGGGTCGTGATGATCGCGCGCCGCGAAGCGCCGCTTGAACAGGCCGCGGCAGGCCTGCGCCTGGCGGTCAAACGGACAACAGGCCGCGATGGCGATGTGCGAACCTTGCCGCTCGATGTAACTGCAGCGGACGCGCTTTCGCAGCTCGATGCGCACCTCAAGGCCGAAGCGCTGTACATCGATCACCTGATCAACAACGCCGGCGTCGGGCATGCGGGGCCGTTCGTGGAACAGGATCACGACGGCCTGATCGCGCTGCTTCGGCTCAACATCGAGGCGGCATCCAGGCTTATGCACCACGTGCTGCCCGCCATGATCGCCCGCCGATCGGGCGGCGTGCTCAACGTTTCATCGCTCGGCGGGCTGGTGCCGGGCCCCTATCAGGCGGCCTATTACGCGAGCAAAGCCTATCTCAACGCGCTCAGCGAAGCCGCGGCGGCCGAATGTGCCGGGACCGGCGTGCGCATCAGCGTTCTGATGCCGGGGCCGGTAGAAACCCGGTTTCACGAGAAAATGGGCGGCGAAACAGGGCTTTACAGGTCCGTTCTGCCTGCCATGGCTGCGGCCGATGTGGCGCGTGCGGGCTTGCGCGGCTACACGCTGGGCGCCCGGGTCATCATGCCCGGTGTTCTCAACGGCGTTTCGGCACTATTCTTGCGCCTATTGCCCCATACGGTAAGTGTGCCCGTCATGGCGCTGTTGTTGCGCCCGCGCGCCCCGCTCAACACAGGAACCGCTGGCCATGTTGGAGACGAAGCCGCACCTCGCCCCGCAGAACCGAGCACCCAAGAACGCAAGCGGGACGGAGGGCGCTGACGCACGGGCCACCGCCATCGGCTCATCGGCACGCATCGCCGCCGCCCAGCACAAGCATTGCGAGAAAGCACCGCAAGAGCCGCGCAAGCGCCCGGTGCTGATCGTCTTGCACCAGGAACACTCGATCCCGGGCCATGTCGGCCTGTGGCTGCAGCGTGAGGGTTACCCGCTCGACATCAGGCGTCCGCGCTTCGGGTGCCCGCTGCCTGAGACCCTGGACGAGCATGCGGGCGCTGTGATTTTCGGCGGGCCGATGAGTGCCAATGATCCCGATGATTACGTGAAAGTCGAGACCGACTGGATCGGCGTTGCACTCGAAGAGAAGCGGCCGTTCTTAGGCATCTGCCTTGGCGCACAAATGCTCGCCAATCATCTCGGTGGTACGGTCGGGTTCAACCCTGACAAGATTTGCGAGATCGGCCACCACCAGATCGAGGCGACGCCTGCCGGGCGCGCGCTATGCGCTTGGCCGCGTACGGTCTACCAGTGGCATCGCGAGGGTTTCTCGCTGCCGCGCGACTGCACCTTGCTCGCCAAGGCCGACAGCGTATTCCCCAACCAGGCCTTCAGTTACGGGCCGGCAGCGGCCGCCATTCAGTTTCATCCAGAGATCACGTTTGAGATGGTGCATCGCTGGTCGGGCAGTAACCCCGAACGGCTGAAGCTCCCCGGGGCGAAACCGCGGCCCTCGCATCTTGAAGGTCACATCAAGCACCGTCCGGCCGTGGGCCGCTGGCTCGATACCTTCATGCGGCTGTGGCTGGCGGGCGCGCTGCAGCCGCAAACGGCGACCCGGCAGCCGGCACCGATCCCCGCGCTTTGAGAAAATCTAGAAATTTCCTCGCTTGGCTCAAACGCCGAGCCGCGGCTTTGCAATTTGGTAAGGGCTGCGGGCGCATACCTTACGGCGCGCGTCGTCACTTCAGGTTGTGCGTAGATCGGCGCGATAGGGTCAGCGCGGCGGGCCTGGGATAATCCATCCCGTTTGCCCGCCGCGCGACCGGCTCTCGGCCACACGAGAGAGGCACCGATCACAGCAGCGCTGATCGCAACCGGCATCTCGATCCATCATCACCCGCTGGAAGCCGGCTTACGCCGCCTTACGCTTGATCGCGATCGCAACCTTACCACCGGCCACCGCCAGACCGTCGGCTTGCGCGTCTTCGATGAAACGCAATTCGTCCGACAACGTCTCCTGCGCCACCGTCGCACGATGCGTCTCGAAATCGCGGATCAACGCTTCGGCACTGCGCACCTCCGTGGCAATCCGGTCGGCGACGTCGAGTCCGGCATTCTTGCGCTCGGTCTGAATGAGCCGCACCAGGTCCCGCGCGCGTCCCTCCGCTTCCAAGTCCGCGTCCGTTTCGGTGTCTAGCACGGCGACGCCCGACCAGCCCGCGAACGAAGCCGCATCGATGCCGTCGGTCGCCTTGAACCGCAAATCGAACTCATCGCTTGCGAGCGTCACGCCAGCGATATCGATCGTGCCATCCTCGTTCTGCGTCCAGTCGCCGGCGGGCGCGGCCTTCAGCACGTCTTTCATTTTCGCGCCGATACGCTTGCCGATGCGCCGGTCGACCGCGAGTTCAAGCGCGCCGAACTGCGCCGGATCATCCACGAACCGCACGTCCTTGACGTTCACCTCTTCGGCGATCAGATGGGCGAACGGCGCCAGCTTGGCGTGGTCAGAGTGGGCGATCGTTAGGGCGCGCAGCGGCAAACGCGTGCGCAGGCGCTTCGCCTCACGGATCGATTGCGCCGCCGAACAAAGCTCCTGCACCAGGTCCATGCGCTCCACCAGCGCCTCATCGACCTTGAAGTTGGCACTGGAGGGGTAGTCGGCAAGGTGCACGCTTTCACCATCGCACAACGCCCGGTGGATGTTTTCGCTCACCATCGGCAGCAACGGCGCCAGGCTGCGCGTCATCGTCACGAGCACGGTGTAGAGCGTGTCGAACGCATCTTGTTTGGACGCATCAACCTCGGCTGACCAGAAGCGTTCGCGGCTGCGGCGGATGTACCAATTGTTCAACGCTTCGATCATCGGCGGGAAAGCATTGCACGCACCAGCCACATCCAACCGCTCAAGGCGCGCGGCCACTTCATCGCTGAACTGCCCCGTCTTCGACAGGATGTAGCGGTCGAGTTCGCCGTCCGCGGTCTCGATCATCTTCGCCTTTGCGCCGTCGAGATTGGCGTAGAGCGTGAAGAAGTAATAGGCGTTCCACAGCGGCAGCAGCACTTTGCGCACCGTCTCGGAGATCGCGCGGCCATCCTTTGGCATCGCCAGATCACCACCACTCATCAGCGGTGATGAGACCATGTACCAGCGCAGCGCATCGGCCCCGTAGGTGTTGAACACATCGACGGGGTCTGGATAGTTGAGCAGCCGTTTCGACAGTTTCTGGCGATCCTCATCGAGGACGACGCCATGGCAAAGGCAACTGCGGAACGGTGCGCGGTCGAACAGGGCCGTCGACATCACCATCAGCGTGTAGAACCAGCCTCGTGTCTGCGCGAGGTACTCGGTGATGAAGTCACCGGGGAAGTGGGCGTCGAACCATTCCTTGTTTTCGAAAGGATAATGCACCTGCGCGAACGTCATCGAGCCTGACTCAAACCAGCAATCGAGCACATCTTCCACGCGCCGCATGGTGCTCTTGCCGCTGGGATCATCGGGGTTGGGACGTGTTAGGTTATCGATGTGGGGCCGGTGCAGGTTTTCCGGACGTACGCCGAAATCGCGTTCGAGTTCATCGAGCGAGCCGTAAACATCAAGGCGTGGGAATTCCGGGTTGTCGCTCTTCCAAACGGGGATCGCCGCCCCCCAGAAGCGGTTGCGGCCGATGTTCCAATCGCGCGCGTTCTCAAGCCACTTGCCAAACAGCCCATCACGGATGTGGCCCGGCACCCAGACGGTGTCGCGGTTCAACTCGACCATGCGATCGCGGAACGCGCTGACCTTCACGTACCAAGAGCGCACCGCCTTGTAGATGAGCGGCTCATCTGTACGCCAGCAGTGGGGGTAGTTGTGGTCGTAGGTTTCATGCCGGATCACGACGCCATTGCGGGCCAGGTCCTTCGCAATCGGCTTGTTCGCGGCGAAGACGTTAAGGCCTTGGTAGGGCGGCACCTGGGCCGTGAAATCGCCAGCAGCATCCACCGGATCGACCACCGGGATGCCGGCAGCTTCGGCGACGATCATGTCGTCTTCGCCGAACGCGGGCGCGATGTGCACCACACCGGTGCCTTCGCTCGCCTCGATGAAGTCGCCCGCGATCACCTGGAACGCATTCTCGGTCGATGCGAAGAAATCGAACAACGGGCGATAGCGCCGCCCGACCAGCGCGCGGCCTTCGATCGTCCCGACCTGCTCGTAGGCGCCCAATTCCTTCTTGTAGCGCTCCACCGCGTCGGCCGCGAAGATCAAAGTCTCATCGCCCTTGCGCATCAGCGCGTAATCGATCGACGGGTTGACCGCGAGCGCAAGGTTGGAGGGCAGCGTCCAAGGCGTTGTGGTCCAGGCGGCCAGTTTGAGCGAACCGGCATCGTCGTCCGCTGCAGGTTGAAGCGTGAACGCCACGGTGAGTGCTGGATCTTGGCGCTGGCGGTAGGCGTTATCGAGTCGGGTCTCAAAGTTCGAAAGCGGAGTCTGCACGGCCCACGAATAGGGCACCACGCGGTAACCCTCATAAACCAGGCCGCGCTCGTGCAGCGTCTTGAACGCCCACATGACGCTTTCCATGAAATCACGGTCCATCGTCTTGTAGGAGTTTTCAAAGTCGACCCAGCGGGCCGCGCGGCGCACGTAATACTCCCAGTCGTCCGTGAACTGCATCACCGACGTTTCGCAGTGCGCGTTGAAGCGCTCGATGCCGTAGTCGATGATCGATTGGCGGCCTGAGAGTTTCAGTTCCTTTTCCGAATGCAATTCCGCCGGGAGGCCGTGACAATCCCAGCCGAAGCGGCGGTCCACGGTCTTGCCGCGCATGGTTTGAAACCGAGGGATCACGTCCTTGATAAAGCTCGTCACCAGATGCCCGTAGTGCGGCAGGCCGTTGGCGAAGGGCGGGCCGTCGTAGAACACGAACTCCGGGGCTCCGGCCTTGCGGCGCTGCTCAATCGAGCGCTCGAAGATCTTTTCCTCCTCCCACCACTTTAGGATCTCTTCCTCAAGGGCTGGGAACTTGGGCGACGAAGAGGCTTCCGGATAGGGCTTGGCTGGCGCGGACATCGGCACGTCTTTCTGCGATGGAGCGGGCGGCGGTGAGGGCTGCACACGCGGGTGCGCGGAGCGGACCGCACGGTTCAGCGCCGGGTGATGCCACGGTTGCGCGGCCAACGGAAGCCCCGGCACCGGCTGGATCGTGGCGCAAGCGGGGACGGGCAGCCGCGTGCACGAATCTAAGGGTTCATGGCCACGGCTTGACCTTCCACTCGCTGGAACCTCTACATAGCCAAAAGAGAAAGCCGGTCGAACGGCATTTGAATAAGGACAAGCCATTTCATGTCGGATGCCCTCGCGCCCACACCCTTCAGTTGGACCTGCCGCAGCACCTGGAAGCGCGCCAGCATCAACACGAGCTGGTGTCTGCTTGGCTGCGCGATCGGCGACCTCGGTACGATCGCCTTCTTCCAGGTCACGGGCATCCCGTGGCCCACGCTGGCGATCATGCTGCTGGCCATGGCCAACGGCATCGCGACGTCGATCGCGTTGGAGACCTACATCCTCAGCCGGCAGATGCCGCTGCGCGAGGCCTTCAAAACCGCGTGTGGGATGTCGCTGATCTCGATGATCGCCATGGAAGCGGCGATGAACATCGTCGACGTGGTCGCGACGGGCGGGGCGATGCTCACCTGGTGGGTGGTGCCGCTGATGCTGCTTGCCGGCTTCTTGGCGCCCTTGCCGTACAACTACTGGCGACTGAAAGCGCTTGGCCGGGGCTGCTGCGGCTAGAGCAACGCGCGTACAATGCGGATTCCGGGCTCACCTGTGATGAACCCGATCGATCGCTGAGATGATCTGACGCTCCTGATTGCGGTGGTTCAGCTTCCGCCTGCAATGCGCCACCGGCGCCCGTTTTCGCGCGCACGGACGCTGAACGACGCTCATATGCCGGCAACGCGTCCCCCGTTTTCGCGGTTCCATCGTGCGGCAGCGGTTTGCGCCCTGGCGTTTGCAGCTTAAACCTGCGCCCGCAAGAATGAGGACGGGCGCAATGGCGGTGAAGCGAAACGGGCAGGACGAGGCGGAGGCGGAGGCGGCGACCGCGCCATCCCAAGCGGGCGCACCCAAGAGCCACACGCCAAAGGCGACCGCACCGAAGGCCTCTGCGCGCAGCCGTACCGCCCGCAAGGCTACAAACGATCCACCCGCGCCAACCGCATCCACCACAAAAGCTCCCCCGTCAAAAGCCCCCACGCCAAAAGCCAAAGGCAGCGCGCCAACACCGCCCGGTGTCACGCCCTCCATCGCGCGCTTCCTGGAGATCAAGGCCGCTAACCCCGACAGCCTCCTGTTCTACCGGATGGGCGACTTCTACGAGCTGTTCTTCGAAGACGCGGTCGCCGCCGCCGCAGCCCTCAACATCGTGCTGACCAAACGCGGCCAGCATCTGGGCAAAGAGATCCCGATGTGTGGCGTACCTGTCGCGCGCGCCGATGAATACCTCCAGCGTCTAATCCGCGCCGGTTTCCGCGTCGCGGTCTGCGAACAGATGGAGGACCCTGCGGAGGCGAAAAAGCGGGGCGCCAACGCGGTAGTCCGCCGTGATGTGGTGCGCCTCGTTACGCCAGGGACGCTGACCGAAGACACGCTTCTTGAAGGCCATGCGAGCAACTTCCTGACCGCGTTGTTCGTGCGCGGTGGCAAGGACGCCTCGCGCAGCGCGAATGGTGACACGGGGAGCGATAAACAGGGCGATCCGACGCGGCGACAATCCGCAAAAGCCGACGCCACGGGCGATGCAGGGATGGTCGCGCTCGCCTCGATCGATATCTCCACCGGCGACACCGAGCTTGCCTGCTTGGCGCGTGCCGATCTCGCTGGCGAACTGGCGCGGCTCAGCCCCCGTGAGATCCTGATCGCCGACCGCCTCAACGAAGACGCCGCATGGCGCGCCCGCCTCGATGCGACGGGTGCGGCCATCACGCCGTTGCCGCAGGCGCACTTCAGCGCGGGCCACGGCGAACGCGCGCTGACCCAGCGGCTTGGCGTAGCGACGTTGGGCGCGTTCGGCGCTTTCACGCGCGATGAACTGGCCGCCGCCGGCGCGTTGATGACCTACATCGACCTCACCCAGCTTGGCGCAACGCCTGTCATCCGCACGCCGCGCCGCGTCGAAGCTGACACCATCATGCTGATCGATGCCGCCAGCCGGGCAAGCCTTGAACTGACCCGCACCGCTTCGGGCGCGCGCCAGGGCAGCCTGCTGCACGCGCTCGACCGAACCGTCACCGGCGCCGGCGCCCGCGAGTTGGCAGCCCGCCTGACCGGCCCTTTGCGCGATCCCCGGGCCATCCGCGCCCGTCTCGACGCGGTTGGCTACTTCGTCGAACGTGAACGCCTGCGCAGCGACCTGCGGGGCTGCCTCAAGCGCACACCGGACCTTGCACGCGCGGTTGCGCGCCTCAGTTTCAACCGCGGCGGCCCGCGCGATCTGCAGAGCGTACGTGATGCGCTGCATGCGGCCGATGCCTTGCATGCGCTGTTGCAGAGCGACGCGATGGCGATGGGCCTGCCCGCGGTGTTGCATGAGGTCAGCGCCACGTTGCAGGCCGCCGATGGTGAGCTGCGTGTGGCGCTGAGCGCCTTACTCGCCGACGAGGTTCCGGTGCACCGCCGTGAAGGTGGCTTCGTTCGTGAGGGTTACAACGGCGAACTCGATGAGGCGCGGGCCTTGCGCGATGACAGCCGCGCCGTGATGGCCGGGCTCGAAGCACGCTACGCCGAAGTGACAGGCGTGCGGGGCCTCAAGGTTCGCCACAACAACATCTTAGGCTTTTTCATCGAGGTCAGCGCCGCGCAAGCCGATGCGCTGATGGCACCACCCCATGCGCAGACCTTCATCCACCGCCAGACCATGGCGAACGCGATGCGGTTTCGTACCGACGAACTGACCGCGCTCGAAGGCAAGATTGCAGCCGCCGCTGATCGTGCCATCGCGCTTGAGCTGACGCTCTTTAATGAAGCCGCCAGCATGATCGCGCAGGCGCAAGCGCTGCTCCACGCGCTCGCCCAGGCGCTTGCCGTGCTTGACCACTACGCGGGGCTTGCAGAACTCGCCGTGGAACAGCGCTACCGGCGCCCCGACATCGATGAGGGGACGGGCTTTGAGATCATCGGCGGACGCCATGCGGTTGTTGAACAGGCGCTCGCCCGCCAGCGCGATGGCAGTGGTGGTCCGTTCATAGCCAATGACTGCACCCTGGGGCGCTTTATCCCCGCGCCGACCGGTTTCGATGAAGCGCCCACGCCGCATATCTGGCTTGTGACGGGGCCGAACATGGCTGGCAAGTCGACGTTCCTGCGCCTGCTCCTGGCCCAAGAACGTCCCACACGGGGTGAGATCCGCATCGATGGGGCGGTGCCCGCAAAAGAACCCGGTCTCGACCGGGGGATAGTGTTCCAGAAATACTCCGTCTTTCCGCATATGA
>JBCBJZ010000029.1:0-26943 GCA_038522635.1 Pseudomonadota bacterium | reverse complement strand
CTCACGCCTTGCCTTTGCGCCCAAAGTTGCTCTGCACTTTAAGATTAGATCATCTTTGGGCGATTTCGGGCTCACCTACGGTGATCCCGATCGATCGCCCGATGATCTAGGGGGGCATCTCGATTCTTCGGCCCTTTCGGTCCCTTTAACGGCACGATGGCGCCCTTGGGCTCAGCGCGGGCGGTGCTTGTGGCATCGGGCGCGGGCGGTTCAGCTGTCGCTGCGCTGCCTGGCGAAGGCGCTTGGTCGGTACCGCTGTCGTCGCCGTCATCGCTGTTGGCGCTGCCTTCGTGGTGAGCCTCAAGCTGGCTGCGTCGGTCGAACAGACGTTTGGACCACGGCATGATCGCAAGATAGCCAACCGTCGCTGCGGCGAGCGTCACGTAAGGGTACTGCACGAGCAGCGCCACGCCGAGCACGCTCGCGGCCATCAACGGCAACACCAGTTCCCGCGAAATCCGCTCGCCGAGCAGCTTGCCGGAGAAGGTCGGCACGGTCGAGATCGTCAGGAAGGCGATCAGCACCGTATAGCCCGCAACCGCATGCGGGAAAGCGGCCATGCTCGGCATCAGCGCCTCCATGTAGAGAGGCAGCATGACGACGATGGCCGCCGCCGGCGCGGGGATGCCGGTGAAGTAGGCATCGCGCCATTTGGGCCCTTCGGTATCGAGCGCGGCATTGAAGCGCGCGAGCCGCAAAGCGATGGCGATCGCGAAGATGAGCGCCGTGATCCAGCCCAAGCCCTTCAAATCGTCGAGCGACCAGCGGTAGAGAATGAAGGCGGGGGCGATGCCGAAATTGGCGAAGTCGGCGAGGCTGTCGAGTTCGGCGCCGAACCGCGACTGCGCCTTGAGGAGCCGCGCCACGCGCCCGTCGATGGCGTCAAGGAAGCCGGCTGCAACCACCAGCGCGATCGCCAGCTCAAACCGCCCGTCGATGGCCATCCTGATCGAGGTCAGCCCCGCGCACAGCCCAAGCAGCGTGAAGAAATTCGGCACCAGCATCCGCACCGGTACGCGGCGATTGCGAAACAGCAGACGGCGCCGGCGGCGGCGCTCTTCACGTTCCAGGCGGGGCAGTGTGGGGTCCAAGGGGGCTTCGCTCGCAGCGGTTTCAGCGGTTCGGCGACTTCAGGACCAGCGCGCCGCTCACTCACTCACTGCTACGCGCGGTCTGCTCTAAGGTTCCTGGTTCAAATCGCGCGCGCCTCGCGCTCCGCTTCATCTGAGCGCAAGTCGGCAAGGACGGTTTCGCCGGCAATGGTGCGCTGTCCGACCGACACGAGCGCGGTTTGCCCGGGCGGCAAATAGACGTCGACCCGGCTGCCGAAACGGATCAGGCCGAAGCGTTCCGCAGCGCCGATCGACTGGCCCTCTTCCGCAAACGTCACGATGCGCCGTGCGACGAGGCCCGCAATCTGCACCACGGCGATGGCGACCCCTTGAGCCGGTTCGATGACCAGACTGCGCCGTTCGTTGTCCTCGCTCGCCTTGTCTGATGCTGCGTTGATGAAACGGCCGGGCACGTAGATCGAGTGCTTGATGTGGCCCGCGATCGGCGCGCGCTGGATGTGCACATCGAAGATCGACAGGAACACCGAGACGCGCACGCGCCGGTCTTCGCCGAGCCCCAATTCGACGGGCGGTCGCACCTCTTCTACCACGCTGACGCGCCCGTCGGCGGCCGCAAGGATCAGCCCCTCGCGCAAGGGCGCAACGCGAACGGGATCGCGGAAGAAGTAGGCGATCCAGGCGGTGATGATCGCGCTGATCCAGCCCAGGGTGGGCATCAGCAGGAACAGGATGATGGTCGCCAGAAGCCCGAAGCCGACGAACTTGTGGCCGTCGGGGTGGATGGGCACGAACGCATCCGTGATGGTGTCGATCAGGCTGTGGCGCTGCGAAGCAGATTGCGAGGACAAGAGCGGCTCCGGTTGGGCAGGGCTTGAACCGTGTCGTCCTACCGGGCGCACACGTTCATCAGATCGCGACAGGTGATGCCACCTCTTGCGCGCGAAGGCCAGCGCTCGATGGTGGGGGCATGCGCAAGGTGGCTGTGGCGGGGCGGATCGCCAGATCGGTGAGGCGAGGGGTGGGCCACACGGCGATGGCAGCCCGCTGATGCTGTTCCGCGGCAAAGGAGCACAAGGAGGACCGTAGACGGGCACCCGCTGGCGATGACGCGCACAGGGTCGGCGCGCGCCCTATCGCTCTGCCCTACTTGATCGGCACCGCCACGAACCGCAGATCGCCTTTCGCGTTTTCAACCTGGAGAAGGATCGCGCCTCGGCCGAGCGACTTCATGCGTTCGATGCCCGCGGAGATGTCCTTTACGGTCTTGACCGGACGCTGCGCGGCTTCGACGATCACGTCACCAACCTTGATGTTCTTCGACGCAGCGGCCGCGCTCGGATCAACCTTGGTGACCACGACGCCGTTCAGGTCCGCCTTCAAATTGTATTTGGAGCGCAATGCTGGCGTCAGAGGCGTTAGCGACAGCCCTAGAAGTTCAACGGAAGGCGGCGTTGCCGCGCCGGCACCAGGCTTCTTGACCGGGCGGTTGCCCTCCTGCAGCCTTGCAATCCGCACGTTCAAGGTCACGTCCTTGCCATCGCGACGCACCTTGACTTCAACGCTCTTACCGATCCGGGTCTGCGCGACAAGCCGCGGTAGCGTGCGCATCGCGCGCACGGGCTTGCCGTCAAACGTGATGATGACGTCGCGGGCCTTGAGGCCTGCAGCCTCCGCTGGGCCGCCGCGTGTTACCTCTGAAATCAACGCGCCGCGGTTGGCTTCCACGCCAAGGCTCTCCGCGAGATCGTCGGTGACCGTCTGGATCTTGACGCCCAACCAGCCGCGCCGCGTCTCGCCGTAATCGCGCAACTGCTGCACGATGTGGATGGCGGTGTCGGCGGGTACCGCAAAGCCGATGCCGATCGAGCCGCCGCCGCCTGGCGAGATGATCGCCGTGTTAACGCCGATCACGTCACCGTCCATGTTGAACAACGGGCCGCCGGAGTTGCCCTTGTTGATCGAAGCGTCGGTTTGCAGGAAGTCGTCGTAGCGGCCGGAATTGATGTCGCGCTGCTTGGCTGAGATGATGCCCACGGTGACGGTGCCGCCAAGACCGAAGGGGTTGCCGATCGCCATGACCCAGTCACCCACCTTGATGTTGGCCGACGAGCCGAACTTCACCGCTTTCAACGGCTTCTTGGGCGTCACTTTGAGTACGGCAAGATCGGTTTCCTTGTCGGTCCCCAACACCTTGTCGACCTTGAGTTTGGTGCCGTCACGGAAGTTGATGATGATCTCGTCGGCACCTTCGATCACGTGGTTGTTCGTGACGATGATGCCCGAGGGGTCGATGACGAAGCCCGAGCCGAGCGATGAGACTTTGCGGCCCTGCTGGCGTCCGCGGCGGCTGAAGAAGTCCTTGAAGAAGTCTTCGAAGGGGGAGCCTTCGGGCACGCGCGGCAGAGGCGCACCCTTGGGGCCTTTGACCGCTTGCGACGTCGAAATGTTCACCACGCTGTCGAGCAGTTTTTCCGCAACCGGCGCCACCGTGACGGGGCCGCGCGCGTGGGCTGGCGTGAGTGCCGTCAACGTCAGCGCAAGGCAGGCGGCGAACAGGACGAGCGCCGCGCTTAACGAGCGCGGGGCAACCGCGCCAGCATGCGGGCGTGAAGGCTGTGAAACGCTGTGCGGGTCGCAGGTCCTTGAAGATGTCATGTGGCTCTTGTCCGTTGATGATGAGGCTTGGTCACGCTTGCGGCCCGTCGCCTGGTGGTCAAGCTGGACGGCCCGCGAACCTCTGTTTCAGTCGCCCTATGAGCGCGCCTCGGTTTGCCGACCGCATCACGTTAGACGTTCACACAGCGCAAACGATGGCAGGGCACCGGTGCGGCCGCTAAACGGATCAACCGCGCACGGACCAGACCATCGCCAGGCCAATCGCCAAGACGATGAGTGCACTTGCGCGCAACATCCAAGGCGGCGACTGCGCAGCTGAAATCGCGGCACGAAGCGCAAGGCCCGGAAACGCTGCCCAGATCACCCCTTCAAACACGAGAGCGAGGCCGACACCGACTAAAAAATCGTCCATGTCAGCCTCGCTCGGGGTCGATCGTGGATTGTGCGTTAGTTGGCGGAGGCACCGCCTTTGCCGGTCGGGTCCTTGAAGTACTGGAAGAAGGGCGAGTCCGGTGTGATCACCAGGCGCGTATCGGACGCCCGCAGACCCTTCTCGTAGGCTTGCATGGACCGATAGAAGGCGAAGAACTCAGGATCGCGGTTGAACGCTTCGGCGAAGATCTTGTTGCGTTCCGCATCGCCTTCACCGCGCAATTGCTCAGCTTGCTGCTCAGCTTCCGCTATGATGATCGTGGCCTGCCGGTCGGCACTGGCCTGAATGCGGTTCGCCGCCGCTTTACCTTGCGAGCGGAAGAGCTGCGCCTCCTGCTCACGGTCGGTGCGCATACGGTTGTAAATCGCTTCAGAGTTCGCTTCGGGAAGGTCAGCGCGCTTGATGCGCACATCAACCACGTTCAGCCCGAAGTCCTTGCCCGCAACGTTCACCCGCTTGGTGATCTCCGCCATCAGGTCATCGCGCTTATCGCCGACGATGTCCGCAAGTTTGACCCCACCCACCACGTTACGCAGCGCACTTTCAAGGTCGTTGGCCAGCAGGTTACGGGCCCGCGCTTCAGTCCGCACGCGCTGGTAAAATTTGAGCGGATCGGTAATCCGCCAGCGCACGAAAGCGTCAACAATCAAACGCTTTTGGTCTTTGTCGATCGCTTCCAGGGCCTCACTGTCGAGGTCGAGGATGCGTTTGTCGAAAAAGACGACCTGCTGGGCGATCGGGATTTTCCACTTCAGCCCAGGCTTATTGATCATTTTTTTCGGCTTACCGAATTCAAGCACCAACGCTTGCTTCGTTTGGTGGACGACGAAGAGCGAGAAATAGGCGCCTACGGCCGCGACAGCGAGGAGGATGAAAAAGATTGCGGAGAGTACGCGCATCAGTTGTTACCTCCCGTTGCTTTACGCTGCCTGTTAAGCTGATCGAGCGGCAGATACGGCACGACGCCGCCCCCGCCTTTGTTGTTGTCCAAAATGATCTTATCGGTACCACCGAACACGCGCTCCATGGTTTCCAGGAACAGCCGGCGCCGCGTCACTTCTGGCGCTTTCTTGTATTCCGCGTAAACCTGGACGAAGCGTGAAGCCTGACCTTTGGCCTCCGCAATCTGACGCTGTTTGTAGGCTTCAGCGGCCTGCAAAATGCGTTCGGCTTGACCACGCGCTTCCGGCACGACCCGGTTCGCGTACGCGCGCGCTTCGTTCTGCAAACGCACTTGGTCGGTGGTCGCAGCTTGCACGTCGCGGAAGGCCGCGATCACCTTTTCAGGCGGATCAACCTTTTGCAGCTTGATCTTCGCGATTTTGATGCCGGCGTTGTACGTGTCGAGCGTCTTTTGCATTAACTGCTGCGTCGCCAATTCAATCTCAAGACGCTCACCGGTGAGAATGGGCTGCAAGGCGCGTTGACCGATCACCTCACGCATGGCGCTTTCGGCGACCTCTTTCACGGTCGATGCGCGGTTTTGAATGTTGAACAGGAACTTTTGAACATCGTCGATCCGCCACTGCACCACGAAGTGCAGTTGCACGATGTTTTCATCACCTGTCAGCATCAAGCTTTCTTTGTTGCGGTCGACACGGTCACCGCCGCGGCCGTCCCGGGACCGGAAGCCGACTTCCACGCGATTTTGTCGGGTGACCGACGGCAACTCGACCTCTTCGATCGGATAAGGCCAGCGCTGGTGAAGGCCCGGGCCGACCTGCCGCACGTATTCACCGAAGCGCAGCACCACGCCAAGCTGATCGGGGTTAACCCGGAAAAAGAAGGCGTGCCACGCGACGAAGCCGATCAGACCGGCCAAGCCGATAAAGATCAGCGCGCGGGACATGCCACCGCCGCCGCCGCCGGGCATGGCGCGCTTAAGGCGGTCCTGGCTGCGTTTCAGCAGCTCTTCCAGGTCGGGCTGTTGGCCGGAGCCACCGCCGCCTCCGCCGCCGCTACCGCCGCCTTGGCCCCACGGCCCGCCGCCGCCACCGCTCTTCCAACCGCCACCGTTCTGATTGTTCCAGGGCATCCATCTACCTTATGTCATATGCGCCGGCGCATCGGGCGCGACGCATGATCTTAAGTCCAGGGGCGGCACACCGTTGTGGGTGATCACCTCAAAGCTGAAATGACCAAGCCCCAAGAGGGTGCACCGTGAGAGGCGGTTCGCTCCGACGAGGAGATGTTGGGCCGACGGGCGAGAAAGGTCGTCGATGACCAACGTGTCTGGAGCTTATAGGCCACGCGCTAGGGCCGTGCAAACACAGTACCGAACGTTGGTTATGGTCCTGCAAAGTTCAAGTGGAACGGGCGTGTGCGGCCTGTCGCAGGCGGGCCCGCACAACCACATCGGATCGCACGCCCTAGCAGGATTGAGCGTTCGCGGCAGCGTTAAAGATTGTTCAGGCGCGTTTGACTCAGGCGCGCAGCCGTTCGTTTTTGGGGTCATAGGGGCTTTCCGCGACCACAGTTGCATCGTGGCGCTCGCCCAAAATCTTGACCTCAAACCGCGTGCCTTCGGCGCTCAATGCGGGCGGCACCATCGCCAGCGCAAGCGAACGTTGGGTGCGCCAGCCATACCCCCCCGACGTCGTCCGGCCCACCAGTTCGCCCTCGTGGTAGAGCGGTTCGGAGCCGCGCGCATCGGCATCACCAACGCCATGCACCTCCAGCGTCACGAAGTGGTTATCGAAACCTTTGCGCTGCCAGGCGGCCAGTCCATCGCGACCTACGAAGGCTTCGCGGTTGAGCGGCACAAAGCGGTTCAGCCCGCTTTCCAGTGCGGCATACTCGATCGACAACTCGCGGCCCATCGCGCGGTAGGATTTCTCAATGCGCATGCTGTCCATCGCCCGCGCGCCAAACGGCTTGATGCCGTGCGCTTGTCCGGCTGCCATCAAGGTGTCGAACAGCGTTTGCTGCATCTCGATCGGATGGTGCAACTCGTAGCCCAGTTCGCCGACGTAGTTGACCCGCAGCGCGCGCGCTTGAGCGATGCCGACATCGATGGTGCGCCCGCTCAGCCAAGGGAAAGCGGCGTTCGACAGGTCCGCATCGCTGACGCTTTGCAGCACGTCACGACTTGCGGGGCCTGCGAGCACCAACACGCCGTACTGCCCGCTGACGCGCTCAAAGTGCACCGAACCGTCCGCAGGCAGATGCTTGCGCAGCACATCTTCATCGTGGCGCTCCAGGCCGCCTGCACCCACAAGGTAGAAGCGCTGCGGCCCCTCCCGGAACACGGTGAACTCCGCACGCACGCCCCCGCGCGGGGTCAGCAAATAGGAGAGCGTGATCCGACCCACCTCAGGCACGCGGTTCGACAGCGTCGCGCCGAGCCAGGCGGCAGCGTCCGGGCCCGAGACCTCGAATTTGGCGAAGGCGGTGGCATCGAGCAGGCCCACCGCGTCAGCGACATGGCGGCATTCGTTGCCCACATGCGTGAAATAGTTGGAGCGCCGGAACGACCAGCGTTCGCGCGGCGGCTTGCCGTCGGCCGGTTGACCGGGATGATTGTGGTTGAGCAGCACATCAGCGCTGGCTTTCTCATCGTCCGGCAGCACGTAGCCTTCCGGCGCAAACCAGTTCGGCCGCTCCCAACCGTAGACGCAGCCGAAGACCGCGCCGAGCGCTGCCATGCGATCGTAGCAGGGGCTGCGTTTGAGGGGCCGCGCGGCGGTGCGCTCTTCGTCGGGGTAATGCAGCGTGAAGACGTTGGCGTAGGCTTCTTCGTTCTTGGTTTTCAGGTAGCCGCGCGCGGCGTAGGGGCCGAAGCGCCGTGGATCGACGCCCATCATGTCGAGCGAGGGTTCACCTTCGATGATCCACTCGGCAAGCTGCCAGCCCGCGCCGCCCGAAGCGGTGACGCCGAACGAGTGGCCCTCGTTGAGCCAGAAGTTCTTTAAGCCCCAAGCTGGCCCCACGATAGGTGAGCCGTCGGGCGTGTACGCGATGGCGCCGTTGTAGACCTTCTTGATGCCAACTTCGCCGAACGCGGGCACCAGATCGAAGGCCGTTTCCATGTGCGGCTCCAGCCGCTCCAGGTCTTCCTGGAAAAGTTCGTACTCGCTATCGGGCGAGGGGCCATCGACGTAGCAGGCAGGTGCGCCCTTCTCGTAAGGGCCAAGAATGAGCCCGCCGGCCTCTTCGCGCATGTACCAGCCAGAATCGCTGTCGCGCAGCACGCCCATTTCGGGTTCGCCCGCCGCTTGCCGAGCCCGGATCGCCGGATGCGGCTCGGTCACGATGTACTGATGCTCAACCGGGATCACCGGCACGTCGAGGCCGACCATCGCACCGGTTGCCCGCGCAAAGTTGCCGGTGGCGGAGACGACGTGCTCGCACGTGATGGCGCCCTTGTCGGTGTGCACGCACCAACGGCCATCTGCCCCCTGCTCGATGCCCGTCACCGTGGTGTTGCGGTAAATCTCTGCGCCCTTCGCGCGTGCACCGGTGGCCATCGCCTGGGTCAAGTCAGCGGGCTGGATGTAGCCGTCGCGTGGATGCTGTATGGCGCCCAACAACGGCTCATCGCGGCACAGCGGCCAGCGCTCACGCACCTGCGCGGGCGTCAAGAACCTCACGTCGACACCGATCGTCTCGGCGACGCCGGCGTAATACCGGTACTCATCCATCCGGTCCCGCGTGCGCGCCAGGCGGATGTTGGAGACCTGGCGAAAGCCGACCGGTTGGCCGGTCTCGGCTTCGAGGCCCTCATAGAGGGCGACTGAATATTTGTGCAGTTGCCCGACCGAATAGCTCAGGTTGAACAACGGCAGCAGGCCTGCGGCATGCCACGTGGAGCCCGATGTCAGCTCGCGGCGCTCGACAAGGACGACGTCGGACCAGCCCTTTTTCGCGAGCGCATACAATGTGCCGACGCCCACAACGCCGCCGCCGATCACCACAACCCGTGCTTCACTTTTCATGCGCGTGTGCCCCGACGCTGGTGTTGGTTTGACACCAGTGTCGGGGCTTGGGTGCAGCCCGGCTTGCCGCGGCGCGACCGTCTTTGTCGCCCCGGGGCCAGTTAGATCGAACCGCACCCCCGGGGAGCCGCCCCGCGAACCAGGGACGGATGTTGGGAGGCACCCGGTTTCAGGTCACGGTGGTTCGTCACTACCGTCACCACCGTCGCCGCAAGCGAACCGCGCGAGCCATGCTGCAGGCCATGGCCCACGCGGTCCCGGGTGCGGTTAGCGGCTGATTTTACCCATGATGCGGTTTGCAGCGCCGTAAGCCCGTGCTGCTTTACCGTAATTGCCTTTGCGCGAGGCTTTGTTGCCCTTGTCGATCTTGCGCATCGCGCGCTTGGTTTTGCCCTTGCGGCCAGCTTCAGCCGGCGTTGCGAGGGTCACGGCTGAGAGCGCGGTCACACCTGCTGTGGTGGTGGTGACGGCCGCGATGGTGCCGAACATGGCGGCGCCGGTGCTGATCGTTGCGACGGTCAGGGCGGCAAGCGTGGTTTTCAAAGTCGTCATCTCAAGTCTCCTTGCTGTTGAGCCGGTGTCTCCGGCGATGACCTTGAGATGGGGCCCGTTCTCCTCGTCGCCTGTGATGAAGATCACAGTTTTGACGCTTGCGTGATCAGCGCGTGAAGGCGCCTGACAGCGGGTTCGTGGCAGAGGCCGCAACGCCGGGCTGAACGAGCGACGTCTTCAGCGGTGACGCTGCTGCAAAGTGACAGCTTCGCGCAAGCGGGTGTCGGGTGGAGGGGGGTGAACGCCCCCGCGCCCTCATTAGGCTTTGTGATCCGCTACGCCGCTGACCGGAGGACGCCCTTGCCATGAGCGAAGCCGAGACCCGCCCCCGTGAGGCCCGCCGCGGCCGTGAAGCCCGTCGCGCCGCCCGCGCCAGCCGCTCAGCGCTTGCGGCCGTGCCCTACATCACGCGGCACATCCCCGTGACGGAGCTGCTCACCGAAGAGGGATTGGCGACGCTGGAAGCGAACGCGGAAACGCTGATGCAGGACGTCGGCGTTGAGTTTCGTAACCACCCGCGAGCGCACGCGCTCCTCAAGGCGGCCGGCTGCTCGATCGATGGCGACCGCGTGCGCTTTCCTAAGGGGCTTGCCCGCGAGCTGATCAAGACCGCGCCTTCGGTTTACACGCAAACGGCCCGCAATCCGGCCCGCAGCGTTCAGATCGGCGGCGATGCGACCGTGTTCGCGCCCGTCTACGGCCCGCCCTTCGTGCACGACATCGACCAGGGGCGCCGCTACGGCACGATCGAGGATTTCCGCAATTTCGTGAAGCTCGCCTATCTCAGCCCCGCGCTGCACCATAGCGGCGGCACGGTGTGCGAGCCGGTCGACGTGCCGGTCAACAAGCGCCACCTGGACATGATCTACGCGCACATGACGCTGAGCGATAAGCCGTTCATGGGATCGGTGACGCACGGCGAGCGCGCGGCCGACACCGTTGCGATGTGCAAGATCCTGTTTGGCACGGACGATTTGCCGACGGTGACAACAAGCTTGATCAATGCTGACAGCCCGATGGTGTGGGATGGCAGCATGTTGGGTGCAGCCGAGATTTACGCGCAGAACAACCAGGCCTGCATCATCACGCCGTTCATCATGGCAGGCGCCATGAGCCCCGTGACGATTGCGGGGACGCTGACGCAGGTGATCGCCGAAGTGCTGTCGGGGATCTCGTTCCTGCAATTGGTGCGGCCCGGAGCGCCCTGCATTTTTGGAACGTTCGTCGCAACGCTTTCCATGCAGTCGGGCGCACCGACGTTCGGGTCGCCTGAAGGCGCGATGGCGACGTTGGGGGCGGCTCAACTTGCGCGGCGTTACAACCTGCCGTTTCGCTCCGGTGGCTCGTTGACCGCTTCGAAGGTGGCCGATGCACAAAGTGCCTATGAGAGCGCGCAAACGCTGTTGCCGACGTTGCATGCGGGGACGAACTTTGTGCTGCACGCGGCCGGGTGGCTCGAAGGCGGGCTCGCCTCAAGCTACGAAAAGTTCGTGATGGACTGCGATCAACTGGGCGCCATGCACGTGTTGGCCAAGGGCATCGACATGGGCGAGAGCGCGCAAGCGATGGAGGCGTACCAGCAGGTGGCGCCCGGTGGGCACTTCCTCGGCAGCGATCACACCAAGGCGCATTTCGAGACGGCGTTCTATCGCTCGCAGTTGGCTGACAATGGTTCGTTCGAGCAGTGGAAGGCGGAAGGCGAACGCGACATGCTGGTGCGCGCGAACGAGCGATGGAAGGCCATGTTGGCGGCGTATGAGGCGCCGGCGCTCGATCCGGGGGTGGATGAAGCGCTGCGCGCATTTGTGGCGCAGCGGAAGGCGTCGATGCCGGATGCATCGCACTAAGGGTGATGCCCGATGCATCGCATTGAAAGTGGTGCCCGATGCATCGCATTGAAGATGATGCCTGCGCATCGCACCGGATGGGGGGCGGGGCAGCGCAAGCGCGGGCGGCCGAATCGCACCCCGCCCGGATCAACCAGACAGGGTGCCGCCTTGGGCCCTCTCGCCCGCGTTTACCGCTCCTTGCCGGCAAAGGCGCGCTTGACCCAGGCGGGGGCGCCGGTGAACCCGGTTGGGTTGGCGGAGGCGGTGTTGTCGGCGGTCATGGCTTGGGCGGCGGTGAGGCTTGCGGCGACGATGGCAACGGCGGCGATGGCTTTGAAGGTGTTGGCAAGGTTCGTCATGGTGGCTCTCCTCTTGGGGGGTGCTGCGCCGCTGTTCGGCGCCTGATCCATGAGGTGAGGGTGGGCGTTGCGGTCCAAAAGGCCCTCAACGCGAGCGTGAAACGATGTCAGCACGCGGTGAAAAAGCGCGAGGTCGCCGTGAGCGCCCAGATGTAAGCGCCCAGACGTGAGTGAAAGCGCGTGGGCGATGGGGAAGCCGATGAAGGGAGACGCGAGCGATGACAGAACGGGCGCATGAGGGAAGCTGTCTATGCGGCGCGGTGCGCTACCGCGTGACGGGGCCTTTGCGTCCGGTCCTCGGATGCCATTGCGTCCAGTGCCGCAAGAGCACGGGCAACTACATGGCGGCAACGGCGGCGTCCGACGCCGACCTTACGGTCAGTGACGGCGAAGGCGCGCTGATGTGGTACCGGGCATCAGACTTCGCCTCGCGCGGGTTCTGTGGGCGATGCGGAAGCACGCTCTTCTGGAAGCGTGACGGCCTCGACGCGACGTCGATTGCCGCTGGCACGTTAGATGGCGCCACGGGCCTCAAGATCGAGGCTCACATCTTCTGCGCGGACAAGGGCGACTACTACGACATCGCTGAAGACGCGCCCCACTTCGCGCAGGGCCTTCGTCCAGAAGAAGCCTGATCGCGGCCGCAAAGGGCTAAGCACCGGCTCAAGCCGGATCAAGCGGCTTTGCGGCCCACGCGTTCGCGGCCCTGCCTCTCATGCCGGCGAGACCGTCCGCGTGTCCTGCTGCAGCCTCGCTGAGCGCAGCTTTCACGTCGCGCAGCAAGCCGGCACCGCCGTAAACGAGGCCCGTATAGATCTGAATGACGCTCGCGCCGGCCTCGATCTTGGCGCGGGCGCTTGCCCCGTCCGTGATGCCGCCGATGCCGACGAGCGGCACACGGCCGCCGGTCAGCGTATAGACGCGCGCGAGCATCACCGTTGCCCGGTGAAACAGGGGGCGCCCTGAAAGCCCGCCGGCTTGCGCGTGCCCGATGCCGGGGCGGGTCAACGTGGTGTTGGCGACGGCGATCGCGTCAACCCTGTGCGCTTCCAAGCGCTCGACCACGGCAGGCAGGTCGGCTTCGGCGATATCGGGCGCGAGCTTAACGATGAGCGGGACGCGTCGCCCGTCGCGGGCGCGCATCAGCGTTTCACGCGTCTCCATCAGGGCGCCCAACAGCGCATCGAGTGCGGCAGGCGCTTGCAGATCGCGCAGACCCGGCGTGTTGGGCGATGAGATGTTGACGGTGAAATAGTGCGCCACATCGTAGAAGGCGGTGAGGCCTGCGACGTAGTCGGCCGTGCGGTCCGCCGTGTTCTTGTTGGCGCCGATGTTGACGCCGACCACCCCGCTCGCAGCGCGCGCTTGGAGCCGTCGAAGTGCTGCTGCGTGGCCGGCGTTGTTGAAGCCCAAACGGTTGATGAGCGCGCGTTCTGCGATCAGCCGGAACACGCGAGGGCGTGGGTTGCCGGCCTGCGGCTGCGGCGTGACGGTGCCGATTTCGGCGAAGCCGAAGCCCATCCCCAGGATCGCGTCGGGCACACGGGCATCCTTATCGAAGCCTGCCGCGATCCCGATCGGATTGGGCAGCGCAAGGCCGCAAAAGCTGGTCGCGAGGGCCGCAGCATCGGCCTCTCCGCGCGGGTAAAGCCCGCGTTCGAGCGAACGCAGCGTCGTTTCATGCGCGCGCTCTGGCTCCAGCGCGAGCAGCATCGGACGTGCCAGGTCGTAAAGCCCGCTGATCATCGTTGAACCTCGTCGGGAAGCGTATGCCCGCCTTGCCCATCGGCTGCCAGCGTCAACACGTGGCGCGCCTGAGCGGGGTCCAGCGTGCCGTACTGGTGCGGAAACAAAGCACCGCCACGCGAGGGCTCCCATCGCAGCGCGTTGAGGTCCGTGGCCGCATAGGCGATCAGCAGGAGATCGCCCGCGCCCGCGTAGTGTTTCGCAAGCGTGCCGGCGACCTGTTCGCCCGTCGATAGATGGATGAACCCATCGCGCGCGTCATCGGCGTTGCCATCATACCGGCCGGCATGGGAAGCCGCGTCCCACGCTTGCACCGTCGTAATTTTGTAAACAAGCTGCCCCGTCGGGCGCTCCTTCGCGTCCGCGTCCATCTCTGCCCCCTCAAACGGCATTGGCTCTTTGCCCGCCTTGGTTGCAAGCGCTACGCTCAGCGGCGCTTGTTCGCCCCAACTGTGTTCGATTGCCGGCTTTCTTGCACAAGAAATTCACAAAGTGCCGCCTAGTCACGGCAAAGACTTCTGACAAGTTGAGCATAGTCTTGAGAATAAGCCGTACACCGAGGAAGTGATAAGAACCCCGGCAAGCGGCAGCACGGTGTAATCGTAAATGGCGACCAACTTCAACGCGCAGCCCGCTCATCTTGAGCAAATCCTGGCAGCCGGTCATGGCTGGCTGGTCCCTTCGTTCCAACGGGGCTTTTCCTGGGGCGAACGCGAAGCTGACGACCTCATCAACGATCTGATGGTGGCACTGCAGGAGGATGAGGCCAACGGCAGCGCGGCGGGCGATGAGCCGCAGGGCCACTTCATCGGAACGATCGTGGTGTGCCCGGCGGGCGGTACGGGCGATAAGGCCCCGGCGCCGATCGCCGTTGAGTTCACCGATGGTGCTTCGCCGCAAGCGCTGTTCCTGATCGATGGGCTGCAGCGCCTGACCACGCTGACGATCCTGCTGTGCGTGCTGCGCGATCTGATCGCGTCGCATGATGCTGCGGCGGCCGATGCCCTCCACGCGCTGATTGAAGGCGAGGGCGACGCGGAGACCAGCGTCAAGCTGCGTCTGGCGGCCGATGAGCACGGGCTGATGCAACGCGCGGTGCAGGCGCGCGGCGCGACGCTCGCGCCCGCTGACGATGACGCCGACACGCCGGCGAAACGTGCGCTTATGCTGGTGCGCGAACGCTTCAAGCTGGCGCTCGCCGAATTGACGCCCGAGGAGCAAACCGCCTTTGCGCGTTGGGCCGTCAAGGGTGTCCAGGTGATCGTTGTCGTGGCCCCCTCGATCGATCGCGCGCACCGCATTTTCAGCGCGCTGAACGACCGTGGCAAACCGCTCGATCGCCACGCCATCATCAAGTCGGAACTGTTTGCCCGGCTTCCGCGTGCCTCCATGCCGGCCATCGATGTTGCCTGGTCGCGGGTGAGCGCCATGCTGGGCGCCGACTTCAACGCGTTTTTCGCCCTGCTGCGGACTTTGCACGGGCGCCCCAGCCTGCCGATCATCGCTGCCGCGGTCGCCATGATGGAGAAACATGGCGATGCGCAACGCTTCTTCGAAGACCTGCTGGAGCCGCACGCGAACGCGCACCGGGCAATCCTGACCAGCAGCTTTGAAGGCGGGGCCTATGCGGGCGAGATCAACGCGTTGCTGGTGGGGCTGAACCGCCTTTCGGGTGGCGACTGGGTGGCGCCAACGCTGCTGTTCACGGTGCAGCACCGCGAGGAGCCGGCAAAGATCGCGGCCTTCTTGAAGCGGCTCGATCGGCTGGCCCACGCGTTGCGCCTGCTGGGGCTGGGGCGCGAGAAACGCCAGGGTCGGATGACGGCCCTCCTGCAGGCGGTGCGCAACGGTGAAGCGGCTAATCCTGAAGCGTCCGTATGGGCGTTGAGCCGCGAAGAACTACGCAACATCGGCTTCAACCTGCGCGGCCTTTACAAGCGCGGCTCGCCGTTGTGCAAAATCATCCTGTGGCGATTGGAAGAGGACGCCGCGGGCGAGATCCTTTCCGATCGGATGGCCAACTTCTCCGTTGAGCACTTCCTGCCGCAGCGCACATCGAGCGATAGCCCCTGGCGCACTTGGTTTCCCGATGCCGATGAACGCGAGGCCTGCGCCCAGTCGCTTGGCAATTTGTTCCTCGTCGACCACAAGCTGAACGACCGCGCGCGCAACAGCGCCTTCGACAAGAAGCACGCCATTTACTTTGAGGCGGCCACCGATGCTAAGGTGCTTCCTTTGCTTGAACCGCTAAGAACCATGACGGCGTGGCGACCGCCCGATGTGCGACGTCGCGAACTTGCGCTCACGCAACGCATCAACGCTCTATGGGCGCTGGCCGCATAACGTCCAGTTCCTAAGCCCTTCAAGGACGCCAGGACCTCTCATCCCAGGCAAAGCCGCTCCGCCAGCCGATTACGCTTGCGGGCTGCGAACAACCTTTCTTTCTCAATTTCGACGCGGGGTACGTCATTGCAAAAGCCACTGGAGACGCATTGCCTCTCGGTCGAGGCGTTGTTCGCGTTCGCAAAGCAGTATGAGCTGCCGTGGTACCAGCGCGTATACGCCTGGGACGTCGAGCACGCCGTCCGCCTGGTGCAGGACGTGAGGGCGCGGGTAGAGCAGAACACGCCGTGGTACCCGCTCGGTCAGATCATCAGCGCGCACGTCGGCGTTGACACTGCCGACGCGCTTTCCGTGGTTGATGGGCAGCAGCGGATCACCACGCTCACCATCCTGTTCGCCGTCTTGCGCGACTTGGTGAGCGATGATCCTGCCACGCAAGCACGGCTCAACGCGCTTATCTTCGATCAGACCGGCGATGTGCAGCGCCCGCGTGTGGCGGTGACGCTTGAACCGATGCAGATCACGTTGCGCGAACGGGTTCTGGGCGACGGCGCGACCGCCATCGAGGGCAGCGATGATGATCCGCTGATGCAGCATGAAAGCTGCGCGCACGTCGTGCGCAACATGCAGGAGATGCGCGCTGTCATCGAGGCGATGGATCTGGAGACGCGCCAGCGCTTCGCGGCCTACCTGCTGGACAACTGTTTCGTCACCCTCACCGTGGTGATCGACGGGCCGGAAGCGGCAGCCAGCATGTTTCAGCTCACCCACATCCGAGGGTTGAAACTGATCGACACCGATCTCTTCAAGGTAACGGTTCTCGATTACATCGCCGACCCTGAAAGCCGGGATGCCTGCGCCAACACCTGGGACAGCTGGCGCACGCAATTGGGCGCGGAATCGTTCCGAACGCTGCTGGAGCTGATCCAGCAGATGGCGCTGAAACGCGAGGGCCAGCAACTCCTCGAGATTGAGCTTACGCAGCACTACCGCTTGCAGGAGGCGCATGCGACAGAACGCTTCGTGCATGACGTTGTGGCGCCTTGCGCGGGTGCTTTGCACGCCCTGTTGACGCTCAGCGTGGGCGAAGGTGATGCCGCGTTCGCGCCGGTCAACCGACGGGTCCAGTACTTACAATTGCTGGACCATGTGGGGTGGCGGGCGCCGGCTGTGTTGTGGCTTGCGCGCCATCGCGATCGGCTGGATGCGGCCGAGGCGCTGGCGTTTTTCCGCAACCTGGAAGCCAGCGCGACGCTGATGGATCTGGGCAATCACGACCGGCGCCAGCGCATGCAGCGCTATTACCGGCTTTGCGAGGCGATCGAAACCGGCGATGAAGCCGAAATCCTCACCGCGGCGGCCCCCACGCCATCGATCATTGCGAAGGGTGTTGAACAGCTTCGCTATGACAATTTCGGGCGCAAAACGCGGGTCAACGGTTACTTGCGGCGGATCGATGGCTCAATAGCCGGTGACCATGCGGTCGCGAGCTTCAAGACGGCAACGATCGAGCATGTGATCCCGAAAGCTGCGATGAAGAAGGGTACGGTGTGGGCCCCGAAGCGCAGCGTGCCCCGAGCGATCGTTCAGGCGCTGGGCAATCTGACGGTTTTGACCTTGTCTGAAAATCACGATGCCGGAGCGAAAACCTTCACAAAAAAGCGCGTCGTCTACCAAGGAAGCGTGTTTGCGATGTCAAGGGTCTTGGGCGAGGCGGAGCGTTGGGACGAGGCGGCGGTGAAGGCCCGCACGCAAGCGCTGATCGAGACGCTGATGACGTCGTGGGGCCTTGTCGAAGAGGGCTGATCGCGGAGAGATCGGCGACTGCGGGCCCACGCTCACCGCAGCGTGAAAGATCGTGACACGCCCGCAGCCCCCACCGCCCTGGCGCGGCCGCATGGCTTCGCTTAAAAGTGACCTGGTTCAATTGCCAGCATCGTGGGCGCTGATCCGCCTCACTTTAGAGTTCGACCCCAGATTGGGAGCCTCTTTTTGCTCACGCTTTCTCCAGATCAACCGCTGCTCGTCTTCGGCGGCCCCTATTCGAACCGGCATGCGCTTGAGGCCGTGCAGGCGATCGCCGCGCGAGAGGGCATCGCGCCGTCGCACGTCATTTGCACTGGCGATGTGGTGGCCTACTGCGGTGATCCGGCCGCTTGCGTGGACGCGGTACGGGCGTGGGACTGCCATGTCGTTGCCGGCAACTGCGAAGAGCAGATGGCGAACGGTGGCGATGATTGTGGTTGCGGCTTTGAAGCTGGCACAGCGTGCGACCTGCTTTCGCGCAACTGGTACGCGTACGCCTCGCAGCGGATCGATGATGATGCGCGCCGCTGGATGGCGGGGCTGCCAACGAGCTTGCGGCTGCGCTACGGCGCGGCTGTGATCGATGTGGTCCATGGCGGGTTTGCGGCGAACAACCGCTTCTTGTTCGCGTCCGACGCGGGCGCGTTGCGCGATGAACTGGCCACCACCACCGCCGACATCGTGCTGGCCGGGCATTGCGGCATCCCGTTCGCCCGATCGTTCGGGCCACAGCTCTGGTTCAATCCAGGCGTGATCGGCATGCCGGCCAATGATGGCACGGCTGACGGCTGGTACGGCATCGTGCGAGCTGAACGCGATGACGCGGGCGGCTGGGCCTACGCTGCATCCATCGAGCGGCTCACCTATGACGCGCAAGGTGCTGCGGACGCCACCCACCGGGGCGGTCATGCTGAACCCTACGCACGCGCGTTGACGTGTGGCCTTTGGCCGAGCCTTGATGTGCTTCCCGCTGAGGAGCGCGCGGCAACGGGGCAGCCTTTGACGCCTCGGCGGGTCACCCATCGGCTGCCAATGCGGCAAGCCGCGTCCGCGCAGCGAGAAGCGATGACGGGCGCCTGATCGGCTTGCTCACAGTCGGTCGGCGTTCTGCACTGCAGCAGAACGGTCATCCAAACTTTTTCATGGCCGTTCTTCTTGTCGCGCTGCCGCTTTACGAGACTTCATCACGCAGCGGCTAGATCATCGGGCGATTGATTGGGATCACCACAGGTGAACCCAAAATCGACCTAAGATGATCTAATCTTAAAGTGCAGAGCAACTTTGGGCGCAAAGGCAAGGCCTCAGTGTTTGAGCAGGTGATTCGCACTTTGCGCCCGTTGCTCTAGGCGTTCGGCGATCAAGGCACGCGTGTTGTCGCGCCCGTAAAGCGATATGAACGAACCGAAGCGGGGCCCCTGGCTCTGGCCCAGCAGCACTTCGTAGATGGCCTTGAACCAGTCGCGCAGGTTGTCGGCGAAACCGTTATCCTTCCCCGCCTGGTAGACGAGGGACTGCAACGTTTCAGCGTCGGCATCGGGCGCTGCGGCGGCCAGCGCTGCATCGAGCGCCAGCAACGCTTCACGCTCTTGCGCGGTTGGCGCGCGGAACGCCTTCGTCGGCTTCACGAAATCGCGGAAATAGCGGATCGCGTAGCCGACAAGGTCATCGAGCACCGGGTGATCCTGCGGCGTCGCGCCCGGCGCGTAGCGGCGGATGAAGCCCCATAGCGTTTCGCCATCTTCCGCGTTCGATGCGGAGACGAGGTTCAACAGCAGCGCAAAGCTGATGGGAAGCTGCGCGCGCGGCGGCTCCCCCGCATGGATGTGCCAGACCGGGTTTTGCAGCGCGGCCGCAGCGTCAGCCTCGGGGTATTTCGCCAGGAACGTCAGATATTCATCGACCGCTTTGGGGATCACATCGAAATAGAGCCGCTTGGCCGTCTTCGGCTTCTGGAACATGAAAAGCGACAAGCTCTCTGGCGTCGCGTAGGTCAGCCACTCTTCGATCGTTAGGCCGTTGCCCTTGGATTTGGAGATCTTCTGGCCGGTTTCATCGTTGAAGAGCTCGTAGTTGAAGCCTTCCGGCGGTGTGGCACCAAGCGCACGCGTGATCTTGGACGACAGCGTGACGCTTTCGATGAGGTCTTTGCCGGCCATCTCGTAGTCGACGCCGAGGGCTGCCCACCGCAGCGCCCAATCGGCTTTCCACTGGCATTTGACGCGTCCGCCTGTGACCGGCGTCGTCACCTCCTCGGAGGTTTCAGGGTCGACATAGGTGACGGTGCCCGCCTCAACATCGCGGGCGATCATCGGCACCTGCAACACGCGCCCGGTGCGCTGGCACACGGGCAGGAACGGCGAATAGGTCGCCCGGCGCTCAGGCCCAAGCGTCGGCAGAATGATGTCCATGACCTTGTCGTAGGCCCTGAGCATTGTCAGCAGCGTCGCGTCGAACGCGCCGGAGGCGTAGACCTCGGTGGCGGACTTGAACTCGTAGTCGAAGCCGAACCGGTCGAGAAAACTCTGCAGGCGCGCGTTGTTGTGGTGCGCGAAGCTTGGGTGCTCGCTCGAAAAGGGGTCGGGCACGCGTGACAGCGGGTGGTCGATGTAGCCTGCGAGCATCTCCTGATTGGGCACGTTGTCCGGCACTTTGCGCAGGCCGTCCATATCATCGGAGAAGCAGATCAAGCGGGTGGGACGACCGGTCAAGGTCGCGAAGGCATGCCGCACCATGGAGGTGCGCGCCACCTCGCCGAAGGTCCCGATGTGAGGCAGGCCGGAGGGGCCGTAACCCGTCTCAAAGATCACAGGCGTATCGGCAGGCCGTTTCGCCTTCTCGAGACGTTTGACCAGGCGCCGGGCTTCTTCGAAGGGCCAGGCCTTGGAGGTCTGAGCCGCTTGCATCAGTGAGTCGTGGTCGAGGGCGGACGTCATGGTTTGGCCTCTTGGCGCTTAAAGTTCATCCGCTTCAGGTGGAATCGCCTGAGGCGAACCGACTTTCGCGGCGTCTTGCGCGTGGGTTTCGATCAGGCGGGAAGCTAGTGCGTGCGGGTTCGAAGGGGAAGCACGCGCTTGCGGCTTTAGCGTCGTAGGGTTGGGCCGTTCGATAGGGCTACGCGACGGGCAAGGCCGCGCTCGATCTTGTGTGCACCTTTAAACGCGCTACAACCATCGCCAAATCGGCAGCACGCAAGGCGCGTCAGCCAGTTACAAGAGGACATCATGCCCGCGACCATCAGCCCCCAGGAAGCCCTCATCTACGCCATGGTCACGATGTCCGCGGTGGACCGCAGCATATCCACCGAAGAGCTGTCGCGCATCGGTTCGGTGGTGCGTCAGTTGCCGATGTTCGACGGCTTCCAGGAGGAGCAACTGGTCGGTATCGCCAAGGACTGCGGGGAGGCGCTGGCGAGCACCGATGGGCTCAACAAGACGCTTGAGATGATCGACGATGGATTGCCCGCGCGCCTGCGTGAGACGGCTTACATGCTGGCGCTCGAAGTGGCGGCGGTGGACCTCAAGATCGAGGCGGAAGAGATCCGTTTCCTTGAATTGTTGGCCGATAAACTGCGGCTCGATCGTCTGACCACAGCCGCGTTAGAGCGGGGTGCCCGTGCCCGCCATCAGCGGGTGTAACAAGTCCTTTTGGTTCGATGTCGGGCTTACCTTTGGTGATCCCGATCGAACGTTGAGATGATCTAATCGATCGACACGTTGCGGTTCTCAAGGACACAACGCGCGCCGCAGCGCACGCGGACCAGTTGCAGCGATGAAAGCGTGACGCCCCGTGCAGCGAACGCGATCGAGGCGCGTGCGCGCACGCCCGCGGGCACAACGTCGCAAGCTTCGCGCGAGCGGGTGGTTGACCCGACAACATGGCGGATGCGCCGGGACAGGATCTGACCTGTCTGCGTCACGACCCGTGCGCCGGAGAGGCACATCTTCCGGTCGGTGTTCGTTGGGTTCTCCACCGTGTAGGCGCAGTAGTAATTGCCGCGCCGCTGGCTGTTCAAGCCGCAGGCCTGGAGCGTGATACGCAAGCCCTGGTGTACGACTGCAGCGTAAGCAGAGGCGCCCGCCCTGGGCGCGGGGCCCGGTTGACCGGCACGTGCCCGCGCAGGACGATCGCGCTGCCCAGCCTGGCGTTCGATTAAGGCTTCGAGGCGTTTGATCTTATCGTTCATGCACGCAAGTTTGCGGGCGAGTTCGCGGTAGCCGTCATTAGGCGTCAATCGGACGTTGCAGTCGGCGGCGACGGCCGTTCCCAAGCTTGATCCGGCAACGCACATGATGACGGCGATCGCCAAGGCAGCGCGCCGCGCGCGGGGCGAGATATGAATGCGGGTCATGGTTTTTTCCATAGGCAGGCCAGGGGCGGGTTGGCGCGCGCGCAAACATCGGTGTTAGCGCCTGATGTACGCGGCGCAGGCTTCGGTTGTGGGCCGGTTGCTGTGGGTGTGCCCGCCGACGGTGGGGCCGTCCAGCGGAAGCGGTCGGCGGCGCGGTTGAACACGAAGTCCGACGTCAGCCGGGACAGGCGCTCTGGCACCTGTGCGCCGCGGGTCGCACGGGCGACATCACGGGTGACGCGCTTGAGGACGACCTCGATGTCGCGACCGGGCGCCGCCATATGGCGCAACAGGGCGGCGGTGAACGGTGAGTTGCGCCCCTCGCCATCCGCAGCGGTTTTGCCGGAGGCGGCTGCGAAGACGAGCAACGTATCGGGCGTACGCAGCGCAACCTTCGCCAGCCCACGCGGGACCGCAGCACCGCGGCTGCGCCCGAAGATCGAGCGCTGCAAGCGTTCAGCGAGCGGGTTGTCGCGGCAGGCATCAAGAAAGGTGATCGAGATCTTGGCGCGCTCTTCCATGGCTCTGAGCACCTGCTGCAGAGGGATCGCTTCCTGCAAGAGGCGCGCTTCACTGCGTAGCGCCACCGTCGTCGGCAGCAGGTAGTTGGTGCCGCGCAACTGCAGCCCGTGACCGGCGAAATAGAAGAGCGCAACATCGGCACCGACCGCGCGTTGATAGAACGTCTCAAGTGTGCGGGTCAGGGCGCCCAGATCGGGGTCGATCGCGACGATCACGTCAAAGCCGTAGCGTTTGAGGGCAGCCGACATCGCTCGGGCATCGTTGGCCGGATTGGCAAGGGGCGGGCTGGACGTGTAGGCCGCAACCCCCACCACGAGCGCAACGCGCTTGGCGTGCGCGGCACGCGTGCCCGCATCCGCAAGCGTGATCAAGGCGAGCGCGACCATCATCGCTGCAACGAGCTTGCGCATGTGTCCCCTCGTGTCCCCTCGAAATTGTGCCGGTCCAGGTCTCTGCAGTTCGCTGCAGAAGGCTGAGCGTCGTTTATTCCCGCGGCGACGCTAAAGAGGCAAATTGTGACCAGACGAAGAATCGCGACGGGGTCATTGTGACGGGGGCCACCGTGTTGAGCGGACGCTGAGCAGAGGGGAACAGGCTCCTGCTGTGGGCCATTGTGGGCCGCGCGACGGTTCTCTACGGTATCGGAGCGCTGCCGCACAGGCGGCGCTTGGGCCTTTCATCGCGGGAACACTCTGGCATGAGCGACGTCCTCACCGGTCCCGAAGCGGGCGCAGCGGCACCAGCTCGGGTGCGCGTGCACACCGCGTTTCTCAACGTGGGCCACTTCCTCGACCACCTCTTCATGCTGATCTACGCGAGCGTTGCCGCCCTTGTGCTGGTGCGCGAATGGGGCATGAGTTACGCAGCGTTGTTGCCCTACGCGACGCCGGGGTTCATCGCCTTTGGCGTCTTTTCGTTGCCCGCCGGTTGGCTCGCCGACCGCTGGAGCCGACAGGGCATGATGGCGGTGTTTTTCATCGGCGCGGGGCTGGGTTCGATGCTGACGGCGGCGGCGACCACGCCGTTGCAGATCGCGTTGGGTCTGTTCATCACCGGTATTTTTGCGGCGATCTATCATCCGGTCGGCCTGGCGTTGGTGGTCGATGGTGCCCGCCGCAGCGGTACCGGCATGGCGATCGCGGTCAACGGCGTGTTCGGCAATCTGGGCGTCGGTTCGGCAGCGCTGTTGACGGGCTATCTGATCGACACGGCAGGGTGGCGTTGGGCCTTCATCGTGCCAGGCGCGATCTCGATTGTGATCGGTCTCGCTTACATCGCGTTGTTCCATGGGGGCATGCGCAAGGCGGGCGGCGATGCGGCGATCGACCCGCGCGCTGGCGGGGCAGACGCGACGTCGGCACCGCCGGTCAGCATTGCCCGTGGTCTCGCTTTGATGCTGAACAACGGCATCTTGCTGCGCTGCGTTCTGATCATCGTGGCGACCGCGGCGCTCGGCAGCCTGGTGTTTCAGTCGACCACCTTCGCGCTGCCGAAGATTTTCGAGGAGCGCCTGGACGGTTTGGCCACGTCCGCGACGCTGATCGGGTGGCTCGCGTTCGTTGTCTTTACCATCGCATCGCTGGCACAACTGGTGGTCGGACGCGCGCTCGATCGCTTCGGCCCGCGTCCCGTGCTGTTGGCCATCGGGCTCATCCAGGTGACGTTCTTTGCGCTGATGCCGGGCTTGCGCGACCACGCGGCCGTGCTCGTCGCGGTGGCCTTTATGCTGGGCGCGTTCGGGCAGATCCCGATCAACGATTTCATGATCGGGCGCCTCGCCAAACGCGAGTTGCGCGCATCGATGTTTGGGGCGCGTTTCGTCGTCAGCTTCAGCACATTGGCCGTCGCGCTTCCGTTCATCGCATGGGTCCACGCCAACCACGGCTTTGATACGCTGTTCTACATCCTGGCTGTCACAGGCGGAATGATCGTGCTCGCCGCGCTCGCTTTGCCGCGCACGTTGCCCGAGCCCGCGTGAGGCGATCGTCGGCCAAAGGGGCTGCTCGCTCGAGCCGGTTCGGATCGGGCAATACCGGCCGATGCGGCGGGTTTTTCGGCGAACCGACTCTAGCGCTCAGCCGGCGGGCAACGTAGGCAGAAACGTAGCGGCCGCATCGGCAGCGGCATCAAGCGCCTCGTCGTGCGATAGCCCGGACGATTTGAGCGGCTTCAAATCGTGATCACCCGTCTCAATCCAACTAATCGAAACGGTGGGCGCCAAGGTGTATGTCGCGACTTCGTCACGCGTACCAAAGGGATCGTGCGTACCCTGCACGATCAACACCGGGCAGGAGATCGACGCCAAGTGCGCGGTGCGTAGCACCTCAGGCTTGCGCGGTGGGTGGAACGGGTAGCCAAAGCAGATCACGCCCCTGAGCGGTGGCCCCTCAAATTGCGATCGCGCGGTGCCGGCTAAGGTCGTATCGATGGCGCGCGTACGTTCAGCGGCCAACAGGCTCGCCACGCGTCCGCCCAACGACTTGCCACCGACCAGCAACGGGACAGCGCAGACGTCTTGGTCGAGCGCGGCGATGACCTCTTCATACGGGTTGATCAACCGGTCGGCGGCCGGCGGTGGTCGTTTCGTTCCGCGCGCCACGCTTTCCGCCATATAGGGGAAATTGAAGCGCACCACGTTGAGGCCACGCGCGGCGAGCCGCTCGGCCAGCGACGCCATGATGGGATGATCCATCGCGACCGCGGAGCCGTGCGCGAGGATGAGCGTTGCGCGCGGGTGGTCGGCGCGGGTGTAGAGCATGGCGACATCTCTGCGTGTGGGGAGCGAAACGGAAAAGGGGGATGATGTGTCCTGGGTCTTTATGAGCTTTGCGATCGTGTTTGAAGTCCTCGGCACGACGATGATGAAACTGGCCGACGGGTTCTCCAACTTCTGGCCCTCGGTGGGCGTGGCGGTGTTTTACGCGGCGGCGCTGGGCTTTTTGACGTTGGCGTTGAAGCAGATCGAACTCAGCATCGCCTACGCGATCTGGTCGGGCGTTGGCACCGCCATGACGGTGGTGATCGGCATCGCGATCTTCGATGAGCCGGCGGGGGTCATCAAGTTCCTTTGCATTGCCATGATCATTGCGGGCGTGGTCGGGCTGCAGTTGATCAGCAAGGCTTAAGGGCGGCCCGCGCTGGCGCGTTTCATCAAGGGTTTGGTGGCGGCTCTTCTGGCGATGCGCGAGGGTTGTTGCGCCGGTGGCCACCCCCCCAAAACGCCGCGGCAGATGGCCTCGCTCACCGACTTGTCATCTCGCGTGTAACCGCGCGCTCTGTAATGGTCACGCGGCACTGACCAGACCCGCCAAGGAAGAGACCCGCATGACCACCATCGCCGGACTAAGCGAACCTGCCCTGCGCTTCGGCGCCTTCGCTGGCATTTTCATCACCATGGCCCTGCTGGAGCTTTGGCTGCCCAGGCGCAAGCTGGCGCACAAGCGGCTCACACGGTGGTTCACCAACCTGAGCATGGTCGGGCTTGGTATCGCGACGGTCCGCGTGATCGGGGCGGTGGCGCAACTTGTGGCGATGCCGCTGATTGCGGTTGCCGCCGCGCTGTTCGCTGAGCAGCAGGGATGGGGCCTGTTCAACCTGGTCGGGTTGCCGTTCTGGCTCGAAGTCGTGCTGGCGATTTGCATCCTGGACTTCGCGATTTGGCTGCAGCACGTGGCCTCGCACAAAATCCCGATATTCTGGCGCTTGCACCAGATGCACCACGCGGACGTCGATTTTGACGTGACGACGGCGTTGCGGTTTCACCCGATTGAGATCGGGATCTCGATGCTGTGGAAGGTGGTTTGCGTCCTGATCCTCGGCCCGGCGGCGCTGGCGGTTGTTCTGTTTGAGGTGATCTTGAACGGGTCGGCGATGTTCAACCACGCCAACGTCAAGCTGCCGCGCTGGCTTGACGCGATCGCGCGCAAAGTGATCGTCACGCCCGATATGCACCGGGTCCACCACTCAACCGACCGGGTCGAACACGATATGAATTACGGCTTTGCGCTGTCGATCTGGGATCGGATGTTCGGTACCTACCAGGCGCAGCCGGCTGCAGGCCACGAGGCGATGGCGATCGGGCTTGAGCCCTACCAGACGCCGGCGCCGACCAAATTAGGATGGAGCCTGGCGCTGCCGTTTTGGAAACTGAAGTAAGCGGACGCGGGGCGTGAGGTGTGGACGTCGTGACGGCCGTTCACCTTGCTGGTCTGCCTCTGTCCGCCGTGCCGTCCGTCCGCCAAGCCGTCTGGACCCCTGCCGTCTGGCCTCTGCCGGTCAGAGGTTGCCCGCTTCTTGCCGATCTAGCGGCTGCCGATTGACCCGCCCGCGCGTCTCGTCCAATTTCCGCCCGTCAGGAACGCTATCGCACGAGGGCTGTTGAT
>JBCBJZ010000028.1:0-27219 GCA_038522635.1 Pseudomonadota bacterium | reverse complement strand
CGCACTGTCTCAACGCATCCATCGACTGCGAAATAAGGCAGCAGCAAGGTGGGCGCCTGCCGATGAACGGTGCCTGAAGCCCGTCTTCGTCTATGGTCGCATTGCCCGGGCGCAGGCACAAGGCGCGCGCGTCAATCGCGATGGGTAGGGTGAGCGCGGGCGCACGCGAACGTAAAATCGTGCGGCGATTGGTAAAATCTGAAGGAAAGACGCTGTAGTTTGGCGGCGTTCACGTCGGGTCTTTGTGGGTCAGTTCAGGGGGAAGACGATGGCGGTTGCACTGAAACTGCGCGATGAGACGATCGGCGGGGCCGTGGTCCAGGAGTTGCGCTTGAACTTCGCGACCCATGATGTGTCGCTGCGCGAGATCATCGCTGAGCGCGTGCGCATGGAAGTGGATGAGTACCAGCGCCGCGTGGATGCGGCGGGCCAACCTTTCGCCAATACCCTGGTCCGCCCGAGCGATGCCGAAGCGTTGCTCAACAAGCCCAAACGCCAGCGGCGCCGGATTGACGTTGATAAGCAGATCGACGTGGCTTTGAAGGCTTTCGAAACGAACGGGTTCTTCGTGCTGGCGGGCGGGACGCAGGTCGAAGACCTGGATGCACGCGTGTCGCTGCTCGAGCCGCAGGAGATCACATTCGTAAAGCTGACCCCGCTAGTTGGTGGTTGAGCGCATCGGGCTTTGATCACGTTGACGGCCGCTCCGTTCCCTTCGAAACCCAGGCTGATTTTATGATCGATAAACTTCTCGGCGCTGTTTTGTCGAAGCGCTCCGATCCCGTAGAGGCGCTCGATGCTGACGTGCTCGCGCTGATCGAGCAGCTCAAGGCCAGGCGCTATATCTACACTTATGAGACCGTGAGTTTCAAAGAGTACGACGCTTATCAGACGTTGAAAAACAGAAAGCCGCGCGCCAAGGCGCAATGCCTCCTACTGTTAAGCACCGTGATCGTGCAAAAGGCCGTCAACAAACGGAAAGAAGGCCACTCAACGACTGAGCCAGACGATCCCATGTGGACGCCGATGGCATGCTATCACGTGTTCAATGCGCTCATGCGGACGAAAGCGGATTTTACACCCGCCGAAGTCCTCGAGCTCTTTGATCGTATGATGACCTTCCAACAAAGCCCTGATCGCGCGGTCTATTTCCTGCCGTTCGGCTTCATGACCAAGCAACTCGAAGCAGCTATCAAAGCGCATGGACTGAGCGACGACGACAAACCCCGTTTGGAGCGCTTGTCGCAAGACGCCCTCTTTACCACTGAAAACCGCAGCTATTACGGCTCGGACAATGCCAAGATCGGCATCAAACTGAAAGCGATGGTGCACGTTGCGGAGCACGGCGCTGAGAAGATTGAGCCGTTTGCGCGTTTCAGCAATACGGCATTCGGCCAACAACTGCGCGATGACCTGGCGGCGGCAACGTCCGATGAGGCTGCGCACTGGCACGCGCTGTTGCATAAGGCGGCGGCGCTCAGCGGCGCTAAGCCGCCGAAAGCCTACCGGGATCATGTGGCCGCGTGCACTAAAGCGGTGGGGGCAACGCGCTACAAAGCAACGTTGCACCGCTGGCTCGAATCGGCGCTGAGCATGGACGTGAATGAGACCGAGCACACGTTCACGCATGGCGGTCATAGCCACGTGTACACCGAACGCGCGCTGTACCTGGATGCTGACAAGGCGCTGCTCAAGGGCCTCGTGTTTTCGCTGCTCGCCTTCCACGACAGCCGGACGCTTGATCTGGTGGCGCGGCTGGGTGCGCGGTGCTTCGAGAAAATCCCGGGCGTCGGTCCGGCCGCCGCCGGGGTTGGCAACGCCTGTCTGCATGTGCTGGCGAACACCAAGGGGCTTGAAGGCGTGAGCCATCTGTCGCGGCTCAAGCTGCGGATCAAGCAGTCCAACACGCAAAAGCTGATCGAGACGCTGCTGACCAAGCGCGCGGAAAAGCTGGGGCTGAAGCCGGCGCAAATCGAGGAGATGGCTGCGCCTGATTTCGATCTCGTGGATGGTGCACGCACCGTCGCCTTTGACGACTACGCCTTAACCTTGCGGATGACGGGCGTCGGCAAAACCGCGTTGACCTGGACCAAGCCGGATGGGTCGCCGCAAAAGAGCGTGCCGGCGTTTGTCAAAAGCGATAAGCGCCACAGCGAACGGCTGAAGGCGCTGCGGGTCACCGCCAAGAGTGCGCAGCAGGCGTCAACGGCACAACGTGACCGGATCGACCGGTTGTTCGTCGAAGACATGAGCTGGCCGTACGAAGATTTCGCGAGATACTACCTCGACCACGGTCTCGTTTCGATGATCGCGCGCGCGATGATCTGGTGGCTGCAAACGGGTGATGCGCGACAGGCGGGCCTGTTTGTGGATGGCGCGTGGCAGGATGTCCACGGTCGCGCACTTGCGATTGATGAAACGACGGTGGTGCGCCTCTGGCATCCGATTGAAGCGGAAACGGATGATGTCCTCGCCTGGCGGGACCGACTTGATCAGCTGGAAATCACGCAGCCGCTTAAACAGGCGTATCGCGAGATTTATGTGGTCACCGATGCTGAAGTGAACACGCGCGTTTATTCAAACCGGATGGCTTCGCACCTTCTGAAGCAGCATCAGTTTAATGTTCTAACAGCCTTGCGCGGTTGGAAATATACGTTGATGGGCGCTTATGATGATGGCCGCGAAAGTGAGACGGCATCCAAAATACTCACCGCTTACGGTATTCAAGCTGAGTATTGGGTTGATGAAGTGGCGGACGACGACGCTTTCAACGAGGCGGGCATTTGGCTTTACGTGGCGACCGATCAGGTGCGCTTCCGCAAGGTTGATCAGCCGGACGCCGCCATGGATATCATCGATGTCCCCGCCATCGTCTTTTCCGAGATCATGCGCGACGTCGACCTTTTCGTGGGCGTTGCGAGCGTCGGTAATGACCCGCAGTGGCGCGACGGCGGTGCAGCGCGTGAAACGCAGCGCGAGTATTGGCACACCTATGCCTTCGGGGAATTGGGCGAGGTGGCGAAGACGCGCCAAGCCGTCTTGGAGCGTTTGCTGCCGCGGCTCAAGATCCGCGATAAGGCGTGGATCGACGGGCGCTTCCTGCATGTGAAGGGGACCCGCCACACCTACAAGATCCATATCGGCAGCACGAACATCATGATCGCGCCGATGGATCGCTACCTGTGCATCGTGCCTGGTCGCAGCAAGGACACCAATCTGGAGACCATTCGGCTGCCGTTTGAGGGCGATCGGGGCTTATCGATCGTGCTGTCAAAAGCGTTCATGTTGGCCGCCGACGACAAAATCACAGACGAGACCATTTTGTCGCAGCTTTAAGGTCGGTTCCAACAAAAGCAAAGACTGCCGCGCACGTCGGCCGTTGCCTTGCGCCTTAGGGTTGCGCCACTGCGCGCTATGCAAGGGTGTGTCCACGCCCCCACGCCGCCGGGGGAATGTCGCACCCGGTGAGAGATTTCTTTCCCTCTCCAACGAATGGCCCGGGTAATGGCGGGCGATGCGACTTGCATGCGCGTCCAAGCTGGCTAATGTCGTGACCCAACTTCGAGCAGCCCTGCCCACGAAACAGGCAGGCCAGCCTCACCCATCACAAAAGTGAAGCCGATGACCCAGGACCTCTTCCCCCTCAGTGCGGCCAAGAGCGTTCGCATGAACGATCTGAACGTTGACCTCATGGAGCAGGCGCTGCGCCGCGACGAGGGGCGGCTGGCCGCAACGGGCGCGCTGTGCGTGCGGACGGGCGCTCATACGGGGCGTTCCGCGCAGGACAAGTTCACGGTCCGCAACGCGTTCACCGAGGACAAAGTCTGGTGGGACAACAACAAAGCGATGACGTCGGCGCAGTTTGACACGCTGTACGATGACTTTGTCGCCCACGCCGCCGAGCGCGAGCTGTTCGTGCAGGACCTGTTCGCTGGCGCCGACGAAGATTACCGGCTGAACGTGCGGGTTTTCACCGAATACGCCTGGCATGCGCTGTTCATCCGCTACCTGCTTCGTCGGCCCTCGCGGGTTGAAGTGAAGGACTTCGACCCGTCATTCTGCGTGGTCAACTTGCCAAGCTTCCGCGCCGATCCTGAACGGCACGGCTGCGAGAGCGAGACGGTGATCGCGTGCAACTTCGAGCGCAGACTCGTGCTGATCGGCGGCACGCAATACGCGGGCGAAACCAAAAAGTCGGTGTTCTCCTACCTGAACTTCTTGATGCCCGAGCGCGGCGTCATGCCAATGCACTGCTCCGCCAACACGAGCGCCAACAGCGATGCGGCGGTCTTCTTCGGCCTTTCGGGCACCGGCAAGACCACGCTGAGCGCTGACCCGCGGCGCACGCTGCTTGGCGACGATGAGCACGGTTGGTCCGACAACGGCATCTACAATTTTGAAGGCGGCTGTTATGCCAAGACGATCAGGCTGTCGCAGGATGCCGAACCGGAGATCTGGGCGGCCTCCAACCGCTTTGCCGCTTTGCTTGAGAACGTCATGCTCGACGATCAAACGCGGATGCCGGATTTTGATGATGGCTCGCTGACCGAGAACGGGCGTGCGGCTTATCCGATGCCGTTCATCTCGAACGCCTCAGCGCAGGGGCGGTCCGGTCACCCAAAGAACATCGTGATGTTGACGGCGGATGCATTCGGCGTGCTGCCGCCGATCGCCAAGCTCACGGCGAGCCAGGCGATGTACCACTTCCTGTCAGGCTATACGGCGAAGGTCGCCGGCACCGAGAAGGGCATGGGCAAAGAGCCCGTCGCGACCTTTTCGACCTGCTTCGGCGCGCCCTTCATGCCGCGGCACCCAAGCGTCTACGGCAACCTGTTGCGCGACAAGATCGCCGCGCACGAGGTTGATTGCTGGCTGGTCAACACGGGCTGGACCGGCGGCAAGTACGGGGATGGCCAGCGCATGCCGATCAAGGCGACGCGCGCTTTGTTGAACGCGGCCCTGTCGGGGGCTTTGAAGGATCAGCCGATGCGCACCGATGCGGTGTTCGGCTTTGAAGTGCCAACGGCGGTCGATGGAGTGGATGAGGCGATCCTCACCCCGCGCAGCACATGGGCTGATCCGGCGGCTTACGATGAGCAGGCCGCAGCCCTCGTGGCGATGTTCAATGAGAACTTTGAGAAATTCCGCAGTCACGTCGATGAGACGGTGATGGATGCGGCACCGGTCCTGCGTGCGGCCGCAGAATAGTTCGCTCGAAGAAAAACGCGCCCGTGCGAGACCGCCGGGCGCGTCAATCGTGTAGGCGCTCTCATCGTCAACGCAGAAGCGCCGCGCGAGACGCCGACGGTTAGATCATCGGGCGATTGATCGGGATCACCACAGGTGAGCCCGAAATCGCCCAAAGATGATCTAATCTTCAAGTGCAGAGCAACTTTAGGCGCAAAGGGAAGGCGTGAGTGTTTAAACCGGTTACTCACACTTTGTGCCCGTTGCTCTAGAACGAGCCGCGCATTTTCGGCGGCAGGATCACCGTGTCGATGATGTGAACGACACCGTTCGACGTCGCGATGTTGGCAGTGGTGACTTTCGCACCGTTGACCGAAACGCCGTCCTTGGCGTTGACGTCGATCTTCGCGCCCTGGACGGACTTCGCCATCATCTGCTTGCCCGCGATGTCGCCGGCCATCACCTTGCCCGACAGCACGTGATAGGTCAGCACGGACTGCAGCGCCGCCTTGTTTTTGGGGTCGAGCAGCATGGTGACGACCTTCTTCGGTAACTTGTCGAAGGCGGCGTTATCGGGAGCGAAGACCGTGAACGGGCCTTTGCCTTTCAGCGTGTCGACGAGGCCAGCAGCCTTCACCAGCTTCACCAGCGTGGACAGGTTCTTGGCGCCCGCTGCGGTGTCGACGATGTCTTTCGAGTGGCCACCGGCCTGGGCAGCGACTGCGCCAACGGCGACGGGGAGCGCGACGGCCAGCGCAACGGCGGCCCGGCGCAGCGATTTAACGGAACGGAAGTTCATCGGAATCATGGGGGGAAGTCTCCTCCTGTTTGCGAGATAGCGTTGCGGTGAACGCGTTTGAAGCAGGATCGGATCCGGAAGATGAGCAAAAATTAACCTTATGGGCCTTACGAATTGGTCATAAAAAACAGTGACTTAATTCCTTCGCAAAGTGATCCAGCCCGAATCTTGCCGTAATTTAGGGCCGGCGGAGCTGGCCGAGCTGCGACGACGTCCACCTTGCACCCTGGGGCGCGATGCGCGTACCCGGGGCCGGCCTCAAGTCACGCGCGTTCTCGCTCTCTCTCTCTCTTTGCCGCTCATCTTTCGCCTCCGGCGGATGAGCTTGAAGGACCCCGCAAAAGCCCATGACGCCCGAAGCCCGTCTCCACGACGTTCCCGACTGGGTCTATCTCCTGCGTGAGATCTACGACATGTACCTGCGCTCGAGTGCCGGGGGCAGCACGAAGATCCGTTCGCACCAACGGGTGGTGCGTGAGACGATCTCCAAGATGATCGAGGCTAATCCGCCGCTGCATGTGCGCGAGCCGGTGACCAAGCCCGTCTGCCTGCACTTGAAGCGCGCACTCGATAAGGGTCGCCTGCAGCCGACCGCGACCGTGATCCGCGCGATCGAGAGCGTGGTGCCGTTGCTGTCGTGGGAGTACGGCTATGAAAAGCTGCCGCGTCACCTCGTCAACAAATTCGCCTATGCGGAAATCGCGGGGCCGCACGGGCCGATCGCCTATGACGGTTTGATCTTGGGGCTGGTGTTGTTCGCCCCACGCTGCATCTATCCCACGCACAGCCACGATGGCATCACCGAGAGCTACTTCTGCCTGTCAGGGTCTGTCTCGGAGAACGATGATGGCGTCTACGCGCCGGGCTCACTGATCTTCAATCCGCCCGGACGCAACCATCGCATCACCTTCCCGGATCGCGAACCTTGCCTGCTGGCCTACGCATGGGCGGGGCCGAAGGATAAACTTGGCGACCAGAAGTTGGTGCTGGGCAAAGCGCGCGTTTAGATCATCGTGCGATTAATCGGGATCACCACAGGTAAGTCCGAAATCGTCCAAAGATGATCTCACCTTAAAGCGCGCGTTTAGCGCGTTGCCTCTTGTTGGCCGGGTTGCGAAGGAGCGTGGCGTGAAGCGAGCCAAGGGAAGCGCGGCCGACGAGGGAACCGCGACGCACGCACCAATGCTGCTCGACGCTGACGAGGTCGAGACCGTCTTCGCGCGGCTGCAGGGGGCGATGCCGGGGCGCACGCGCGGGGCCAAAGGTCCCAAAGGCCAGCCCAACGCGTTCAGGTCTTGCGTCTCATGCATGCTGTCGGCGCAGAGCCGCGACGCCAACACGGCCAAGGCCACCCGCCAACTTTTCAAGCTCGCCCGCACCCCGCGCACCATGCTTGCGCTGAGCGACGCTGAGATCATCGATGCGATCAAACCGGCCGGCCTTTACAATATGAAGTGCCGCAACCTCAGGCGCTTTTGTACCGCCCTGTTGGAGGAGCACGACGGCGTGGTGCCCGCCGATCGCAAGGGCCTGATGAGCTTGCCGGGGATCGGCCGCAAGTGCGCCGATATCGTGCTGAGCTTCACGTTTGGCGAAGACGTCATCGCGGTCGATACGCACGTGCATCGCGTGGCGAACAGGATCGGGCTGGCGGTCGGCAAGACGGAAGCGCAGACCGCCGCCTCGTTAGAGGCACGGGCGCCAGCGTGGGCCCTGCATGATGGCCACTTCTGGCTGCTCCAGTTTGGCAAGCGGGTCTGCCGGGCGCGTCAGCCGCGCTGCGACGTTTGCCCGGTTGCGGATCACTGCCGCGATCTGGCGATGCGCCAACACGATGGCTTGGATGCTTAAGCCCCATAGCGCTTTCGCACGCCGTCCCAGGCTGTGCCACCGACCTTGTCGAACATTTCGCGCAGGCTCATGTCGTGGCGCGGCTTGGGATGGGCGCCAGCTTGGTGCATCGCGGCCAACGCTTCATCGAACGCGCCCACCGCGGCCTTGATCAGCAGCCCCGGCAGGATCGCCAGCTTGAAGCCCATCGCCTGTGCCTCAGCGAGTTTCACCTCGGGCGACTTGCCCCGCCACACCATGTTGATCAGGCATGGGCCTTTCACAAGTTTGGGCACCTGCTTGAACTCTTCCATCGTCTGGGGCGCTTCGAGGAAGGCGATGTCGGCCCCGGCTTCGAGTGCCGCATTGCTGCGCTGCACCGCTTCGTCGAAGCCGATCGGCGCGCGTGAATCTGTGCGCGCGATGATCACGAAATTCGGATCAACGCGCGTATCAACGGCCGCGCGGATCTTCTTCACGAAGGCATCGAGCGGTATGATCTCCTTGTCTTCCAGATGCCCGCACTTCTTCGGGAACCCCTGGTCCTCCAGGTGGATCGCCGCGACGCCGGCGCGCTCGTACTCCTGCACGGTGCGCACCACGTTCAGCTCGTTGCCGTAGCCGGTGTCGGCGTCGGCGATCACCGGCAGATCGGTCGCCGCGACGAGGCGGGCGGCGTTGGCCACCATTTCCGACATCGTGATGAGCCCGTAATCGGGATAGCCGTAGGTGGCAGCCGTGCCGGCCCCGGTCATGTAAGCGGCGTGGCAGCCGGCGCGCTCAACCGCGTGCACGGAGATGCCGTCATAGACGCCCGGAGCGACCACGAGGTCATCACCGGCAAGTGCGGCCTTGAAAGCTTCGCGGGTAGCGGCGGCGGTGGCGCTTTTCATGGGGGCTCTCCGTTTGGGTTTGGACGCGGGCGTTGCCTCACGTTAGCGCGTTGGGCTTCGCGTGTCGCTACGCGACCCGATCGATCGGCGGATGATCTAGCGCCGGAGAAGGGGCTGCAAACGCGCGTAGACCAACGGCATGGTGAGTGAGATGAACATCATGCGTGAGATCTGCACCGCAATGATGAAGGCGACGTCGAGGCCAAGGCCGAGCGCGATCAGCGCGTTCTCGGACATGCCGCCAGGCGCGAAGCACAGCAGTCCCGTGATGAGCGACAGGCCGAACAGCGCTTGCAGGGCGAATGCGAACCCCAGCGATAAGCAGAGCATCATCGCGGTGTGGCCCGCGGCCAGACCCACGGCTTCACGCAGGAGCGCGAACTTCTCGCCGACGAAGCGGGCCCCGATGTGCGCGCCCAACACGACTTGCGAAGCGTAGACCAATTCCTGCGGCGGCTTGGCCTGTGAGATGCCGGTCAGATGCAGCGCAGCACTCGCGACGAGCGGGCCGATGATCTGCCCCGCAGGCAAGCGCAAGGCGCGGGCCCCCCACCAACCAACGATGCCAGCGGCGGCGAGCAGCGCCATCTCGCGCGGGGGCAGCGCGTTGACCGGCACCAGGCCGCGCGCGGTCTCGATGCTGTCGACGCCCACCAGCGCTTGCGCGATGAACGGAATGGTGAGGACCACGAAGGCAATGCGCAGGGCGTGCGCCAAGGAGACACGACGGATGTCGACGCCGGTGTCTTGCGCCATGGTGGTCATGATGAGGAGGCCGCCGGGCAGCGCGCAAAAGAGCGCCTCTTCCCGCGAGTAGCGTCCGACGATGCGGTAATAGGCCGTGCCGATCAGAGCGACCACGCTCACGTACAGCGGCACGAAAGCGGCCGTGCCCGCGACATCGGCGAGCTTGGCCAGAAGTTCGGGCGTGACGGTGGCCCCGATCACCACGCCGAGCACCACGCGCATCGGGATCACGATCGGCTCCTGCGGCCGCACGATCGGCATGCGGATGAGGGCCGCGAAGATGGTCGCCGCGACCGAGCCCAGCATATAGGGCAAAGGCGCACCGGCGAGGTCGGCGCCATAGCCCCCGGCAGCGCCGATGAGCAGGCAAAGCGCGGCGCGCCAGACGCTACCAAAGCGCGTGTGCGGCGTGGGAGGCCCCGCATGGGACGATAGGTTAGAGGTCGGGTGCGAGGATGCGTCTGGCGATGGTGCGCCGGCCGAGCGCTTCAAAGACGGCGGAGTGTCTGGCGGCATCGCTCGTTGCGCTTCACTGAAGGCGGGCTGCGGGGGCTGCTGCCGTCGGTCATCGGCAGCCGCGTTTGAAGACGTTGCCATGCGCGAGCGCCGGGCACACCACAATCGCGCAAGCGTTCGATGACAGCAAGCGGCGGGCGACCCGCAACGCGCTACAGTCGGTTCGCTTCAGCTTGAAGCGGAACCGACATCTGAACATTTGTTTTGCCGTTCATCTTTCGCCTCAGGTGATTCCACCTGAAGCGGATGAACTCTAGCCGGTGCCAAATGCAGCGCGATGAGCTCGCTTGAAACGTCCGCCCATTGCTGCAAGCCTCCTCGGCAACGCGGCGCTCGCGCTCAAGCGCGTGCCTACACGGGAGGCTACAACCATGGACTTCGAGACGATCCTCTACCGCGAAGAGGGGCCGGTCGGCGTGCTCACGCTCAACCGACCTGTCGATGGCAACATGTTCACCCCGCAGATGTGCCTTGAGGTGCGCGCCTGCATCGATGCGGTACGGCAAGAAACGCGCACCCGCGTGCTGGTGCTGACGGGGGCGGGGGATCGCTTCTTTTGCATTGGCGGGCGCAAGGAGGGTCTGCCCGACACCAAACTCTATGCGGGCGTGCTGCCGGTGCTCGACATGTACGAAGCGATCGACAAGCTGCAAAAGCCGGTGATCGCCAGCGTCAACGGTTTTGCGGTTGGCGGTGGCAACGTGCTGCAGGTGATGTGTGACCTGACGATCGCCAAGGAGAGCGCGATCTTTCGGCAGGTTGGCCCGATGATGGGTTCGTTCGATGCGGGCTTTGGAACCTGGTACCTGGAGGACCTTGTCGGCAAGAAGAAAGCCAAGGAGATGTGGTTCTGCAATCAGAAGCTAACCGCGGCCGAGGCGTTGGCAATCGGGCTGATCAACCGGGTGGTGCCTGATGAAGAGCTTGCGGAAGCGACGATGGCGTTCGCGCATGAAGTGAGCGAGCGAGGCGCTTTCGCGTTGGCGTCGATCAAGGCAGCGTTTGCTGCGCGGCACGGCGGCGTTGGCGGGCTGGCGCGGGTGGCGCATGATCTGGTGCTGCGCCAGTACCTTGATAGCGATGAATCAAAGGAGCTGGGTGAAGCCTTCGCGGCGCGGCGCAAGCCCGATCCCGACACCTTCGGGCGCTAGGGGATGGCCGCCGCTCGCCCCAGCGAAGATCAGACTGTCAACGGTGTGCTGGCGGTCTGGAACAACTGCGCGCCCGGTGCGAACGAAGCGTACGAGCGCTGGTATCGCACGGAGCATCTGCCTGAGCGCATGGGCATTGCGGGCTTCCTCGAGGGGCGGCGCTACATCCATATGGACGGTGCGAATGCGCCCGCCTCCGCCCTGCGGCCTCGCTACTTCACGTGGTATGCGCTGACCAGTGCGGCGGTGTTGGAGCGTGCGGCCTATCAAGCGCGGATCGAAGCGCCAACGCCGCAGACCACGTACATCATGCGCGATGTCTTCAAGGACATGATCCGCGCGGCGATGGTCCGCACCGTTCATCGGGAAGGACCGCTTGGCGGCTTCGCGGTTGTGGCGCGTGCTGGTTCTGGCGAAGCGGCCGCCAGGCTGGATGCGCTGTTCGATGTGATTGCGGGTCGTGATGAAGTTTGCGCGGCAGCCCTTTGGCGGCATGCGCACGCGGTGCCTGAAGGCGCGCCGCCGACGAGCGCGCGGCGTCGCCCAAGCGCTGAAGAGCGTTTGCGTGGTGGCGACCGCACCGTTGCCGCTGCCGCCCTCTTTGAAACGCTCAGCGCGCCGGAGGCGACGGCCTTGATCCGCGCGATCGAGAGGCTGATCGAGGGGGCCGCTCAAGGCGCGGCGGATGGTCCACCCGCGGCGAACCTGGACAGCGACCCGGCGCCACGCGATACCTCAGACTGCAGGGTGGACGGCTACCAATTGATGTGTCGCGCCGGGCCCGCGCAACCATGAGGCGCTCTCGTGATGCCGGCTTTCGCTGGTCACGCGTGAAGCCTATCACCCCAGGCGCAATGTGGCGGAAGGGCTAAGCATGGCGACGTATCTGAAACGAGGGCGCAGCGAGAGCGATCGGGCGGATGATGACGCCAAGGTCCGCTCCACGGTCGAAGGCATCCTCAAGGACATTGAGACGCGCGGAGATGAAGCGGTGCGCGCGCTGTCTGAGCGGTTCGACGATTACAGCCCAGCGTCGTTTCGTTTGACGCAAGCTGAGATCGAGGCAGCGATGGCCAAGGTGCCGGCGCGCGATCTGGAAGACATCAAGTTCGCGCAGGCGCAGGTGCGAAAGTTTGCCGAGCACCAAAGGGCCGCGTTGCAGGACATCGAAGTGGAAACGCTGCCCGGCGTGATCCTCGGTCATAAGAACATCCCGGTGAACGCCGTTGGGTGCTACGTGCCGGGCGGGAAATACCCAATGGTGGCGTCGGCGCATATGAGCGTGCTGACCGCGAAGGTTGCGGGCGTCAAACGCATCGTCGCGACGGCGCCGCCGCAAAACGGGGCGCCCCATCCCGCCATCGTCGCTGCGATGCATTTAGGCGGCGCTGACGAAATCTACTGCCTCGGCGGTGTCCAGGCGGTGGGAGCAATGGCGCTTGGCACGACGAGCCTGGCGCCGGTCGACATGCTGGTCGGCCCCGGCAATGCGTTCGTCGCGGAAGCCAAGCGACAGCTTTACGGCCGGGTCGGGATCGATCTCTTCGCCGGCCCGACGGAAACGCTCGTGATCGCTGATGACACGGTGGATGGTGAACTGTGCGCCACCGACCTGCTCGGTCAGGCCGAGCATGGTCCAACCTCGCCAGCCGTATTGATCACGAATTCTGAGAAGCTCGCGCATGACACCATCGGCGAGATCGAGCGGCTGCTTGCGATCCTGCCCACCGCTGAGGTCGCGCGCCAAGCCTGGAATGATTATGGCGAGGTGATCGTCTGCGCGGACTACGATGAGATGTTGCGTGAAGCTGAGCGGGTCGCATCGGAGCATGTGCAGGTGATGACGAATCGCGATGCGTGGTTCTTGGAGCACATGACGAGCTACGGCGCGCTGTTCCTCGGGCCTCGCACCAATGTTGCGTACGGTGATAAGGTGATCGGGACCAACCACACGCTGCCGACCAAGAAGGCGGGGCGCTACACTGGCGGGCTGTGGGTCGGCAAATTCTTGAAGACGCACACCTACCAGCGGGTGACGAGTGATGCGGCAAGCGCTGAGATCGGTGCGGCCTGTTCACGGCTTTGTATGCTGGAAGGCTTCGTGGGTCACGCCGAGCAGGCGAATGTGCGCGTGCGTCGCTACGGCGGGCAGAACGTGCCTTACGGGGAGGCGGCCCCATGAACGCATTACCTAAAACGCCGTCGATGCGGGTCGACGGTAAGCGTGCGTTGGTCGCGGGTGCGTCGCGCGGGATCGGCATGGGCTGCGCGGTGGCGCTGGCGGAAGCTGGCGCGCATGTGGTGTGTGCGGCGCGCTCGAGCGACGATCTTGCAGCCCTTGTGGAAGCGCTTGGCGCGAAGGGGTTGAGCGCGGAAGCGATGACGCTCGACGTCTCGGACCTGGACGCGCTCCGCCACGCGTTTGGTGAGGCGGGACCGCTGGACATTTTCGTCAATTCTGCGGGGATGGCGCGTCATGGCCCCGCGCTCGAAGCGACGCGAGATGATTTCGACGCGGTTGTCGGCGTCAATCTGCGGGGCGCCTACTTCGCATCCGTTGAAGCGGCCCGCGCGATGCAGGTGGCCGGCAACGGTGGCGCCATCATCAACATCTCATCGCAGATGGGACACGTCGGCGGCATCGACCGCTCGGTCTACGCGGCCACGAAGCACGGCGTTGAGGGCATGACGAAAGCGATGGCGATCGAGTGGGGGCCCCACGGCATCCGCATCAACACGATCGGGCCGACGTTCATCAAAACGCCGCTGACCGCGTCGACATTCGCCAACCCCGAGCGGGTGCGCTGGATCGAAGAGAAGATCAAGCTCAACCGCATCGGTGAGATTGAGGACATCATGGGTGCGGTGGTGTTTCTCGCGAGCGACGCGTCCGCCCTCATCACCGGCACCGCCCTCCTCATCGACGGCGGCTGGACCGCCGGCTGAAAGCGCCCGCGGTCTCACTAGAGGCGGTTCGCTTCAGCTTGAAGCGGAACCGACATCTAGGCTTTTGTTTTGCCGTTCATCTTTCGCCTCAGGTGATTCCACCTGAAGCGGATGAACCCTAGAGGATCGAAACGCCGTTCCAACGCAAAGAGTGAATCGGCACAGCAGCCCCGGCGGTCGTCTTGTGCGGCGCGGCCCTATGGCCCGATGGCGGTTACTCGATGGGGGTGACCGTGTAGCCGGCGTTGCGGTAGAGGCGGACGAGACCTTCTGCGCCGACCACGTGCAGGGCGCCAACCGCGATGAATGCACCGCCATTGCTCAGCAGAGGCAACGAGCGGTCGCGCATCAGGTAGTTGCGCTTGATCTCGATGCGCTGGCGAAAGCCATCGTACTCGCGCTCTGAAATCCCGATCTTCTTGGCGAGGTTGAACTGCAACGGCCATGTCTTGCCCATGTCGCGCTTCATGTACATGCGCAGCATCGTCTCGATCATGTCCTGGTTGCGCGACGCGTAGGCGAGAGATGCGCGCAGCATCTTGACCTGCTGAGGCATCGGGATCGATGCCATCGCTGCGAGCTGTTCGCGCGCGGTTTCAAGCCCCACGACTTTCTTGGTCTTTGCCTTCGCAAGCGCGACGAGCTTGTTGTCGAGCACCTTCAGCCCGGACTGGATGCGTGTACGCTCACAGGCGGTCTGCGCCAGCGTCGTCATGACGAACCACGGCTTGAACTGGCGTGCAACGGCGGCCGGGATGCCACTGCCCTTGAGCGCGGCGGTGGTCGACTTGAAATCCTGCGGTGAAAGCAGTTTGTCGAGCGACTGACCGTTGGTGAAGACCAGCAGCTGTGGCGATGCGGCGATCACCTTGGCCAACGCATCCTGCGACATGTCTGCGACTTCGACCGCCAGCACGTCGGACGCACTCAGAGCAGCTTTCGTCTTGTCGGATAGCGTGGTGACGCGATCGTCGGTCAGGTGGATGGTGCCAAACAGGTAGGAAGGTTTAGCGGTTGAGCCCTTTTTGGTGACCTTCCACAGCATCGCTTCGGTGTTGGGCACCCGTTTGCCCTTGCGCACGATTGCCGCGTAGGCGTCGGGATTGGCGGCCTTGATCTCGGCGAGCAGGTCCTTGCCGGTGCAGGCGGCCGGTGAGGCTTGTGCGGCGGCCTGCGGTGAGGGCTGCGCGACAAGGAAGGCGAACGCGAGCGGCAAGCAGGCCAGCGCGGCGGCGGGCCCTTTGCTCAACATGCGAAAGGTAACAAACGGCGCCATGATCAGGCTCTCCTTAAGGTGGGTGCGCGCGATGAAATGTGCGCAGCGATGAAAGCGGCAGACGGTCCAGCGGCCGGCGGCGAAAGTGCGAACGAGAGCGAGGACCCCGCGCCCGTTTCATAGCGTCAGCGCGCGCGAGGGTGCGCTGCCTCGTAAACATCGAGCATACGGTCGCGATCGACCTCGGTGTAAAGCTGTGTTGTGGATAAGCTGGCGTGGCCGAGCAGCTCCTGGATTTGCCGCAAATCAGCGCCAGAAGACAGCAAGTGCGTGGCGAACGAATGGCGTAGCGCGTGCGGCGTTGCGGTGTCCGGGAGGCCCAACACGGGGCGCAACTTCTCGATCTCGAGCTGGATGATGCGGGCGCGCAACGGCCCGCCACGCACGCCGCGGAACATCAGGTCGGTCGGTTTGAGCGCAAACGGGCAGCGCGCAAGGTAATGCGCGACGGCCTGTTGCGTGATCGCCAACACGGGCACCACGCGTTCACGCCCGCCTTTGCCGGTGATGCGCAAGGCCTCGCGCCCCGGTTCGGGCGCCTCGTGCACGCGCAACCCGAGGGCTTCGGAAATGCGCAGACCTGATCCGTAGAGCAGCAGCAGAACGGCCGCGTTGCGTGCTGTCACCCAATCGGGATCGGCCCGCCCCGCATGGTCGTCCGCCTGGTCATTGGCCTTGGCCGGTGTGGTCAACCGGGCCGCTTTCTCCACGTTGAGCGGCTTGGGCACGCCGTGCGCGACCTTTGGCAGGGCGATGACGCTGATGGCGCGGTTGCGGACTTGGCCCGTATCTTCAAGCCACCTGAAGAACATGCGCAGCGCGCTCATGGTGCGTGCGAGAGACCGGCCGGAGAGCCCTGCGCGGCGGCGGCGCGCCATGAAACTGCGGACATCACGCGGCTTAAGCGCGTCCAGCGTGGCGAGCGTTGCCGGCGCTCCGTCTCGCGCGTGCAGGAAGCGGGCGAAGTGTTCCGCGTCGCGCTCGTAGGCAAGTGCGGTGTTCATCGCGTAGCCACGCTCGTAGACGAGGTGCTCAAGCCAGGCTTCGGCGGCGGCCGTGTAGCTCCCAGCCAGGGATTTTGCGAGGGTCTTTGCTGGTGTAGCGCCTGACAACGCGTGGGCCTTCTGCGTGATGGCGGGATGGAACCGAAACAACGCAGCACTGGGTTTGCGAGGATTTGGTTAGCAAAACGTTACCGGCGGCACGAACCGGCGATGCGTCCACGCAGCCGAGCTGGGATCGCGCCTGCCGGCTGCCAACCACGGCATAGCCTTCCGATCCGACCGGGGTCCTTGCCGGCGCCCGGAAAGCAGTAAAGCCCGTGACCGTTGCGCTGCGGCGTGAAACGTACCCCGCGCGCTTTGCCTCCCGAACCGCCCAGGCGGCCAGCGAGATAGTTGAGCGCGTGCATGCGCGCACGGGCCTTGCCTACACCCATCGGCCGGGGCCGCGCGTGCATGCCGGTAAGCGCGATCGCTTCGATGGCGCGGGCCCGAAAGCGCCCGTTGGCGCCGCGTAGCAGGTGGACCTTTGCGAACAGACCGAAGTCGCGGCAGATGCCTTTGGCTGACATGTTGGCGGTGCCGTGATGGAGGAAGTTGCCGAGCCCGTAGAAGATGACGCGACCGTTCGCGATCTCCACCCCGCGCGGGACATGGGCGTGATGGCCAACGATCAGGTCGATACCGGCGCCAAGCGCGGCCTTACGCCGGAAGTCCTTGATCTGGCGTGCATCGGCGCGCACGCGACCTTCGATGCCGTAGTGCACCGATAAGATGCGATAGGCCGCGGGCGTCTTGGCAAGGCGGCGCACTGAGAGATCAAAGTCGCTGTCGAAGCGGTAGGCGATCTGGCCTGGCTTGTTGGGGCCGGCGCGATGGCGCGCGAGGTTGTTGGTAACGATCCCGATCGATGAAAAGGCAAATGGCGCGCCCTTTATCGTGAACCTCGAGGGCCGGCTCGCTTCCTCACGGTTGAGCCCGATCCCGTTGGCGGCGATGAGGCCCGCGCGACGAAGCCGGGCCACGTGCTTCAACGTTTCTTTGAGGCCGCCAAGCCCGTAGTCCATCGAGTGATTGTTGGCGAGCGACATCAGGTTGAACCCGGCCTTGACGAGGTGGCGCACGCCGTTGGGGTGGGTGCGGAAATTGAACGGCCCGCGCTGGCCCTTGGTATCGCGACGCAGGTCGTTGCGGTCAGTCACCACGGTTTCGATGTTGACGAAGTTGAGCTCGCCGTCGATTTCGGGGCGGATCAGGCGGGTGGTGTCAGCCCAGGTCTGGAAGCGGCCGTGACGGCGCACGCCTTTCGGCTGCACGCGCGCGTTGTTGGGGGCGTAGCCGGTGTCGCCAGCAAGCGTGATTGTGACGATGCGTTGGCCTGGATCACGGGCCGGCGTGGGGCCGCGTTGCAACGTTTGGGCGGAAGCCGCCGTGGTGGCGACGACGCTCAGCAGGAGGCTGACGCAGAGGCGGGCAAAGACGCAGTGCATGGGGCAATGATCCTTGGCGAAAATGATCCTTGGCGAAAGGGCGGAGCAACAAGGAAGCGGCGGTTCAAAGGTGCTAAACGGCGAGCACTCACGTCCAATCGACACGCAGCTTGCAGGCTGACGCCTATACTGATGGCTGGCAGATCAGAGGATTTTTTGACCGGACGCCGCCCAATCGCTCAAAAAAGCTTCAAGCCCTTTGTCGGTGAGCGGATGCTTCACGAGCGCTTGCAACACGCTGGGGGGTACCGTCGCCACGTCTGCGCCCGCGATGGCGCTGTCGCGCACGTGGTTCACGGTGCGGATGGAGGCGGCGAGGATCTCGGTGTTGAGGTCGGCATAATTGTCGTAGATCGCGCGGATGTCGCGGATCAGCTCCATGCCATCGAGGCCCTGATCGTCGAGGCGCCCGATGAAGGGGGAAATGAACGTGGCGCCAGCCTTGGCGGCGAGCAACGCCTGGGCCGCCGAAAAGCACAGCGTGACGTTGACCATGTGGCCCGCATCGCTGAGCGCCTTACAGGCCTTGAGACCATCCCATGTGAGCGGGACTTTGACGGCAACGTTGGGGGCAAGGCCTGCCAGCAGCTTGCCCTCTTCGATCATCGTGGGCGCATCGAGCGCGGCAACCTCAGCGCTGACCGGCCCCTCGACGATGCCGCAGATGTCTACGATCATCGCTTTGAAATCGCCGCCCTGTTTGGCAACGAGGCTAGGGTTGGTGGTCACGCCGTCCAGCATGCCCGTGGCGGCGAGGTCGCGGATTTGCGCGACATCCGCGGTATCGACGAAAAATTTCATGGTCGCTTCCCCCTGCCAACGGTTGATTGGCCTACGGTTGATTGGCCCACCTGCCGCATCACCAACTTTGCAGCGTTATCCTGGCTTCCCGGACGGTTGCCCTGTCGGTCGCCTTGACGGCTGCCATGCGATCGCCCCAATTCGCAGCGCTGCTCTCGCGTCGAACATGGTCACAGCGGCCCCCCGCGATGGCGTGCAACATAGGCCGAGGCCACCGCTTTGGATAGCCTTCTAAGCCCGATCGATGAGCGCTTTAGCCCGGGCCGCGCGCGCGTGCCGGTGCTGTTGCCGGTCGCGCTTGATCAGACCTACGATTATCTTGTCGAGGCGGACGCTTTACCGCCGCCCGGAACGTTCGTGGTGGTGCCCTTCGGGCCGCGCCAGCGTGTTGGGATCGTTTGGGATGAACCGGTCGGCGATGGCGCCAAACCGGTGGCCGAGGCGAAGCTGAAGCCACTACTGCAGGTGATGGACGTGCCGCCGTTGCCGCTGCTGTCGCTCCGCTTTGCCCGGTGGATTGCCAGCTACACGCTGAGCCCTCTGGGCATGGTCGCGCGCATGATGATGAGCGCACCGGCGGCCTTTGAGCCCGCGAAGCCGCGCTTTGGCATCACCGCCGTCACTGATGCGCCGTTGCCGCCCCGCATGACGCCAGCGCGCGAGCGCATCTTGAACATTGCCGGTGACGGCCTCATCCGCACCAAGGCGGCCCTGGCCCATGAGGCGGCCTGTACCACCGGTGTGATCGACGGCCTGGTGCGCGCGGGGTGTCTTGTCGATGTGCAACTGCCTGAGCGTCGCTTCCCGCGCCCGCAGCCGTCCCACGCGACCGTAACGTTTTCGCCCGCCCAGGCGCCGGCGGTGAACGCCATGCACGCCGCGGTCGACGGGGATACCTTCGCCGTGACCCTGCTCGACGGCGTCACCGGGTCGGGCAAGACCGAAGTCTACTACGAGGCCGTGGCGCGCGCACTCGATGCGGGGCGACAGGCGGTGATCTTGCTGCCCGAGATTGCGCTGACCACGCAGTTTCTGGAGCGGTTCAGGGATCGGTTCGGTTGCCCGCCGGTGGAGTGGCACTCCGGCGTCGCCGGTCCTGAGCGCGGGCGCATTTGGAAGGGCGTGGCAACGGGCGATGTTCGTGTCGTGGTGGGCGCGCGTTCGGCGTTGTTCCTGCCCTATGCCGAACTCGGCCTCATCGTGGTCGATGAAGAACACGACCAAAGCTTCAAGCAGGAAGATCGCGTGTCCTATCAGGCGCGTGATATGGCTGTTGTGCGGGCGTCGCTCGGCGGTTGCGCGGTGGTGCTCGCGAGCGCGACGCCGTCGATCGAGAGCCACGTCAACGCGCGCACCGGACGTTACGGCCATGTGGTGCTGCCGCAGCGCCATGCGGGCGCGCAATTGCCGGACATCGAGGCGATCGACCTGCGTGTGCATCCGCCGGAGCGTGGCCGCTGGTTGTCGCCACCACTGGTGGACGCGCTGCAGCAAACGCTTGAAGCGAAGGCGCAGTCGCTGCTGTTTCTCAACCGACGGGGTTACGCGCCGCTGACGCTGTGCCGCAAATGCGGTCACCGTTTCGATTGCCCGCAGTGTACCGCCTGGCTGGTGGAGCATCGCTTCCGTAAGCGGCTCAACTGCCACCATTGCGGGTTCTCGCTGCCGCCGCCGGAGCGCTGTCCCAAGTGCGATGCGACCGATTCATTGGTGGCCTGCGGGCCGGGCGTGGAGCGCATTGCCGAAGAGATCGCCGAGCGATTCCCCGACGCGCGCTTGGCGCTGCTTTCAAGCGACCTGATCCAGGGCATGAGCGCCCTGCGCGAGGTGATCGCGCGCATCCAGGCGGGCGAAGCCGACATCATCATCGGGACGCAGATCGTTGCCAAGGGCCACCACTTCCCGGGGCTTGCGACGGTGGGCATCGTCGATGGCGATTTGGGGCTTGGCGGGGCCGATCCGCGTGCTGCTGAACGCACGTTCCAACTGTTGCAGCAGGTCACGGGGCGCGCCGGCCGTGCGCATATTGCGGGGCGCGGCTTCGTGCAAACGCATATGCCGGAACACCCGGTGATGACCGCCATCATCGCTGGCGATCGCGATGGCTTTGTCGAGCATGAGATCCGCACGCGTCAGGCCGGTGGGCTACCGCCCTATGGGCGGCTGGTGGCGGTGATCGTATCGGCGCGTGAAAAGCCGCAGGCGGAGGGTTACGCCCAGGCCTTGGCGCGAACGGCCCCGCCGGCGCGGGCACTGCGTGTGTTGGGGCCTGCCGAAGCGCCGATTGCCGTGGTGCGCGGTCGTTATCGGTTTCGCTTGTTGGTGATCGCGCCGCGCGAGATCGACGTGCAGGGCTACATGCGCGCGTGGCAGGCTCAGATGCCTGTGGCGAAAGGCGATCTGCGGGTCCAGATCGACGTCGATCCCTACAGTTTCCTCTGAGAGTTTCTTTTGGAGCTCTCCCTTAGAGGTTCGCGTCTTTGCAGGCGCTGGCGTTGTTCCCGCTCAGATCGCCTCGACGGAAGCCGGCTGCGGTACAACCATGGCCGCGACCGCGTAAATCGCCATCGGCTCAGCGAAGCCCGGTAACGTCTGGGCGCCGCGCGCCTGCACCCCGAGGCCCTCACCCGTGCGCGCATCAAGACGTCGCGCCGTCGCCTCATCGATCAGGATGCGGGTGCCCTCCACCTTGTTGTGCACCTGAAGGCGGGCCGCACGGTTCACCGACTCGCCGTACACGGTGTAGTCGTGGCGTCCCCGATCGCCGACGATGCCAGCCACCACCGGGCCGGTGCCGATCCCAACGCGAACGGCGATCCGCTGGCCGCTGAAGGTGTTGGCGGCGCAATGGTCAACGATGGCGCAGGCGGCGGCGACGGCGTGATCCACGAAACCTTCGGCCTCACGCGGCACGTTGAAGGCGGCCAGAACCGCATCGCCCTGAAGTGAGAACACCACGCCATTGTGCTTGGCGATGATCGCGCCGCAGTCATCGAAGAAGCTGGTGATGAACCGGTAGACCTCCTGCGGTGGTTTGCGCGCCACGAGCTGCGAGAACCCTTCGATGTCGACCATCATAATGGAAGCGTCACGTTCGACGGCCTGTAACGCGCCGCCCGACGCAACCAGTTCGGGGATGACGTCGTTGGGCACGAACTGGCCGAAGATCGACTGCACCCGCGATTGTTCAAGCCGCGTCCGCAGCTGCCGGCGTACCACGAGGCGTGCCCGCCACACGGCCCCAGCGAGCAACGCGCCGAGCAAGAGCATGGTCGCAACGTCGACGATCATCGTGCCTCGCGCCACGAACGTCGGCTCCAGAAAGATGCGCAACGCGACGCCGTCGTTGAGGTCGGGCACCGAAGAGAACGTTACCGTATCGGGCAGGTTCAGCACCCAAAGGCTGACCGAAAGCCAGCAGACCGCACAGCACAGGGCCGTCCACAGCACCAGCGCGGGGCGGTAGGAGAAGGCGGCGGCAGCGATCAGCAGGTGAAAGAAGACATCGTTGTCGAGCCGCAGCACAGCTTGGCGCGGCCAGGGCGTATCGTTGAACGGGTTGGGGATGATGATCGCCGACGCGATCAGCGCTGCTTCAAGGAAAACGATGGGATAGATCGTGAGCAGGCTTGCGCGACGCTGCTTCATCAGCCTGACGCGGGCTATGCCCAACACCGCGAAGGCTAAGGCAAACGCCACACCCTGCCAGGCGAGCGGGAAGCCGCTGGAAAACGCGAACAGCACGATGACACTAAGGGCCACGGCGACCTGGCACCACCCTGCCAGCATCAACGTACGCCGCTCCTGCGCGGCGAACTGCCGGTTCATCGTGGGATCGATCGGACCTTCGAGGCGACGAAGCGCGCGGGTCAAAGGGTTTGACAGCGCAAGCATGGTGCCTCTCTCCTGCCGCCGCCCTTCTCGCCGCCACCGGCGGTCGCTCTGACGCCTCCGCCTCGCGTGGGTCTGCAGCCTCAACGATCACGCGTCCCGTCGACGGGGTGCGACCGAAAGCGTGCAAACGCTTGCACAGGCCCGGGACAGCGTAAACTCTCCATTTGCTAAGGTTGACGGGCTCATCGGTGCGTAACCTGCGACCGTTTTGCACTTGCATGCGTCCAAGGCATGATGGCAACGCCATTGAAGGGCATGCATGAGCGTGGTAGGCACGCGCCGAACGTTGGAAGGGCTCGCGCGCTGCACGTTTGAACGAGCGCGCGCCCGCCCCGATCACGCTCACGTTCTTGCCCCGGCCAGCGGCTCACGATGACGCCTTTACGAGGTCCATCGACGGCGACGCTGGCCGACGCACGCCCACCATAGAGAGCTCCCCATCGTGGCAACTGAGACCTCCATCATGGCATCGGCTGCCGGTCGCTATGCGTCCGCGCTGTTCGATTTGGCGAAAGACCAAGACGCGATCGATCAGACCGAGCGCGACCTGAGTGCCTTCGGTAATCTGCTGGAGGAAAGCGCGGATCTACGCCAGCTTGTCCGCAGCCCCGTGTACAGCGCAGACGACCAGCAAAAGGCCCTGAAGGGGATCCTCGATAAAGGCGGCGTCAGTGGGCTGACCTCGAATTTCCTGCAACTGGTGGCGCGCAACCGGCGCCTGTTCGCCGTTGAAGACATGGTGCGCGCCTTCAAGACGCTTGCCGCCGATGCCCGCGGGGAAGTGCGCGCCGAGGTGACGAGCGCCCACCCGTTGAGCGAAGAGCAGGCGGCCGCGCTGAAAGAGCAACTCGTCGCGTCCGTCGGTAAGGACGTGAACATCGATGCCCACGTGGATCCTGCCCTGCTGGGTGGCCTCGTGGTGAAACTGGGGAGCCGCATGATCGATACATCGCTGCGCACCCAACTCAACAATCTCAAATTCGCTATGAAAGAGGTCCGCTGATGGAAATCCGCGCCGCTGAGATCTCCTCGATCCTGAAGGAGCAGATCCAGAACTTCGGCAATGAGGCCGTGGTTTCCGAAATCGGTCAGGTGCTGTCGGTTGGCGACGGCATCGCACGCGTTTACGGCCTGGATAACGTGCAGGCCGGCGAGATGGTCGAATTCCCCGGCAACATCCGCGGGATGGCGCTGAACCTGGAAGCCGACAACGTCGGTGTGGTGTTGTTCGGCGATGACCGTGAGATCAAGGAAGGCGACACGGTCAAGCGGACGGGCGCGATCGTGGAGGTGCCGGTCGGCAAGGGGCTGTTGGGACGCGTGGTCGATCCCCTCGGCAACCCGATCGACGGCAAAGGGCCGATCGCATCTGATGAAATGCGTCGGGTGGATGTGAAGGCGCCCGGCATTTTGCCGCGCAAATCGGTGCACGAGCCGATGCAGACCGGCCTGAAGGCGATCGATGCGCTGATCCCCGTCGGCCGCGGCCAGCGCGAACTCGTCATCGGCGACCGCCAGACGGGCAAGACCGCGATCCTGCTCGACACGTTTTTGAACCAGAAGCCGATCAACGCGTCGGGCGATGAAAGCCAGAAACTTTACTGCGTTTACGTGGCGATCGGGCAAAAGCGCTCAACCGTCGCGCAGTTCGTCAAAGTGCTCGAAGAAAACGGCGCGCTTGAATACTCGATCGTGATCGCGGCGACCGCCTCTGATCCAGCACCCCTGCAGTTCCTGGCACCCTTCGCCGGCTGCGCCATGGGCGAATACTTCCGCGACAACGGCATGCATGCCGTGATCGGCTACGACGATTTGTCGAAACAGGCCGTCGCCTACCGCCAGATGTCGCTGCTTCTGCGTCGCCCGCCGGGCCGGGAAGCCTACCCCGGCGACGTCTTCTACCTGCATTCGCGCCTGTTGGAGCGTGCCGCAAAACTCAATGAGGATAACGGCCTTGGTTCGCTGACCGCGCTGCCGGTCATCGAAACGCAGGGCAACGACGTCTCCGCCTTCATTCCCACCAACGTGATTTCGATCACCGACGGTCAGATCTTCCTGGAGACCGACCTCTTCTATCAGGGCATTCGCCCGGCCGTGAACGTCGGCCTCAGCGTGTCGCGCGTGGGCTCAGCGGCCCAGATCAAGGCGATGAAGCAGGTCGCCGGCAAGATTAAGGGTGAGCTCGCCCAGTACCGCGAGATGGCAGCGTTCGCGCAGTTTGGCTCCGATCTGGACGCAGCCACGCAGCGCTTGCTCGCCCGTGGCGCCCGGCTGACGGAGCTGCTGAAACAGCCGCAGTTCTCCCCGCTCAAAACCGAAGAGCAGGTGGTGGTGATCTTCGCCGGCGCAAACGGTTACCTCGATGCGATCGACGTCGGCCACGTGGGCAAGTTTGAACAGGACTTCCTGCTGGTGATGCGTGATCAGCATGCCGACGTGCTCGACACGATCCGCGATGAGAAGGCCGTTTCGGACGAGACCGAGAAGAAGCTCAGAGACATCCTGGATGGCTTTGCGAAAACGTTCACGGCCTAAACGTCGCTGACGGGCGTTGCCTGGCGGGTGCTGCCCGCCAGGCCGCGTGATGCGCGCGCCGGCCGCGCGCCACGCACGATGAAACGGAACGATGGAGCGCGCTGATGGCGAGCTTGAAGGACCTGCGCAACCGGATCGCCTCGGTGAAGGCGACCCGCAAGATCACGCAGGCGATGCAGATGGTGGCGGCAGCAAAGCTGCGGCGCGCGCAGGAAGCGGCGACGCAGGCCCGCCCCTACGCTGAGCGCATGGACCGCGTGCTGGCCAACCTCAACGCGAAGGTCACCAACAAGGAAGGCGCTTCGCCGCTGCTGGTGGGCACGGGCAAAGAGGCCGTGCACCTGTTTGTGGTGATGACCGGCGAACGAGGTCTGTGCGGCGGCTTTAACTCTAACATCGTGCGTCTTGCCCGCCAGGATATCATCCGCCTGACGAATGCCGGCAAGACGGTCAAAGTCTTAAGCGTTGGCAAGAAGGGTTCGGACATCCTCAAGCGGGAATTCGCGCGCCTGATCGTGGATCAAGTCGACTTCCGCCTGGTGAAGCAGATCGGGTTCGTCAATGCGGAAGAGGTGGCAGGCAAAGTCTTCGCCATGTTCGAAGCTGGCGAGTTCGACGTTTGCACCGCGTATTTCTCGACGTTCAAATCCGTCATCGCGCAGGTGCCGACGGCGCTGCAACTGATCCCGGCGCGCTTGCCTGAGAGCGCGGACGATGATGTGGGCGAAGCCGCAGACGCGAACGCGGTCTACAATTACGAGCCGGACGAGGGCGAGATCCTCGACTATCTGGTCGGCCGCAACATCACCACGCAGATCTTCCGCGGGCTGCTCGAGAACGCCGCCTCTGAACAGGGCGCGCGCATGTCCGCGATGGACAACGCGACGCGCAACGCGGGCGATATGATCGACAAACTGACGCTCAGCTACAACCGCCAACGCCAAGCGCAGATCACCAAGGAGCTGATCGAGATCATCTCCGGTGCCGAGGCGCTGTAGGCAAGACCACGGACCTATCAATTGACGCGCGAGGCGACGCGCGCGACCCGCATCGCCAGACCGACCAAGATGAAGCGGCGCGCTGCCGCCGCAAACGCAACGAGGACTGAGACCATGGCCAAGAACACATCCATCGGCAGCATTTCCCAGGTGATGGGTGCGGTCGTCGACGTGACGTTTGAAGGCACGCTGCCGGAAATTTTGAACGCCCTTGAAACAGACAACCAGGGCACCCGTTTGGTGCTCGAAGTGGCGCAACACCTGGGTGAAAACAGCGTGCGCACGATCGCGATGGACTCGACCGAGGGTCTGGTGCGCGGCCAGAAAGTGACCGACACCGGCGATCCTATTTCCGTGCCGGTGGGCGAAGGCACGTTGGGCCGCATCATGAACGTGATCGGCGAGCCGGTGGATGAAGCTGGCAAGATCACCTCCGATGCCGAGCGCCCGATCCACGCGCCGGCACCCGAACTCGTCGACCAGTCCACGGATGCGGAAATCCTCGTCACCGGCATCAAGGTCGTTGACCTGCTTGCGCCCTACGCCAAGGGCGGCAAGATCGGGCTCTTCGGCGGCGCTGGCGTGGGCAAGACGGTGTTGATCATGGAGCTGATCAACAACATCGCGAAAACGCACGGTGGGTATTCGGTCTTTGCTGGCGTTGGCGAGCGGACCCGTGAAGGCAACGACCTTTACTGGGAGATGATCGAATCCAACGTGAACAAGGACCCGAAGGAAAACGACGGCACCACGGCGGGCTCCAAGTGCTCGCTGGTCTACGGCCAGATGAACGAACCGCCGGGCGCACGTGCCCGCGTCGCGTTGACGGGGTTGACGGTCGCTGAACATTTCCGCGATCAGGGTCAGGACGTGCTGTTCTTCGTCGACAACATCTTCCGCTTCACCCAGGCCGGCTCGGAAGTGTCCGCGCTGCTCGGCCGCATTCCTTCTGCCGTGGGCTATCAGCCGACACTCGGGACCGACATGGGCGGCATGCAGGAGCGGATCACGTCCACCAACAAGGGTTCGATCACCTCGGTGCAGGCCGTCTACGTGCCGGCCGACGACTTGACCGATCCGGCGCCCGCGTCGACCTTCGCCCACCTTGATGCGACCACGGTGTTGTCGCGCTCGATCGCGGAAAAGGGCATCTAC
>JBCBJZ010000027.1:0-27565 GCA_038522635.1 Pseudomonadota bacterium | reverse complement strand
TGGGTTACTCGCGGTCGCATCATGCATCATCAGGTCCTTCGCATCTTCGCGCAGTATGCGTGCGCCCCCCTCGCCAAGCCATACGGCCTTTCAAAGGGGGCGCGACGTCCGTCTAGGCGTCTTCGCGGTGCAGCCACCGGCGCGAGGCATCCCGCAGCGCATCGCGGATCTCTTCGTTGTCGACCTTCTCAAGCGCTTCGGCCACGAAGCTGTCGATCAACATGCCCCGTGCGGTCGCTTCAGGAATGCCGCGGGCGCGCAGGTAGAACAACAGATCGGCATCCAATTCAGCGACGGTTGAGCCGTGGCCGCACACCACATCGTCAGCGTAAATCTCAAGCTCTGGCTTTGAATCGAACTCACACGTCGGCGACAGCATCAGCGCCTGCGCCATCTGCTTGCCATCGCTCTTTTGCGCATCAGGTTGCACGATCACCTTGCCCTGAAACACCGCGCGCGCCGTATCATCCAGCACCGCCTTGAACAGTTCACGGCTTTCGCAGCCCGGCACCGCATGATCGATCACCAGCGTCGTATCATGGTGGTCCTGTCCCCGGCCGAGCATCACGCCGGATACATCGATCTTGGCGCCCTCGCCCATCAACGCGCCGTAAAGATTGTTGCGCACGAGCGCAGCATCGCGGGTCACCTGAAAGGCGCGGTACTCAGCCTCAGTGCCCAGCTCCGCAATGCCGTTTGCCGCGTGCGTCACGTCTTGGCCTTCGGACGTGATCTTCAGGTGCGTGAGTTCCGCATGGTCACCGAGCCGCACTTCACTTGCAGCATTGGTGAGCCCGCCGGCGGCGCCCTCAACCGTGATGAACGCTTCGATGACGGTGGCGGTGGCTTGCGCGCCAATCGAAATGACGTTGCGCGTGGTCAGCGCGCGCTCGTCGGCGCCGGCGCGGACATGGACGATCAACACCGGCATCTTGATGTCGGCGCGCGCGGCCACGTCGATGACGACGCCATCGCTCATGAAGGCCGTGTTGAGCGCCAGAATCGCATCGCTGTCGGAGACCGCAAGCTGCGGCAGGTCGGCTGCGTGATCGCTGATCGCACGAACCGTCAGACCGGGCGGGAGGTCGCCGCTGAAGCGCGCGGTATCAAAACGGCCATCCACGATCAAAAGGCGGGTCGCTGAAAGATCGCCAAGCATTCCCAACTGCGCGTCGATCGCCGCGTCATCGGGCGCAGCGGACGCCTCACCCTTTGCCGTGGCTGGGGGCGGCGCGTCCTTCAACGCAGCCCGCAAATCGGTGTACTTCCACTCTTCGATACGGCGGTGCGGCAGCCCCAACGTCTCGAAGGCTCCGATCGCGTCGCGCCGCGCTTGCATCAATTCATCGCCGCCCGGCAAATCGGCCGCGTGCGCTTCGAAGTGGGCGATCAACGCCTGCTCCGCTTTGGTCTTGGTCTGCACCACACTCATCGTCATCGCCCGTTCTTCTTGCGCACTCTTTTTCGCGCACTTGGGAAAGCCCGTTAGGCCGCTTTGCCGGTGAAATCCGCATAGCCGGACGTCTCAAGCTCTTGCGCCAATTCCTTGCCGCCGCTGCGCTGGATCTTGCCATGGGCAAGCACGTGCACCTTGTCAGGCACGATGTAGTTGAGCAGCCGCTGGTAGTGCGTGATCACCAGCATCGCGCGCGTCTCATCGCGCAGCGCGTTAGCGCCTTCTGAGACGATCCGGATGGCGTCGATGTCGAGCCCTGAGTCGGTTTCATCCAACACGCAAAGCGTCGGCTCCAGCATCGCCATCTGCAGCACTTCCATGCGCTTCTTCTCACCGCCCGAGAAGCCGACGTTGAGCGGGCGTTTGAGCATGTCCGCCTTCACGCCCAGCGCGTCGGCCTTCTCACGCACCACCCGCATAAATTCAGGCGTGGTCATCTCCTCTTCACCCCTTTTGCGACGCACGGCATTCACCGCGGTCCGCAGGAACGTCATGGTCGCGACGCCAGGGATCTCGATGGGATATTGGAACGCGAGGAACACGCCTTCAGCGGCGCGCTCATCTGGCCCCTTCTCAAGGATGCTCTCGCCATTCCAAAGGATGTCGCCTTCGGTGACCTCGTAGTCCTCTTTGCCCGCCAGGATGTAGGCGAGTGTGGATTTGCCCGAACCGTTGGGGCCCATGATGGCGTGCACTTCGCCTTTGGGCAGCGTCAGGTCGATGCCGCGCAGGATCTCGGTGTCTTCATCGGCGATCTTCGCGTGCAGGTTTTTGATCTCAAGCATGGTGGTCCAAAGGTCCCTTTTGTCGTCTTAGTTTGAATAGGGTTACGCCGTGCGCTCACGCGCGGGCCCCCGTGTCATGTGATGTTCTGGCGATGCGCATTGTGATCAGCTCACTCTCGATAGTGCGCCCAGCCCCACATTCATGGGCAACGCCCCTGGCGCCAGGCCCGGTTATCGCCGCGCGCGCATCGCACCTGGCGGCCCAGCGCGCGCAATTCCCACCGCTCGTCCAGGCGCGCGAACACCGCGCGATGACGCTCACCATCGAGCGCGTCATCGAGAAGTCCGGTGCGCTCGATATCAACCACAAGCGCTTTGGCGCCGAGCCGTTTCATCTCAACGAGTAACCTCGGACGTCCCACGAGACGCTCGGGAAAATCGCGATAGAGATGCCCCAGCATTTCAAGCGGGCTGCGTCCCGTGCGCTTGGGCCATTGCCCCGGCGGCACGCGGTCGTAGCCCCTGAGAAAGGCGTCGCCCTTAAGCGAAGCGCTGTGGGCGGTGAACGGCAAGGCGATCGCCAGCACGATCAAAACGCACGCGGTCAGCCCACCGATCAGGTGGCCGGACGCGGCGAGCCATCCGTTCGATCGTTTCATCACGCCCCTCCCGCGCGCAGCGGCAAACGACCTAACACCATCACCGTCAGCAGCAGCGCCGCGAGCGACAGTGTCACCCATGTGGCAAGCCATAGCGAACTCTTGCGGCGCGGCGGCGTCTCGTGATGCGGCGTCAGGTTGGGTTCGCCGGCACCGCGATCTGGCGAACCATCGCTTGCCATCACAACGCTGACGGTGTGCAGCATCAGCCCGATCATGCCGATCTCGAACACCACCAGCGCTCCGATGAACGCCGCGTGCGGCAGCGACCAACCCAGGTGTGGAGCGCTGAACAGCACCACCAACCCGATCAGCCCAGCCACCGCCAACGCCTGCGCCCAAACCTTCATCACCCGTCCGTCACCTCTTCAATACGTCAAACGCGCGCCGCCAGCTTTTGGCGGAACCGCCATCAGCCCACGCTGCCTTCAAGCGAGATACCGATCAGCTTCTGCGTTTCTGCCAGAAACTCCATCGGCAACTGCTGCAAGACGTCACGCACGAAACCGTTGACGATCAACGCCACCGCTTCCTCTTCGTTCAGCCCACGTGCAAGGCAGTAAAACATCTGATCGTCTGAGATCTTCGACGTCGTGGCCTCGTGCTCGAAATGCGCGGTCGCATTCTTCGCTTCGATGTAAGGCACGGTGTGTGCGCCGCATTGGTCGCCGACGAGCAGCGAATCGCATTGCGTGAAGTTCCGCGCATTCGTCGCTTTGCGATGAGCGGATACGAGCCCCCGGTAGGTGTTATCGGAGAAGCCTGCGGCGATGCCTTTTGAGACGATCCGCGACGACGTGTTTTTGCCAAGATGGATCATCTTGGTGCCGCTATCGACCTGCTGATGCCCGTTGGAAACCGCGATCGAATAGAATTCGCCACGCGATCCATCGCCCCGCAAAATGCAGCTTGGATATTTCCATGTGATCGCCGAACCGGTTTCAACCTGGGTCCACGAGATTTTCGAATTACGCCCGCGGCAATCACCACGCTTGGTGACAAAATTGTAAATGCCGCCTTTGCCGTCCTTATCGCCAGGATACCAGTTTTGGACGGTCGAATACTTGATCTCGGCATCATCCATGGCGACGAGTTCAACCACTGCCGCGTGCAGCTGGTTTTCATCGCGCATCGGCGCCGTGCACCCTTCGAGATAGGATACGTAGGAACCTTTTTCAGCGATGATGAGTGTGCGCTCGAATTGGCCGGTTTCCTGTTCATTGATGCGGAAGTAAGTCGAAAGCTCCATCGGGCAACGCACGCCTTCCGGCACGTAGACGAACGAACCGTCCGAAAACACAGCCGAATTCAAGGCCGCGTAATAATTGTCCGATTGCGGCACCACCGAACCCAAGTACTTTTTCACAAGTTCAGGGTGCTCACGCAGCGCCTCAGAAATCGAGCAGAAGATCACACCGGCCTTGGCAAGCTCATCCTTGAACGTCGTTACCACCGAGACGCTGTCGAACACGGCATCCACCGCGATTTTAGCACCCTGGACGCCAGCCAGCACTTCCTGCTCTTTGAGCGGAATACCGAGTTTCTCGTAGGTGCGAAGCAATTCGGGATCGACCTCATCGAGGCTTTTCGGCCCTTCACTGCTTTTCGGCGCGGCATAGTAATAAAGATCGTCGAAATCGATCTTCGGGTAATTCACCTTGGCCCAGGTTGGCTCATCCATCGCCCGCCAACGCTCATAGGCATCCAGACGCCAGTCGAGCATCCACTGCGGCTCGCCCTTTTTGTCGGAGATGAACCGGACGATGTCCTCGTTCAGCCCCTTGGGCGCGCGGACCATCTCGATGTCGGTTGAAAAGCCGTATTTGTATTTATCGACATCGATCTCGCGGACCTGTTCGATCGTTTCCTGCACTGCTGGCATGGCGGTCGCTTACTCCTGGTCGGTAGCGGTCATAAGGTTCACGACCTCTGCATCACGAGGTCGAGGATGAGTTCGGTAACGCCGCACAGGCGTCGGGGCACCTGCACATCGCTGCGGTTATGAAGCCCGCGCGAACGGTGCGCGGGCCGGTGAGGCTGTCGTTGACGGCAACGGTGCGGGCGGGGAACGGAAACTCGAAGCGGCAGAACCGCCCAGGCGCGCCCACGCGGTGGCGGCCCGTTCGATGTCGGCTTTGCACGTTGCCCATCCGATCGAAAAGCGCACGGCCCCCGCCGCGATCTCAGCGTCAAGACCCATCGCTTGCAGCACGTGGCTCGCACCCACTTTTCCCGATGAGCAGGCGGCGCCCGCGCTCACATCGATGCCGGCAAGGTCCAGTTTGATGATGAGCGTTTCAGCGCTTGCCCCCGGCAACGCGGCGAGCGTCGTGTTGGGGAGCCGCGGCGCTGCTTCACCGATGATGTAAGTGCCGGGCAGCGCTTCGCATAGCCCCGCCTCAAGTTTGTCGCGCCCCGCGCGCAGACGTTCGCTCAAACGGTCTTCGCGCACGTCGGCAAGCACGGCCTTTGCGGCCGCACCGAAGCCGGCAATAGCAGCCGTGTTATGCGTGCCACCGCGGCGGCGCCGCTCCTGGCCACCGCCGGGCGTGAGTGCCATCAAAGGTTGCGACGCGCGATCGATCAACGCGCCCACGCCATGCGGCCCGCCCATTTTATGCGCCGAGAGCGCCGTGTATGTGAGGCCGAGCGCCGCGACATCGAACGCCATGCGCCCGGGCAGCTGGGCCGCGTCGCAATGCACCGCGATATGAAGGTCACGCGCCGCTTGCGCTAACGCATCCAACGGCTGCAGCACGCCCGTTTCGTTGTTCGCCGCTTGCACGCTCAGCAGCGCACGCGCGTCAGGATGAACGTCCCGCCAGGCCCGCATCGCTGATGTTGCGGCATCGACATCAATGACCCCCGTCCCGCTGACGCTCAGCCAACGGAGCAGCGCATCATCTTGGCCGTCTTCTTGGCCGTCTTCTTGACCCACATCGCGCGCAGCCCTCTTTGCCGCCGCCTGAGCCGGCTCAAGAACCGCGGCGTGCTCGATGCGGCTTACAAAGATCGCATCCCAGGCTTGCGCAAAAACGATCGCGTTCGCTTCGGTCGCGCCTGACGTGAACACCACATCCTCGCCGCGCGCCCCCACAAGCTCAGCGACCGCGACGCGGGCATCTTCGACACAACGGCGGGCGGCGCGCCCGGCCGTATGAACCGACGATGCGTTTCCGGTTAGCGCCAAAGCTTCGATCACGGCTTCGCGCGCTTGCGGGCGTAAGACGTCACTCGCGTTGGCGTCCAAGTAGGCACGCGTTGTCATCGCGGCACCTGCGACGCTGAGGTTGCCGGCTGCTCAGCCTGCGGTCCAACACCGCTCGCGGCGGCCCCGCGCAAGCGCCCTGAGACCACATCATCCAGTGTGACTGCGAACAAAAAGCTTGAGAGCGTCGACCCGAGCGCCACCCACAAATCATGCGTCAGGCAGCGCTCACGGCCCAGGCACGGCGCATCGCCCGGCGCGCAGCGGGTCATGCGAATGCCCTCCTCAACGCTCGCCATGATATCGCCGATCACAATCACATCGGGATCACGCGCTAGCCGGTAGCCGCCCGCACGCCCGCGCACGCTCTCCACCAGGCCGTCGCGGCGTAGTTTCGCGAAGAGCTGCTCCAGATAGGCGAGCGACAAGCCCTGACGCGTGGCCACCACCGACAACGGGAGCGCCTTACGCGCGCCATCGCTGTCGACGCCGTACTTCGCCAGATCGGCAAGAGCCATGACCGCGTAACGGCCTTTGGTGTTCAATTCCATGAGGTACGACCTCGTGATCTATGCCCGGTCAGACGGTGATTTTGGCAGCGCCCCGGCCATCCACGGCGCAGGCCGCTTAAGCGCCGCGGGCCTTTCGTGGTGCGCAGGCACATATCGTCGCAGTTGTTTGCAATGCGGCCCCGGCCCTGTGCTACACCGCGCTGCGCACGACGGACCTGCTCCAACCTGCAAAAACCTTTGAACCGTTCTAAACTGCCACCGGATTACAAAACCCAACCTGCTAAGTCAAGTATGCTTGCGCGCGCACGCTTCAAGTCGCGTGGCCTTTGTACCGCGTGGCCCTCGCCCCCGGACAGGGCCTCAACAGCGCCGGAACGATGCGCATCGCAATGAACGTCACGCACAGCGGACATCGCGTTCGCCGCCTAAGCTCCGACCGCCCGCCGGCCTCAACCGCCCCCCCCCGGGGGCCAGTGCCAGCGCCAGCGCCAACAAACACGGGAACACCCATGCCTGAAGTCATCATCAACGGTCCCGTGGGACGCCTTGAAGCGCGCTACCACCACGAAGGCAAACAGGGCGGGCCGATCGCGCTGCTGCTGCACCCGCACCCGCAGTTCGGCGGCACCATGAACAATCAGGTGGTCTACCATCTCTATTACGCGTTCCTGGAACGCGGCTTCTCGGTGCTGCGGTTCAACTTCCGCGGCGTCGGGCGTAGCCAGGGCTATTTCGACAATGGTCCTGGCGAACTGGCCGATGCAGCGTCGGCGCTGGACTGGCTCCAGACCAACAACCCCGATTCAAGCGCGTGCTGGATTACCGGCGTCTCGTTCGGCACCTGGATCGCCATGCAGCTGCTGATGCGTCGCCCGGAGATCGATGGCTTCATCTGCGTGGCGCCGCCCGCTAACATGTACGACTTCTCGTTCCTCGCGCCGTGCCCAGCCTCAGGCCTGCTCGTCAACGGCGATAAGGACCGCGTGGTGCCCGCCTCCTCCGTGGCGGAAATGGCCGTCAAGACGAAGGTTCAGAAGGGCATCGTGTTGCACAACGAAGTGATCCCCGGTGCCAACCACTTCTTCGAAGACAAAATCGACGCCTTGGTCGATTGCGTGCACGGCTATTTGGACACGCACATGGGCCCGGTGGTGCCGAAACCTGCAATCGAGGATGGCACGTCGTCGTGAAGGCCCACCCCTACGATACCTCGCACGCACGCACGAGATGCCACGCTCAAAACAAGAGGATCAGCCCGCGCCGGCACGGCTCACCACCCCGCCGGTCAGTGGCTCGGGCACGCCGGTGGTCATCGGGTAGGTCAACGGCTTGGCGTTGAGCGCCCGCACCGCAAGGTAGGCCCAGGCCTCCGCCTCGATCGTATCGCCGTTCAACCCGAACGCTTCAGCCGGAGCGATTGGGCAGCGCGCCGCGTTACGAATGAAGCGCAGCAACGTCGCGTTGGCGCGTCCGCCCCCGGTGACCACGATCAGTTCCGGCGGGTCGAGAAAGTTCTCGCACCCGCGCGCCACCGCCTGCGCCGTAAAAGCCGTCAGCGTCGCCGCGCCGTCTGCTGGCGAAAGACCCTCAACGGGCGCCACTGAAAAATGATTGCGATCGAGTGACTTGGGCGGGATCACGTCGAAGAACGGATGATCTAGCAGTCGCTGTAACGCGCGCTCGTTCACCTGACCGCGGGCCGCCAAGCCCCCATCGTGGTCGTAGGCATCGCCCGTATGGCGCGCGACCCAGTCGTCGATCAACGCGTTGCCGGGCCCCGTATCAAACGCCATCATCGTCTCAAGGCGCCCGATATAGGTGATGTTGCTGACCCCTCCGATGTTGAGGAAAGCGATCGGGCGTTCCTCAAACGGGTTCGCCAGGGCGCGGTGATAGGCCGGTGCGAGCGGCGCACCCTGGCCTCCTGCGGCGATATCGGCGGCGCGCATATCGTGGACAACATCGACGCCCAATTCGCGGGCAAGGCGCGCACCATCACCGATCTGCACGGTCAGATAGCGGGCGGGATCGTGGAAGATCGTTTGCCCGTGGTAGCCGATCACGTCGACCGAAAACGGCTGCAAGGTCAGCGAACCCATAAACCGGCGCAGCGCTTCGGCGTGCAGATCGGTCAATTGGCGCTCGACGCTGGCGATGAAACGTGGCCGCTCATCGCGGCGGGTGAGGCTGCGTGCCAGCTTCAAGCACTCGCGCAGATCGGCACGAAACGCCGCTTCATAAGGGTAAGACGCCACGATGTCGCGACGCTTTAGCTGCTCGTCGCCGTCGGTTTCGATCAGCGCAAGATCAACGCCGTCGAGGGATGTGCCGCTCATCACGCCGATCGCGCGCAAGAACTTGCTCATCCACCCCTTCCCGTGCATGGTCCGCCGCGCTCGCAACGGCACAAGCCAGCGTTGGCGTGAACGTTTCGCACGCTGAGCCTCGGGCCGTCCCCGTGGGGCCCGATGCCGTCTTCGCGCTGCTGACGCCACCGCCCTGGCCTGCCGTTCCGATCCGCTAGCCTTCGAAGCTGCGCCGCCGCGTCAGCCGGGGCCACCACCACCTCGTTCAAACGATAACCCGCCACATCATCATGAGTTCTTTCCGTTCTGACTTCCTCGCCACACTTCACGCGCGCGGCTATGTGCATCAAGCATCCCATATGGACGAGATCGACGCGCGCGCTCACAAGGGCGAATTGATCGCTTACGTGGGTTATGACTGCACCGCACCTTCGCTGCACATCGGCCATTTGCTGTCGATCATGATGATGCACTGGCTGCAGGCGACCGGCAATAAGCCGATCACCTTGATGGGCGGTGGCACCACGCGCGTCGGCGATCCCTCAGGCAAGGATGAGAGCCGTCAGATCCTGACGCTGGACGCGATCGAAGCCAACAAAGAAGGCTGCAAGCAGACATTCGCGCGGTTTTTGACGTTCGGCGAAGGCGCCACCGATGCGATCATGGCCGACAACGCCGAATGGCTGGCGCCGCTCAATTACATCGAATTCCTGCGCGACGTTGGCCGCCATTTCTCGGTCAACGCGATGTTGAATTTCGACTCGGTCCGTATGCGCCTGGAGCGCGAGCAGCCGTTATCCTTCATCGAATTCAACTACATGATCCTGCAGGCCTACGACTTCACCGAGCTGGCCCGCCGCTACGGTTGCAACATGCAGATGGGCGGCTCGGACCAGTGGGGCAACATCGTCAGCGGCATCGACCTGGGCCGGCGCATGGGCACGCATCAGTTGTACGCGCTGACGTGCCCGCTGCTGACCACCAGTTCAGGCGCCAAGATGGGCAAAACGGCCGCGGGCGCGGTCTGGCTCAACGCGGACAAGCTGAGTGCCTACGATTACTGGCAGTATTGGCGCAACACGGAAGATGCCGATGTCGCGCGCTTCTTGAAATTGTTCACGTTGCTGCCGCTTGACGAGATCGAGCGGCTTGGCGCTTTGGCAGGCATTGAGGTCAACGAAGCCAAAAAGGTGCTCGCCACCGAAGCGACCGCGCTTCTGCACGGGCGTGAGGCGGCGGAAGCGGCAAGCGCAACGGCGGCGCAAACCTTCGAAGCGGGCGCGATCGCGGCTGGCCTGCCCACGGTGGACATCGCCAGGACCGATCTTGAAGCGGGGATGGGCGTGCTCGCAGCCTATGTTGCGTCGGGGCTGGTCGGCTCGAACGGGGAAGCGCGCCGTCAAATCAAGGGCGGCGCGGTGAAGGTCAACGATAAGGCGGTTAGCGATGAGCGCGCGACGCTTGGCGTTGAAGACGTGACGGACGATGGCGTGGTGAAACTGTCGCTCGGAAAAAAGCGCCATGTGCTTTTGCGCCCGGTTTGAACCTGCTCGGCGCCTCTCCCGCGCAGTGTTATCGCGTTCTGCAAAGGCGTTGTGCAAAGAACAGCCCGGTGGGCTAGCCGCGCCGACGCGAATCGTCTGCCGTCAGCGTGATGAGAGAAGGGTGTCGTGATGAGCGAAAACACCGCCGGGCCCGACACGCGCAGCCGGTTTCGATGGTGGGGGCCGGTGAGCGGCTTGGGCCTCACGGTCGCATTCCTGACATGTGTGATCGATCAGGCACACAAGTGGTGGATGCTGGACGTGTTCCAGATCAAGGAGCGCGGCCGGGTCACCGTCACGCCGTTCCTCGACCTCGTCTACGCCAAGAACACCGGCATCAGTTACGGCACCGATCTGGGGCTCGGCCAGGGACCGCTCGTGGCCATCGCCGTGCTGGCGTTTTGCGGGCTGGGGCTCTGGCTCGCCTACAACGGCACGCGCCTGGTGGCGTGGAGCCTGGGGCTGATCATGGGGGGCGCGATCGGCAATGCGATCGACCGCATCACGCAAGGGGGCGTCTCCGACTTCTTCTCTTTTCACGCCTACGGGTATTACTGGTACGTCTTCAACATTGCAGACGTGGCGATTGTGGCGGGCGTGGTGGGGCTGTTATACGACGCCGTGTTCGCGCACGAAGAACGCGCCCACAAACGGACATAATGGGCGGGCAACGCCCTTAGATAAGGCCTGGGGATGCCGCGTTGTCTTGAAGGCGCACGCGCGTGTTCCAGCGGCTGGGACGATCGGGGGATATCGGCTTGAAAACGTTTTTCGCTCAGAACCACCGCACCGGGCCATCGCCACGCTTCGGGGCAGCAACCCGCAGTCGTATCGCGCTCATCGCGACCGTTGCCGCCACGCTCAGTCTGACGGGGTGCGCCGGCATCGATGGCGTTGAGCTCAACGGCCGCGTCTTCGACATGCTCGGCGTCAGCTCCAAGAACAATAACGGCGGCGCACCGCCCAAGTTGAAGCAGCGTGCCGGCCTCGTCGTCCCACCGAGCGGCACGGGTGGCTTGCCCCAACCCGGCCAGACGCCGGCGCAACCGCAGATCGCGGGCGCAGCCTGGCCTGTCTCCGCAGAAGATCGCCTGAAGTCGAAGGATGCTCAGCGCAAGGCCGTCATCGCGCGCTATTGCCGCGACCGCGAATGGCTTGAGCGTACCAAGCGCGCCGAGTTCAATGAAGTGACGCGCGACGGGACGCTGTGCAGCTTCATCTCGACCAACATCCTCAACAAAACGGTTGACAATTCACGCACCAAAACCGGCAACGACAACCCGGTGGCGAACAGCCGCAGGTGAGCCTTGCAGGCGGTCCAGATCGGCCCTGGCCCGTCATGCCGCGCTTGGACAGGTCCAAGTCAATAGCTCGGCGTCTCCCGGTGTGAGTTCGGTTGGGATCATCGCGTGATCGCGACGGCGTCGCTCAAGACGTGCGGACAGTCGTCCGCCACACCCATCCGCCGATGTCGCATTCCCGATGGCGCATGCCCGATATCGCATTCCCGATCATCCTATGAACGGCTTGTAAGTTGACTTCAGTCAGGGTGCCCGCGAGCTTGAGCGCGTGAGATGCCCGCTGTGGGCTCCTTCTGCGTCGACCAACCGGACCGAAGGTACGCCGCCACGGCCTCTCGCCCCGCCCACGCCTACGCCTGGCTCGGGCACGTGAATCAACTGACGAGGGAAACCCGCACATGCGTCGTACGCCCCCCCCTGAACCCAGTCGTCATGCACCCAGTCGTCATGCACCCGCTCGTCGCCCACGGGCGCGTCGCGTCTCGCCGGAGAGCGAGGCGCGTCATCGCCGCCTGTGGCTTGCCGCTACCGCTTTCCTCTTTCTCGCGATGATGGTGCTCATGACCCTTGCCACAAGTGCCCAGGAACAAACCGGACGGGCCACCCACTTCAAGCTCAAAAACGGACTTGATGTCGTGGTCATTCCCGACAACCGCGCCCCCGTCGTGACGCACATGCTTTGGTATCGCGTTGGCGCAGCCGATGAGCCCATCGGCAAGTCGGGGATCGCCCACTTCCTCGAACACTTGATGTTCAAGAGCACCGACCGGTTGAAGTCCGGCGAATTCTCAAAGACGGTCGCGCGCCTGGGTGGCAACGACAACGCTTTCACCTCGCAGGACGCGACCGCCTACTTCCAGCGCGTCGCAAAGCAGCATCTGCCGACCGTGATGGAGTATGAGGCGAACCGCATGACGAACCTTCGTCTCACCAACCAGGAGGTCGAGACGGAGAAAAAGGTCGTGCTGGAGGAGCGCCGCTCCCGCGTTGAGAACAAGCCGCTTTCGATCCTGGTCGAGCAGATGGAAGCCGCACTCTATATGAACCATCCGTACGGCATCCCGATCATCGGTTGGCACCACGAGATCGTCACGCTGAACCGCAAAGACGCGTTGGATTTCTACAAGCGCTTCTATGCGCCCAACAACGCGGTGCTCGTGGTCAGCGGTGATGTAACCGTCGAGGGCGTGCGCAAGCTTGCCAAAGCGACGTACGGCCAAATCCCGGCCAACCCGGCGATCGGCAAGCCCCGTGTTCGGGTCAGCGAGCCGCCGCAGTTGAGCCCGCGCCGGATGGTCTTCAAAGACCCGCGCGTGGCCGCACCGCAGCTTGTGCGCCGCTACCTGACACCCGGTTACAGCGATGCCCAAGGGAACGACGCTTACGCCATGGAGCTGCTGGGTGAGATCGCTTTTGGCGGTGCGACCAGCCGGCTCTACAAGCGGCTAATCGTGGAGACCAACCTCGCCTCCAGCGCCGGTGGTTGGTACTACGGCGGCAGCCATGATGGCGGCAAAATCTCGGTCTCGGCCATCGCTGCTGCAGGTGTGAAGCTTGAGCAGATCGAAGCGGAAATCGACGCGGTGATCAAAAAGATCGTCGATGAAGGTATCACCAAGAAAGAGCTTGAGCGCGCCAAACGCTACTACCTGGCGAGCTACATCTATCAGTCGGACAATCAGGCCTCGCTCGCGCGTCGCTACGGTTTCGCGTTCGTCACCGGCCGCACGTTGGCCGACGTGGAAGAGACGCCGGCGCGGCTCAAGGCCGTGACCGTGGCCGACGTCAACCGCGTCGCGAAGACCTATTTCGACATGCGCCGCACGGTGACCGGCTACCTGCTGCCAAGCGGCAAACGCGAGGCCTCCGCGCCAAAGCCAAAGGCCACGAAAGCGAAAGCGCAGGCGCCGGCTGCGAAAACGAAAGCGGCTGACACCAAGAAAGCACCCGCCTTGGCCGGATCGCGATCTTGAGCTGCAAACGCCGCCCGCACCCGCGCGTCTTTTGCGCCGCGGGCGGCCACAGGCCTGCCCACGTGCAGTCTGATCGACCCTTTCTTCATGCCTGAACCTTTCACGCGTCACACCGCGCACGCGCCGTGTACGCTCCCTCAATCAAGCTGTGGAGTTCGGCTACCATGATGCGATGCCCCCCCGGTCTTTACGCCCGCTGGGCCCCTCACCCCGATCGGTCACGCGGCCGTTCGTTCGCGCACCACGTTGCGACCCTCGCCGCGGGCCTTTGCCTGGCCGTGGCCGCCCTCACACCCTTGCTGTTCACGCCGACGAAAGCGCACGCGATGAAGATCCAGGAAGTCACCAGCCCGGGCGGCATCAAGGCCTGGCTCGTGGAAGAGCACAGCGTGCCGTTGGTCGCCATGCGCGCCGCTTTCATCGGCGGGGGCACGGTGCAGGCGCCGGACGGCAAGGAGGGTGTGGCGCACTTCCTGTCATCGCTATTCGATGAAGGGGCCGGAGATCTCGACGCTGCAGCCTTTCAGGAGGCGGAAACCGATCTCGCCTTCAAGATGAGCTTCTCGCCATCGACCGACCACTACTATGTGAGCTTCGCGACGCTGACCGCGAACCGCGCCAAGAGCATCGACATGTTCCGCCTGGCGCTCACCAAAACCCGGCTCGACGCCAAGCCGATCGAGCGCATGCGCCGTTACTGGCTGACCACGCTTGCGCAGCGTGAGCGCGATCCCGGTTACCTGGCAAGCAACGCCTGGAACCTGCTGGCGTTCGGTAAACATCCCTATGCGCGCCCAGCGCTCGGCAACAGCGCCAGCCTGCGTTCGATCACGCGCGATGATCTGATGACCTTCAAGACGCGGGTCTTTGCGCAGGATAACCTGCGGGTGGTTGCGGTCGGCGACATCACGGCAGCCGAACTGGGCCGTGCGCTCGACAAGATGTTCGGTGGACTGCCGAAGAAGGCGCAACTGACCACCATCCCGAAAGCCACCATCGCGGCTGGACCCAAGCGCAACGTCATCCCGCTGCCCATCCCCCAATCGGTGATGCGCTTCGGCATGCCGGGCGTCGCGCGTGACGACAAGGATTTCTTCCCGGCTTTCCTGATGGACTACATGGTTGGCGGCGGCAGCTTCTCATCGCGGCTGATGGAGGAAGTGCGGGTCAAACGCGGCCTTGCGTACGGCGCGTACACGTACCTCAATACGCTTGATCATGGGGCGACGTTCAACGGCGGTGTTGCCACCAAGAACGAAGCGATCGGCGAAACGATGAAAGTCGTGCGCGAGACACTGAAGACCTTTGCGACGGCGGGACCAAGCCCCACCGAGCTTGCCAACGCCAAAAGCTACCTCAAGGGCTCTTACGCTTTGCGCTTTGACACGAGCCCCAAGATCGCAAGCCAACTGCTCTACATCCTGATCAATGACCTCGGCCTCGACTACGGCAAGAAGCGCAACGCACGCATCGACGCGGTGACCGCAGCCGACATCAAGCGTGTCGCCAAGCGGCTGCTCGATCCCGGCAAGATGCTGATCACGATCGTCGGCCAGCCCAAAAACATCGGCGAAGCGATGACGCCAAAGCCGACAAAGTCGCTGGAAAAACCGGCCAAGCCCGACAAAAAAGCGCAAGCTGTACCCGCGGGCCGGGGCTGACGTTTGAACGGCAGATCCAAAGCTTAGATCATCGGGCGATTCATCGGGATCACCCGCTCTCAAGAAGCATCAGGTGCTGTTTGCCCAAACCGGGCGAGCAGCACTTCGCGTTTTGGCGCTTCCACGGATGCGGGCTACAAGCACGACGCCCGATGATCTTGTCTTAGAGGTCAGAGCAACTTTGGGCGCAAAGGCAAGGCTTGAGTATTTGAGCCAGAGATTTGCGCTTTGCGCCCGTTGCTGTTGCCCCTGCGGCCATCAGCGTTGTCGCAACCCTTCCGTGAGGCCCCATGCCGATCTCCAAGTCCGACCCCCCCCCTGCGACCGGCGGCGCCTCGTCACCCCCGCTTAGCCTCACAATCGCGGACGGCGCGACCGCGCTTTACCGCCATGACGTCAGCGGCACGCTTGCACATGACGGCTTTGACGCCGGCCTTGATCCGGCACAACTTGAAGCCACGCTCGCCGCGCTCGAAGCGCCACTGCAGCGCCTGCGGCAAGCCCATGGATATGGCAGCCTGGCGATTTTGAACATCGTCGATGAGCGCGAAGACATCGAAACCGCGCGCGCCGCGCTCGACCGCCTCAGCGAAGGCGCGCGCACGCTGCTCTTTTTCGGCACCGGCGGATCGGGCCTTGGCGGCCAGACGCTGGCGCAGCTCGCCGGCTGGAACATCCCCGGTGCGGCCGACAAAGCGCAAAAGCGCCGCCCGCGCACGCGCTTCTTCGACAACCTCGATGCCCACACGCTGACGCATGCTCTGCCAGCACTGGACCTCGCGACCACGCGCTTCATCATCACGTCGAAATCCGGCGGCACCGTCGAGACGTTGGCGCAAGCGATCCTTGCGCTCGATGCGGTGAAGGCCGCCGGCCTTGAAGCGCGCATCCCTGAACTTTTCTTAGGCCTCACCGAACCGGCCCGCGAGGGCCACCACAACGGGCTGCGCGCGCTGTGCGATGCCCATGGCATCACCGTCCTTGATCACCACACCGGCATCGGTGGACGATTCTCAGCGCTCACCAACGTCGGGCTGCTGCCGGCCTTAGCGCGTGGCCTTGATCCCTTTGGTGTGCGCGCGGGCGCCAAAGCCGTGGTCGACGCTATGCTCAACGCGCCAGCCCCACACCATTTCGCCCCCGCCGTCGGGGCGGCCGCTGCGATCTGTGTCGCGCGCGACTTGAAGCGTCCGATCCAAGTGATGATGCCGTACTGCGATCGGCTTGCGCGCTTTTCCCACTGGTTCGTGCAGCTTTGGGCGGAGAGCCTTGGCAAAGGCGGGGCGGGCACATCGCCGATCGCCGCATTGGGACCGCTCGACCAGCACAGCCAGTTGCAGCTCTTCATGGACGGGCCGCCGCACCACTGGATGACGTTGTTGAGGCTTGATGCTTCGGCGGACGCGACCGCTTCTAGCGCACCGAAAGAGCCGCGGATCGATCCCGCCTTGGCGGCGCTCGCCGGCCTCGACTACATCGCCGGGCGCACCGTCGGTGAGATCACGCGCGCGCAATCTGCCGGGGTTGCGGGCGCGTTGAATGCCGCCGGCCGCCCTGTCCGCAGCTTCTTTCTGCCCGCGCTTGACGAGCGCACGCTGGGCGCGCTGATGATGCATTTCATGGTGGAGACGATTCTTGCCGGCGCGTTGCTGAATGTTGATCCGTTCGATCAGCCGGCGGTGGAACTTGCCAAGCGCTTTGCCCGCGACACGTTGGGCGGTGCGGCCGAGGGCTAGCTCGGGGCACGCGGCTCGGACCGGGGCCACACCCGCAACCTGCAGCCCCGCAACCCGCATCCGCCCCTCCGACCCACCATGCACGGCGCACGTCATCGCCCAACCGGAGGAACGAGCCCACCCATGGCGCAGCGGCCCACGATCCGGCAACTCGACAACGCGACCATCAACCGGATCGCGGCGGGCGAGGTGATCGAACGCCCGGCAAGCGTCGTGAAAGAGCTCGTGGAAAACGCCATCGATGCGGGCGCGCGCACGATCGACGTCGTCATGATCGGCGGCGGGCTCTCGCTGATCCGCGTTAGCGACGACGGTCACGGCATGGACGCCGACGACCTGCGCCTCGCCGTTGAGCGCCATGCCACATCAAAACTCATCGACAACGACCTCTTCCGCATCGCTTCGCTCGGATTCCGCGGAGAAGCGCTGCCCTCGATCGGCTCGGTCGCGACGTTGGCGCTCACCTCGCGCCCCCGCGATGGCACGCAAGCCCATGCACTCACCATCGAGCGAGGCCAGCGAGCACCGGTGATGCCAGCAGCCCTCAACGCGGGCACCAGCATTGAAGTGCGTGAACTCTTTTCCGCAACGCCCGCACGCCTCAAGTTCATGAAGAGCGAGCGGGCGGAAAACGCCGCCACCGCCGATGTGGTCAAGCGCCTGGCGATGGCCCACCCGGACATCGCTTTCACACTCACCACGGGGGAGCGCACCGGCTTGCGTTTCCCCGCCGAAGCGCCCGGCAGCGCGCGTCTCCTGCAACGGCTTGCCCGCATCATGGGCGCCAGTTTCCTCGATGATGCGTTACGCGTGGAAGGCGCGCGCGATGATGTCGCGATCTCGGGCTATGCCGGCCTGCCCACGTTGCATCGACCGGATACCGCCCGCCAGTTCTTGTTCGTCAACGGACGCCCAGTGCGCGACAAACTGCTGGTGGGTGCGGTACGCGGGGCCTATGGAGACACATTGGTGCGGGGGCGCCACCCCTATCTCGCCTTGTTCATCGATCTGCCCGCTGCCGCCGTCGATGTGAACGTGCATCCGGCCAAGGCGGAGGTACGGTTCCGGGCGCCGGGCGATGTGCGCGCGTTACTGGTGGGCGCGCTGCGCCATGCGCTTGAAGAGGCCGGTCATCGCGCGAGCGCACGTGGTGGTGCGCAAACGGTTGAAGCGTTGTTGCGCGCGCGTGAGGCCGCGGCAACCGATAGCACGGCTCAGTCAACCGGCTTTGCCGCCTCAGATCAGGCGACCTATCACGCGCCACGAAGAGCATCGCCCTACGTCGCTGGCGCGCGCCGGCACGGGCTAACGCGCGCCCTCGCCAAGGACCTGCAGGCACCTTTAGCCGGCCTTGACGCCGCCACCGCTGACACGTCTGCGGCCGATGCTGCCCTTTGGCAGGACGGACACGCCGATGGCCCACCCACCACGAGTGACGCTGCCGCGGCAAACCAACCGCTCGGTGCCGCCCGCGCGCAACTCCACCAAACCTACATCGTCGCGCAAACCACCACCGGCGTTGTCATCGTCGACCAGCACGCCGCCCACGAACGCCTCGTCTACGAACGCCTCAAGGCAGCGCTCACGCGCGGCAGCGTCGCGCGCCAGGGCCACCTGATCCCTGTGGTGGTGGAGCTTGACCCCGAAGAGGTGAACGCGGTGAACGCCCACGCCGACGGCTTGAGCGAACTAGGCCTTACGCTCGAAGCCTTCGGCCCGGGCGCCGTGGTGGTGCGTGAAACGCCAGCCCTGCTCGGCGCCTGCGACGTCAAGGGGCTGGTCCGTGATCTCGCAGCGGACCTCGTCAACGCAGGCGATGCGTTCGCGCTGCGCGACAACCTGGAGCGCGTGTGCTCGACCATGGCCTGCCACGGCAGCGTCAGGGCTGGCAGGCGGCTCACGGGCGAAGAGATGAACGCGCTGTTGCGTGAGATGGAAGCAACGCCGCACGCCGGCCAGTGCAACCACGGTCGTCCGACCTACGTGGAACTCAAGCTCACCGACATCGAACGCCTGTTCGCCCGCCGCTGAGCCGCCTCGCGCCGATGATATCGTCTAACCGTCGTTCGCGTCTTGCAGAAAGGCCAGCAGCGGGGCGGCCGCTCGGGCGAAGGTGGCGATGTCGTCGACCACGGTGTTGGCGAGCCAGGCCTTCTGCGTGAGTTTGCGGGTGACGAGGAAGCTCTTGAGCTTGAGGTAGGCCGCGTGCGGATGGTCGGCGTGGGCGGCGAACCCGCGCGGCATGGTGGCGAGCGCGTCGGCGTCCTCAAGCGCAAGCTTGGCGCGCTTCAACGCCGCGACGACGTCATCGAACGGGCCATCCTCGTCCACGATCGCGGCACGGATCGGCGCAAGCGAGGCTGGCGCTAGACGGTAAACGCCGGCACCGATGAAGCCGCCGCGCGCATCGAGCTGCACGTAGATCACCGGACCGTCCACCAGCTTTCGCCCGTCAGGCGTCAGCATGCCGGACGCGTTCGTCTTGTAAGGGCGTTTGTCTTTTGAGAAGCGCACATCGCGGTTGATGCGAAACATCGTGGCGCTGCTGCCGCGCCAGGGAACCGCGCTGCCCGCCAGCGCATCGCTCACCCGCGCCAGCATGAACGCAAACGGCGCCTGCACGTCGGTGGCGTAGTGATCCTTATGCTCCTGGAACCAGGCGCGCTCATTGTTGGCTTCAAGCTCCCGCAGGAAGGCGAAGGTGCGCTTGGAAAACCCTAACTCGAGATCGCTTGGTGCGGTGCGGCGCGACGGCATGGCGTGGGCTCAACTTTGATGATGATGACGATGATGAGGGTGAAAGAGGCGCGCGCGACGGGCCTGTCTTCGCTGATGATACCGTCAAGGCATCGCGCAGCACGCACACGAAACGGATTGCCGCTGCGGGGCCATGGCTGGCATGGCTGCAGCAACGCGCGCAACCTGCAAAGCACAGACTTAGAACGTTCACGCCTTGCCTTTGCGCACAAAGTTTCTCCGCACGTTAGATGAGGATCGGCTTCGGACGAAGTGTCTGTTCTGTCGTTCATCTTTCGACTCAGGCGCTTCCACCTGACGCGGAAAATCTCTAGCGCGCAACCGCAAGGGGCTCACCCATGACCACATCATCAGGTCCCGCCGCGCCGGCGCCCGCACCCGCACCGCCGGCAGGCGCTGCACCTCCGTCAATGGATGCGCGATCCTGGGCGCTGCTCGTCCTTTTGTCGTTGCTGTGGGGCGGCGCGTTCTTTTTCGCCGGCGTTGCGGTGCGCGAAGTCCCGCCCATGACCGTGGTGTTCTTTCGCGTGCTGATCGCCGCGCTGGCGTTGTTGCCGCTGTTCTTTGCCGCCGGCCTCGCGTTGCCGCGCACGCCCAGCGCCTGGACGCCATTCCTGATGATGGGGCTGTTGAACAACGTGTTGCCGTTCGGCTTCCTGTTCGCCGGCCAGACCTATGTCAGCGTCGGCCTCGCCGCCATCATCAACGCGCTGACACCGCTCTTCACGGTGCTCGTCATGGCTGGCTTCAAAGAGGAACGCCTGACCGCCTACCGGGTGATCGGCGTCCTGCTTGGCGTCATCGGTGTTGCGGTGTTGCGCGGCATCGATGGTGCTGCGTCGGGCGCGCAGACGATCGGCATCGGGCTGTGCATGGCCGGCGCGCTCAGCTACGGCTTTGCCGGGCTTTGGGGGCGGCGCCACCTGTCGGGCATCGCACCGCTCAAATCGGCAACCTGCCAACTCATGGGATCAACGCTGATCATGGGGCTCATCGTCGCCGTCTACGACCAGCCCTGGACGCTGGACGCGCCCAGCATCGGCACCATCGGCGCGATCGTGGCCCTGGCGCTGTTTGGGACGGCGCTCGCCTACATCGTGTTTTTCGAGATCCTGGTGCGGGCCGGCGCAAGCAACGTGATGTTGGTGACGCTGCTGATCCCGGTCAGCGCCATGCTGCTCGGCCACGCGTTTCTCAACGAAGCGATCCGTACGCAGGACATTCTCGGCGCTTTGATCATCGGCGCAGGCCTGCTGTTCATCGATGGACGATGGCTGCCGAAGCGCTAGAGTTCATCCGCCTCAAGTGAAATCACCTGAGGCGAAAGATGAGCGGCAAAACAGTAGCTTAGATATCGGTTCCGCTTCAAGCTTAAGCGAACCGACTCTAAGCAACGGGCGCAAACCTTAGCGCCCGCGCAGCGCCCACCGCACGATCAACGTGCCCAGGCGCCGGCCCACGCGGCGCACGATCGACATGACCAACGCTTCCAGCGGCGACTGACGCCGGGAGCCCCTACGTTGACGGCGCTTGCGCGGTGCGCGGCGGGTCTTGCGGGCCAAAGCGCGAAGGGGATGAGCCATGGCGTCCTCAGCCCTAGCGCCGTCCGGTCATCATGCGGATAAGCGTACGTCCGATGGCGCTGCCGATCGAACGCATGATCGACTTGGTGAACGCTTCGCCAACCGATTGGCGCCGCCCCCCGGTCTTGAAAAGGCCGCCCAAGAAGCCGCCACCGCTTTCCGCCTTCTGCTTTTCAGCTTCGGCCTCAGCAGCTTGCGCTTCGGCCTGTTTCGCCGCCACTTGGGCGCGCTCTTCCAGCATCTCGGCTGCCGAGTGACGCTCCAACCGCTCCTCATACCGCCCGTAGAGCGAAGAGTTCTCGATCACGATCATGCGCTCATTCTGCGTCAGCGGCCCCAGGCGCGAGCGCGGCGGGCGGATCAAGGTGCGCTGGACGATCGAAGGTTCGCCCTTCCTTTCAAGGAACGACACCAGCGCTTCACCGACGCCCAGGTCCATGATCGTGCGCTCGGTATCGAGGTCGGGGTTCGGCCTGAACGTGCTGGCCGCGGCGCGCACCGCCTTTTGTTCGCGCGGGGTGAAGGCGCGCAACGCATGCTGAATGCGGTTACCAAGCTGTGATGAGACGCTATCGGGCACGTCGAGCGGGTTCTGCGTCACATAGTAGACGCCCACGCCCTTCGAGCGGATCAAGCGCGTCACCTGCTCGATCTTATCGAGCAGAGCATCGGGCGCATCGTCGAACAGCAAATGCGCTTCATCGAAGAAGAAGACGAGCTTCGGCTTATCGGGGTCGCCGACCTCGGGCAGTTTCTCAAAGAGCTGGGACAGCAACCACAACAGGAATGTTGAATAAAGCCGCGGCGACTGCATCAGTTTGTCGGCGGCGAGGATGTTGATGATGCCCTGACCCTTGGCATCGGTGCGCATGATGTCGGCGATCTTCAGCGCCGGTTCGCCGAAGAAATTGTTGGCGCCCTGTTCTTCCAGCACCAGCAGGCGTCGCTGGATGGCGCCGATCGAGGCCTTGGACACGTTGCCGTATTTGACCTGGAGCTCTTTGGCGCGTTCGCCCACGTTCATGATGATGGCGCGCAGGTCGGCCAAATCGACCAGCGGCATCTCTTCCTCAGCCGCCACCCGGAAGGCGATGTTGAGGATGCCCTCTTGCACCTCGTTGAGCTCAAGCAGGCTCGACAGCAACAACGCGCCCATGTCGGACACCTGCGCGCGCACTGGATGTCCCTGTTCGCCGAACAGATCCCAAAACACCACCGGGAACGCCTGATACTCATAGCCCGTGAGGCCGATGTCGCCCGCGCGCTTTTCAAGCGGTGCTTTCGACGTCCCCTTTTCGGCGAGGCCCGCCAGGTCCGATTTGATGTCGGCTGCGAACACCGGAACGCCAGCGCGCGAAAATCCTTCCGCAAGGATCTGCAACGAGACGGTTTTCCCGGTGCCCGTCGCGCCCGTGATCAGCCCGTGGCGGTTCGCCAGCTTCAGGTCGAGATATTCCGGCTTCACGCTGCGGCCGACGAAGATCCGGCCGTTCTCATCGATGGTGGCAGCGGGCGTGCCGGCCGCGACGGTTTGATCGTTCATCGCTTTTGCCTTCAAGCTGGAGCGTCAAAATGTGCGAAACACGCGGACGCATTGTATCACCACGGGACATGGCATGATTGGCGGGGTCTTGCCAACTGAGCGTCCCGGCCGCGCCCACGCGAACGAGCGTCACGATGGGGATAACCGTGAGCGGTGGTTGGCGGATCAGCCATGCAAAGGCGGGCCTTGTGAAACCTGAGCTGCTGTTGATAAAAGCTGTTGCGTTGCAGCATCGCTTGCGGGCGCATCGCGCAAGCGCCTGCAAACCGCGTCAGGACAACCAAACGGAGGCGCCAGGTGGCAGCCCGCGCAACGCAGGATGGCGGACCGCTCGCGGACGGGTTTGAGCCGGCCGATGACGCGCGCTGGCGGGCCCTTGTCGACAAGGCGCTGAAGGGCGCGGACTTTGACAAGCGCCTTGTGTCGCGCAGCGATGACGGCCTGGCCCTGCAGCCGCTTTATACCCGCGGCGATGTCATCACGCCTTTGCAGGAGAGCGCGCCGGGGACGGCCCCCTTCCAGCGAGGGTTCGCGACGCATGAGGATTACGCGCGCCAGTTCGGCGGTTGGGACATCCGTCAACGCCATGGCGATGATGACCCTGCTGCGGTCAACCGCGCGGTGCTCGCCGATCTTGCGGGTGGCGTCACCTCCATCGACATCCAGATCGCGGCGCCGGGGCAGACGGGCCTACCCTCCGATGCGGCCGCATTCGAAACAGCGCTCGCCGGGGTCGATCTTAACTTGTGCCCGCTCGCGCTGCACGCTGGTGATGTGGTGCCCGACGGGGCGGGGTTCATGCTGGCGGCCTGGCGCACGCAAGATATCGCGCCTGAAGCCTACCTTGGCGCGCTCAACGCGGATCCACTGGGGACGCTGGCGCGCACGGGCGGTCTTTACCGTACGCTGTCATCATCGCTCGACGTCGCCGTCACTTTGCTGGGCGAGACACGTCGCTCACCGCGGCTTAGTGCGCTGCTGGCCGACGGATCGATCTACCACGACGCCGGCGCGTCGCAAGCGCAGGAACTCGCGGCCACGCTCGCGACGGCCCTCGCCTACTTGCGCGCCGCGGAAGAACGCGACATCGCCCCAGCCGACGCGCTTGAAAAGATCGCGTTCCGCCTCGCCGCCGATGCCGACCAGTTCATGACGCTCGCCAAGTTCCGCGCGCTGCGCCTGCTCATCGCGCGCCTTGCCGAAGCGGCCTCGCTTGAGCCCGTCACCGGACCGATCCAGGCCATCACATCGTTCCGCATGCTCACGGTACGCGACCCGTGGGTGAACATGCTGCGCAATACGATGGCGTGTGCTTCGGCCGCGTTCGCCGGCGCCGACACCATCACGGTGCTGCCGTTCACGGCGGCCTTCGCCAAGCCGGACGCCTTCGCGCACCGGATGGCGCGCAACACCCAGATCGTGTTGCAGGAGGAATCGCATCTTGGTCACGTGCGCGATCCGGCAGGCGGTGCCTGGTTCGTTGAACGCCTGACGCATGATCTCGCGCAGCACGCGTGGACGCTGTTCCAGGAGATCGAAGCGGGTGGCGGCATGGCGCAAGCGCTGATCGACGGGTCGCTCGCCGCGCGGATCGAGGCGCAGGCGCAGGCCCGCGAAGAGCGCCTTGCGCAAGGCGAAACGGCGATCACCGGCGTATCAGCGTTCCCTCATCTTAAGGCCGATAATGTCACCGGTGAACCGCTCGATCAGCCGTTGCCCGCGAACGTCAACGGTGTGCGCGCGACCGCGCTGCCGCCGCGGCGCTTGAGCCTCCCGTTTGAGCGGTTGCGCGATGCGGCGGAAGCGGCAGCCTGCAAGACGACGACAGCTGCGCCAAAAGTCTTTCTGGCGGCCTTAGGCGAACCAGCGCAGTTCAGCGCACGCGCCACCTGGGTTGGCAACTTCTTCGCAGCCGGCGGCCTCGACATGATCGATGTCGGCGGTTTCAGCGACACCCGCAACCTGGGCGCAGCCTTCGCCGAAAGCGGGGCCAGCATCGTATGCCTTTGCGGTACGGATGACAGCTACGAGACGTTTGGCGAAGCTGCGGCAGGCGTTCTCAAGGAAGCCGGCGCCAAACTTGTGCTGCTCGCCGGTCGGCCCGGTCCCAACGCGCAAGCGCTAAGGTCCGCCGGGGTCGATGACTTCATCCACGCGCGCTGCGATCATCTCGCGGCCCTGAAGCGCGCGCACGCCACGCTGGGCCTTGAGGTCCATGCGGCGTGATCGCCTCAACGCCAAAGCCACACGGGACATGAAGCCATGAGCGCGATCCCCCATTACGCCACCATCCCTTTCGCGCTGCCGGGCGCCAGTGCCACGCCGTCCGCTTCGCCCGCTGCACTGAGCGAGCAAAAGGACAGCGTGTGGACGACGCCGGAGGGCCTGCCCGTCGAGCCGATCTATACGAGTGCGCATACTGTGGGCCTCGACACGCTGGACACGTATCCCGGGCTCGCCCCGTACCTACGCGGGCCCTACCCGGCCATGTACGCCATGCAGCCGTGGACGATCCGCCAGTACGCGGGTTTCTCAACGGCAGCGGAATCAAACGCGTTCTACCGCCGCAACATCGCCGCCGGTCAAAAGGGGCTTTCGATCGCCTTCGATCTGGCGACCCACCGCGGTTATGACAGCGATCACGAGCGGGTCTCGGGCGATGTTGGCATGGCCGGTGTCGCGATCGATTCGATTTACGACATGCGCGAGCTTTTCGCGGGCATCCCGCTCGATCAGATGAGCGTGTCGATGACCATGAACGGTGCGGTGCTGCCGATCCTGGCGCTCTTCATCGTGGCGGGCGAGGAACAAGGCGTCGCGCCACAACAACTCTCCGGCACGATCCAGAACGACATCCTCAAGGAGTTCATGGTTCGCAACACCTACATCTACCCGCCCGAACCTTCGATGCGGATCATCTCCGACATCTTCGCCTACACCAGCCAGACCATGCCGAAGTTCAATTCGATCTCGATCTCCGGCTATCACATGCAGGAAGCGGGCGCGACGGCGGACCTCGAATTGGCGTACACGCTCGCTGATGGGCTAGATTATGCACGCGCGGGCGTCGCGGCCGGCCTCAACATCGATGCCTTCGCACCGCGCCTGTCGTTCTTCTGGGCGATCGGCATGAACTTCTTCATGGAGATCGCCAAAATGCGCGCTGCCCGCCTGCTGTGGGCGCGCCTCATCAAGCAGCACTTCTCACCAGACAACACCCGCTCGTTGTCGCTGCGCACCCATTGCCAAACCAGCGGCTGGAGCCTGACCGCGCAGGATGTTTTCTGCAACGTAACCCGCACCACCATCGAAGCGATGGCCGCGACGCAGGGGCACACACAGTCGTTGCACACCAACGCGCTCGACGAAGCGCTCGCCCTCCCGACCGATTTTTCCGCCCGCATCGCGCGTAACACGCAGCTCTTCCTGCAGCAGGAAAGCGGTACCACACGGGTTGCTGATCCCTGGGGTGGCTCGCACTATGTGGAGCGGTTGACCCACGATCTGGCGCATAAGGCGCTGGCCCACATCGATGAGGTCGAAGCTTTGGGCGGGATGGCAAAAGCGATCGCGGCCGGGCTGCCCAAACAGCGCATTGAGGAAGCGGCGGCACGCACGCAGGCACGCATCGACTCAGGCGCGCAGACCATTGTCGGCGTCAACAAGTTCCTCGTCGAAGACGATGCGGCGATCGACATCCTCAAGGTCGACAACGCCAAAGTGCGCGGCGAACAACTGGCCAAGCTGCAGGCGCTCCGCACCGCGCGTGATGAAGCGGCCACAGCCCGTGCCTTGGAAGCGCTCACGCAGGCGGCGCGCGCGGGCGAAGGCAATCTGCTCGCCTGCGCCGTCGATGCGGCCCGCGCCTTCGCGAGCGTTGGTGAAATGTCCGATGCGCTCGAAGCGGTTTACGGCCGCCACGTCGCAGAGACCCGCACCGTTTCAGGTGTCTACCGCGCGGAGGCTGGAACGATGGCTGGTGAAATCGAAGCGGTTCAGGCGCTTGCTGATGCGTTCGCGGTCGAAGAAGGGCGCCGACCGCGCATTTTGATCGCCAAGATGGGGCAGGACGGGCATGACCGCGGTCAAAAGGTCATCGCGACCGCCTTCGCCGATCTCGGGTTCGACGTCGACATCGGCCCGTTGTTCGCGACACCGGCTGAAGCGGCCCGCCAGGCGGTCGAAAACGACGTCCACATCATCGGCGTGTCGTCGCTTGCAGCGGGGCATTTGACGCTGGTGCCAGATCTGAAGCGGGCGCTCAGCACGCACGGTCGCGAAGACATCATGGTGGTCGTCGGCGGCGTCATCCCGCCGTCGGATTACGACACCTTGCAGGAGATGGGCGCCCAGGCGGTGTTCGGCCCGGGCACCAACATCCCGGCCGCCGCGCGCAAGCTGATCGATGCGCTGCGTGAGCGCCCGAGCGATGATCCGCGCGCTGCCGCTGAGTAGCCGCCAGAGCAACGGGCCCAAAGTGCGACTCACCGGCTTTGAACACTCAAGCCTTTCCTTTGCGCCCAAAGGTGCTCTGCACTTTAAGAGTAGATCATCTTTGGGCGATTTCGGGCTCACCTGTGGTGATCCCCAACGATCGCCCG
>JBCBJZ010000026.1:0-29624 GCA_038522635.1 Pseudomonadota bacterium | reverse complement strand
CAAAGGCAAGGCGTGAGAGTTTAAGCCGGTGACTCACACTTTGCGCCCGTTGCTCTAGATCATCGGGCGGGTGAACTTTAAAGCAGGCCCAACTCGGCCAGTTCGCGCCGCAGCGCCGGCGGCATGGCAGCGAGGCCATCGCTGGCGTCCGCGCCCAAATCGGGCGGTGCTTCCTCACCGGGCAGATAACGCCACCCCTGAAACGGGCGCTTGGGCGTCGGGCGCACCATGACGAGCTTACGATCTAGCATGACGAGGCAACAGGGCGTCCCGTCTTCCTTGTGGCCATCATCAAAGCCGATGATGCGTTGGCGCGCTTGCACCACGCCCTTGATCACCCAGTAGATCGACCCGCCCTCAAGCAGCTCAGCCTGCCGCTTCGGTACCATCCGCGTGGTGTGCCAAAGCAGCGGCTTACCCAGCCGGCGTTGCGCAAGGGCGACGCGACCGTCCTGCCAGGCGCGCAACGTCTCCACGCTGTCGGTGCCGACGCTGAGTTTGATGATGTTGAGCGCAGCCAAAGCGTCCCTCTCGCGTCGTTCGCGTTGTTGGCTCATCGGCAACGGATCGCGCCAACGGCGAAAGCAAAGGCAACAGCGGGTTCGCCCGGTCTTGCGCCGTCAGTCGTCCGAAACCGGTTCCAAAGCCACGATGACGCTGCCCTGGGACACCTGAACGCCTGCCTCAAACCCGATCTGCGCCACCGTGCCGTCACGCGGCGCGCCAAGCACGTGTTCCATTTTCATCGCTTCCACGACGGCCAGCTTCTCGCCGCGGGTCACGAGCTGTCCCGGCTTAACATCAACCGCCACGAGCTTACCCGTGATAGGCGCGCGAACCACATCACCGGAAGCATCGTCTTCGACGCTGTCCACATCAAAGTGCAGCGGCGTCAACGCCACCGCCCAACCGCGATCGAACAGATAAACGCCGTCTGCGGTGGTGCGCACGTGGTGCGGAGGCGCGTTCGCCGCCGCGACGCCAGGATCGTGATCGATGTTGAGGCCGCTCGCGTCATGCAGGTGCAGCGTGCCGGCAGACCATGAAATCTGCGGCGTGATCGGCGTGCCATCAGCGCTAAGCGCCATCGCCTGCCCGTCCGAAATGCCAGCGCCAGCGCCGAGCCGGAAACCATCGGCCACGTGCCAGGGGTTATGCGACCCGCTTGCGACAGGCCCGGTGGCCACACGTGCAACGCCATGTACGATGGGCGACTCACCTGTGGCTTCCACGCGCCCGGCACGCCAGTCGGCGTAGGCTTGCAGCCCGGCCGTGGCCGCAGCAGGCGTGAGCGACGATACGCCAAGCATCTCCAACCGACGTGCGATGAGCCCGGTATCAAAGGCGTCGCGCGCTTCGCGTACGGCATCATCCACCATCAGATTGCGCAGGAAGCGCACGTTGGTGCGTGGCCCCGCAATGCAGGTTTGCGCCAGCGCATCGGCCAGCCGATCAACCGCCTGCGGCCTGGCTGGCGCATGCACGATCAGCTTGGCAATCATCGAATCGTAGAACGGCGAAATCTCATCGCCGCGCGCAACGCCGGTCTCAAGGCGCATGGCAGGATCGGCGCGGCCATCTGGGTCTGCACCCGCAACCTCGAACACCTCGATACGACCGATGCTGGGTTGAAACCCTTGCGTTGGATCTTCCGCACACAACCGCGCTTCGATCGCGTGCCCCGAACAGGTGATCGCGCTCTGCTCCAGCGGCAACGGCCGTCCGGCTGCCACGTCCAATTGCCACGCCACCAGGTCGAGCCCCGTCACCATCTCGGTCACCGGGTGTTCAACTTGCAGGCGGGTGTTCATCTCGATGAAGTACCAGGGCGACTGCGCGTCGAGCGTGCCGCCCTCGACCAGGAACTCAACAGTGCCAGCACCCACGTAGCCGACCGATTGTGCGAGCGCGACCGCAGCCTGCGTCATCGCCTCACGCAAGGGCGCGGTCATGCCCGGTGCCGGCGCCTCCTCGATCACCTTCTGGTTGCGTCGCTGCAGCGTGCAATCGCGCTCAAACAGATGCACCACGTTGCCGTGCTCATCGCCGAACACCTGCACCTCGATGTGACGCGGGCGCTGCACCACCTTCTCGACCAACACCGTCGCGTCACCGAATGAAGCCGCCGCCTCGCGCCGTGCGCTCTCAAGCGCTGCATCGAACGCATCAGCGCTCTCGACCAGCCGCATGCCTCGCCCACCACCGCCAGAGACCGCCTTGATCATCACGGGATAGCCGATCGCCGCAGCACCCTCGCGCAACGCGTCATCGTCCTGCGCGCCTTCGTAGCCCGGTACCACCGGCACGCCAGCCGCCCGCGCGATCGCCTTAGCATCGGCCTTACCGCCAAGCTTGCGCATCGCCGCACCTGAGGGGCCGACGAACCGAAGCCCGGCCGCCACGCAGGCATCCGCAAACTCTGCATTCTCGGCCAAAAACCCATAGCCCGGGTGGACAGCATCGGCGCCCGTGCGCTGCGCCGCATCAACGATCTTGTCGATCCGCAAATAGCTCTCAACCGCCGGCGAAGCCCCGATATGGACCGCTTCATCGGCCATCGCCACGTGCATGGCATCCGCGTCAGCATCGGCGTAGACTGCCACGGTGCCAAGCCCGAGCCGCTTGGCTGTGCGCATGATCCGCAAGGCGATTTCGCCGCGGTTAGCGATAAGGATTTTGGTGAGCATGGGCGGTGTTATGGCATCGGCGCGGCACGTTCAGCAATCGCGAAAGGCACCCGGCGTTGAGGCCATGCACCGCGGCGATCCCGCATGGCATCCGACCGGGCCACATCGCGACCTCTCGCAGCCTGGTGGTGCAAGCGCATGACCACCACCGCACCTGAACGCGCACGCACGCCACAAGCAAATGGCACAACGCCGCTCTGGCGCGGGCATCTCGCCCAACGCGCCCGCCTGATCAGCGGCCTTATCCTCTTTGCCTACGTCCTGACGCACTTCCTCAACCACGCTGTCGGGCTCATCGGCGTTGAAACCATGGAGGTCGTCCGCGATTGGCGCGTGGCGGTCACGCGCTCGCTGATCGGTACGATCGTGCTCGCCGCCGCGCTTGGCGTCCATATGGTGCTGGCGCTCACCCGTACGCTCGCGCGCACCACCGTCGCCATGCCGTTGTGGGAGGTGGCGCAAGTCATCAGCGGTCTCGCGATCCCCTTGCTGCTGGCAAAACACATCATCGCCACCCGCATCAGCGCGACGCTCTTCACCACCAACGACACCTATGAGTACGAACTGGCCCAGTTGTGGCCCGGCCTCGCGCTTGAGCAGTCCATCCTGCTGATCCTGGTGTGGCTCCACGCGATGATCGGCCTGCACTTCTGGCTGCGGCTGAGCCGTTGGTATCAGCGCGCGCAACCCATTGTCATCGCAGCCGGTGTTGCGATCCCCATCCTGGCGCTCACAGGTTTCATGAGTGCGGGCCGCGAGGTGGCGCGGCGGCTTGCCGAGGACGGCGCCTTCAGCGCCATGCAGGCGCGCACCAACTGGCCAGATGATGGTGAGATCGCAAGCCTGCTTTCGATGATGGGGCAGGCGAACACCGCCTTTTACGTGGTGATCGGGGCGCTCGCCACCGTGGTGATCCTGCGCGCCCTGCCCAACCCGTTTGGCGGCAAGGCCGTCGGCATCACCTACGTCGCGGGGCCGACGGTGCGCGCGCGGCCTGGCCCGACGTTGCTCGAGATCAGCCGGGCGCACGGTGTGCCGCACACCGCGATTTGCGGTGGGCGCGGGCGTTGCACCACCTGCCGCGTCGTCGTGCTTGAAGGGGCTGAAGCGCTCGCACCACCGAGCCCCACTGAAGCGCGTGCGCTCTCAAGCATCCGCGCAGCACCCAACGTGCGGCTTGCCTGCCAGGTCTATCCGCCCGCCGATCTCAGCGTTGAGCGGCTCGTTGAACCAGGGGCGCGACGCAGCTCGGGCCGCGCGCGTTTGAGCTTTGCCGGCCCCGACGATGCTGCACGCGGCATGACCTCCACGGGCACCGAGCGCACGCTGGCGGTGCTCTTTTTCGACATCCGCGGCTTCACGAAAATCTCCGAGACGAAGTTGCCCTACGACGTGGTGCACATCCTCAACACCGTGTTTCGCCATGCGGGCGCGGCCGTCGAACACGAGGGCGGGCGGATCGATAAGTTCATGGGCGATGGCATGATGGCCCTGTTCGGCATCGAGGTCGAGCCCGCCCAAGCATGCCGTCAGGCGCTGGCTGCCGCCGCCGCCATCGATCGCGAACTGGAACGCGTCAACACCACGCTGGCGAGCGACCTGGATCAGCCGCTGCGGATCGGTATCGGCGTCCATGTGGGCCCGCTGGTGCTTGGGCGGATCGGCCACGGAGGCTCCGCCAACATCACCGTCATCGGTGACGTCGTGAACACGGCAAGCCGCCTTGAAGCGATGACGAAGGAGATGAGCGTACAGGCAGTGGTCTCCGAAGACGTCTTCATCACCGCCGGCATGGCATTGCCGCCGGCCGCACAAGAGGACGCCGCGATGGAGGACACCGCGCAGGCGGCCGCCTCACAAACGCAGGCCGATGCCTCCAAGCCGCGCGTTGCGCTCACCCGTGCGCAAGTCACCATCCGTGGGCGGGCAGCACCCCTTGCCGTCATTCAAGCCAAAGCGGCGCGCGCCCTCACTTCGACGCACGCGCCCGGCACGCCCCCCGATACTGCGCGATGATGGCGCTGCCGAAAAAGCCGGTGTGGCGCGAGTGAACCGCGGGATGCATGCCGCGCGTCGGATCGACATCGTAAAGCGTGGTCACGTTAAGGTAGCCTTCGGCCGCGACCTCGATGTAATGGCGCGCGTTAAGGGCATTGACGACGCGCAAGGGGCCTGTGCGGCCGTCGCTTAAGCCGAGCGTGGCGACCTGCTTGGTGATGTCGATACCGGTGATGGTGAAGCGCAGATCGCCCGCATCGTCGGCCTTGAAGCGGCCGTTGGCGTAGCTCCAGGCGCTGCCTTTGGTGAAGCTGCAGACGTAGCCATCGGGCTTGGCGGCCGGTGAAGCGGACACCGCCGGCTTGACCGCGCCGATCAGCGCGAACGCCCCCGCAAGTGCTGCCACCATCAGCAGCGTCACGCGCGCAGGCGGGGAATGAGCGGCGCATCGCTCGACCTGTACGGGCCCGCGCCGGGCTGTTTTCACCACTGCGTTTCCTCCCAAGAAAACCCGAGACAGCACATCATCAAAGTACGGCTGCATCAGAGCACGGCGGCCTACATCCGAAACACGCCGAACCGGGTCGGCTCAACCGGCGCGTTGCGGCTCACCGCCAAAGCGAGGCCCAAGACACGACGTGTCTCAGACGGCGCGATCACCCCATCATCCCACAACCGCGCGGTGGCGAAATAAGGATGGCCCTCGTGCTCAAACTGCTCAAGCAGCGGCGCTTTGAAGTCAGCTTCGTCCTGCGCGCTCCAGGTCTGCCCCGCCGCCTCGATGTTGTCGCGTTTCACGGTTGCAAGAACGCTCGCGGCCTGCTCCCCGCCCATCACGGAAATGCGCGCGTTCGGCCAACTGAACAAGAACCGCGCGCCGTAGGCCCGCCCGCACATCGCGTAGTTGCCCGCGCCATAGGACCCGCCCGTGATGACGGTGATCTTGGGCACGTTCGCACAGGCAACGGCCATCACCATCTTTGCGCCCGCACGCGCGATGCCACCGGCTTCGGCCTCACGCCCGACCATGAAACCGGTGATGTTTTGCAGGAACAGCAGCGGGGTCTGACGCTGGCAGGCGAGCTCGATGAAGTGCGCCGCCTTCTGCGCGGTTTCGCTGTAGAGAATGCCGTTGTTCGCCAGGATCGCGACGGGTTGGCCTTCGATGTGCGCAAAGCCGGTAACGATGGTATCTGCGTACGTCCGCTTGAACTCGTGGAAGGTTGAGGCGTCAACCAACCGGGCGATCACCTCGCGCGCGTCATACTGGGTGGTCAGCGCTGCGGGCACAACACCGTCCAACTCGGCTGGGTTGTAGGCGGGCGCGCGCGGTGTTTGCGTCGGTGCCAGCGCGGGTGCGGCTGATCCGCTTCTCCCTTCGTCGGGCAGCGTCGCCACGATGTCGCGGACGATCTGCAGCGCATGGTCATCATCGAGCGCGTAATGGTCAGCGACGCCCGAGAGCCGTGTGTGCACATCCGCACCACCAAGGTCCTCAGCCGACACATCCTCACCCGTCGCCGCCTTCACCAGCGGTGGACCGCCCAAGAAGATCGTCCCTTGCCGGCGCACGATGATCGCCTCATCCGACATCGCCGGCACATAAGCACCGCCCGCCGTGCACGAACCCATCACGGCAGCGATCTGCGCGATGCCATCAGCCGACATCCGCGCTTGGTTGTAGAAGATGCGCCCGAAGTGGTTCTTGTCGGGAAAGACGTCGGTGTGATTGGGCAGGTTGGCGCCCCCTGAATCCACCAGGTAGAGGCACGGCAACCGGTTCTCCCAGGCGATCTCCTGCGCACGCAAATGCTTCTTGACCGTCATCGGGTAGTAAGTGCCGCCTTTGATGGTCGCGTCATTGCACACGATCACGCAGGCGCGCCCTCCCACCTGGCCGATGCCCGTGATGATCCCCGCGGCGTGGATATCGCCGCCATACATGTCGTGGGCCGCCAGCGAGGAGAGTTCGAGGAACGGGCTGCCTGGATCAACCAGGCGGTTGACGCGCTCACGCGGCAGCAGCTTGCCCCGGTCGATGTGGCGCGCGCGTGAGCGTTCGCTGCCGCCGGCACTGGCGATGCGTCGTTTGGCATCGAGGTCGGCGACGAGGGCTGCCATCGCCGCGCGGTTCGATTTGAAGTCCTCGCTATCCGGCGAAAGCGCGCTTGAAAGTCTGGTCATCGATGTTCCCAACGCACAAGATCATGCCGCGACGGCGCGCTGTGGCAAGCGGTCATTCGCACTTTGCGCCCGTCGCTCTAGCGCCAGCGGTGACACGCCTAAAAACGCGCGGGCATCATGCGGCGTCGGCTAACGCCGTGTGCGTGGTCATAGCGCGTTGGGAACGCGCGCAGCAAGCGCAGCGGGTCGCTCTTCCGACTTTCCGGGTTGTGCGCTGCGCGATCAGTGGACCTGCTCAACAGGTCTCATCGGTGGCGCTTATCAGCGGGTTTGGGCGCCCAAGGGTGAACCGGCTTGGCGCATCGGCGGGCGTGTCATGAACATCACTTCGCCCACCACATCCACGCGGACATCAAAGCCCTCGCGCAACGGCTTCACCTGCGGCACGCGCAACCTTGTGAAGCGACCGTGGGCGTAAAGCCCCTCCCCCTCAAGGCCGTCGATCAGGCGGTTGGCGCGCGGCAGCACGGTGGCCAAATGCGCGGTGAGGTCATAGCGGATGACGTCGGCGAAGACCCGCGCGAAGGGTTCAGCGCGAAGCCGCAGTCGTTGCCCTGTCGCTTGGCCGATACCGACGATGGGGATCACCGGCGCTAGCTGCACCTGGCTGAGGCCAAGCGTCTTATGGTCTGCGAGCATGACGGGTCTGGCCGTCACGAAGGCTTTACCGGTCAGATCGAAGATCCGATCGTTGGTGCGCACATCAAGGTCAAGTTCAACCGCGATGCGATCGCCTGACGGAAACGCTGCCGCCTCGTTGACGGTAATGCGCATGGGCATCGCATCGCCGGTTGCGGCCACGTCCACGGGCGTGCGCCACGCCAGTTTGATCGCATCCCCGATGCCGCCGTAGGGCACGGTGACGGGCATGCGCAGGCTAGTTGCGCGGGCATGCTCGCTCTTGGGTGCAGCAAAGCGCGGGCGCCGGGCGCTGCGCGGCGTATCGGGCTCACTACCGGGGGCCAAAGCCATGTGGGCTGCTATGCCAACCTTGAACACGATCGTGCCCGGTGTCCCGCCGAAGCCGCTGCTTACCACGGCCACCGGCGCGCTCGCCAGCCACGGCGTTCCTGGCACGTGCTCAAGTTTTCGCGGCTGCCGCAGGAAGCTCCACACGGACGCGACCGTCTTCTCGATGGGCCGCGCGTTCAGATCCGCTTCAACGGCAGCGACAGCCTTGCCCAGCATGCGCCGCAACCGTGGCGCCATACGTTGAGCGATGTTGATGCGCCCCGCGTTGACCTTGAACACCGGCTTGGAAATTTTGAGCGTTTCGCTCAGTGACAGGCGCGCGTTGAAATCTTTACGCAGGTTCGCGCCAAGCCGGGCGGTCGCCACGAGGCGCCCGCTTTCCTCACGTCGCAGGAAGGCGGCAGAACGCAGGCCCTTTTGCTTCATCGCGTAGCGCAGCGGCACGATCAGCCGCAAAGAGCGCCCGTCGGGCTCAAGGCGCATCGACCCATCCCGCGTGATCAGCATGTCAAAGCGCGTGCTCTCACAAACGCGCTTGGCCCCACTGCCGTGGCATGCGGAGCGCGACACCCACTCGACGATGTTGATGATCCGCTGCGGCACAGCCTCGTTCACGCGGGCCCGCAGACCCGCGCCATCAAGATCGATGCCGGCGTAGACGGTTGTGGTGCGCGGCTTTGCGGATTTTGCCTTGGCGCTCGCGGGTGCAGCTTGCGGCGAAGCGGTAAAGCGCACCTCCTGCTTGCAGCCGGCCAGCGCGAACGTTGCGCATAACACGAGCCCCGAAATGGTACGCGTAGGACGTGATATCACGTCTGCCCCCTTATTGGCCGATACCGGTGCGGCACCTGCACGTTTCACGCGCTTGGATGCAGCGGGTGAGGCTCCAGGGTCATCCTGAAGGCCTTGGGACGCGGGGCTGCATCCCCCGTGCCAACACAACCCGCGCATGTCAGACCGCGACGGCGCAACCGTCCGGACACACCACTATTGACCGCTATGACCCATGGTCAGGGCAGTTTCTTAATTTAACGTAAATCGTTGTTTTCGCTTGGGGCGCGAGCTCATCCGCCGGAGGCGAAAGATGAGCGATCAACAAGGAGAGAGCTCATCCGCCGGAGGCGAAAGATGAGCGTGGCACCGCCTGCCTCGAGGCCGGAGGCAGCAAGCGCGATGGCGTTAACCCTTGGCGTAGGGCTCCACCGGGCCGTCCGCCTTGCGCCAGGCCGCAAAGCCGCCGATCACATGCGCGACCGGGTTGAGGCCCATGCGTTGCGCGACCTCGGCCGCAAGCACTGAGCGCATGCCACCGCCGCAAAAGAAGACGTAGCGCTTGTCCTGGTTAAACCGCTCTTTGAAATAAGGGCTCTGGGGGTCAATCCAGAACTCGACCATGCCGCGCGGACAGTGGAACGCACCGGGCACCTGGCCCTCGCGCATCAATTCGCGCACATCGCGAATATCAACGAGTTCGACGCCCGGATCATCAACCATGGCGATGGCCTCCTGCGCGCTGACTTCCGTGATCTTCGCGCGCGCCTCTTCAACGAGCTGCGCTGAAGTGAGACTGATGGTCTGGGCCATGGGGGAAAAGGCTCCGTTTGCGGGGCGTGGGTGCTGCGTCAGCACGGCTCAGCAGGTGCCTGCTTGGCGATGGCATTTCAGGCGCCCGCTCGTATAATGGCATGCCCTTAAGCCGCCGCAAACACCGTAAACAGCTATGCGCCGACTTAGTTCGGACTGTCGGGCAATCCATCGCGATCACCACAGTTGAGCCCGTTGAAGCGACCCAAGATGATCCTCGACAAGCATGCAGGGCACCTTTGGGTGCACAGGCGCAGCGGGGCGGATCGGTGCCTCGCCTGGCACATTGGGCTCGTTGCTCTGGGCGTGCTGGCCGTGCTGGTCGGTGCATGCAGCGATCATGCGAAGGCGCCGCCGGAAACGGCGATGGCCGCGGGCTACGGTCATCAGCCGGACGGGACGTACCGCTTAAGCCCGACCGAGACGGAACTCGATTGCGAGCGCTTGCGCGGCAAGATGCTGGTGCAAATACAGGTTTACCGGAGCGATGCGGCGGTGCGGGAGCCGACACTGCTGGCGCGCGGTTTGCGCAGCCTCACGCAGGATGGGAAGGCCGCGGCAGCGCCGACGGATCGCGCTTCGCTGCTCAAGCGCGGCCGAGCACGTCTTAACGCCTACCACGCGCGGCTGAAGGCGCTCAAATGCAAGCCGTTCAACCTTGATGCCGAGCTCGCCAAACCGGTGATCAAGCCGCCGACGGCAAAGCCGCGTCGCCCCGCGCCCGCCAAAGCGACAAGCCCCAAAGCGACCGGCCCCAAAGCGACCGGCCCCAAAGCGACCAGCCCCGGTACCCGCGCACCCAAGGCGTGAAACGCTAGATCATCGGGCGCTCACTTCGGGAACAGCGCATCGGTGCGCCCAACAAGCCGGTACACCAGCAAACCCAACCACTCCTTGGTGGCCAGATCCAGTTGCTCCAACCCTCGCGGCACGCTTGACGGGTTGCGCCACGCCCGCTGCGGTCCATCGCTTCGGTAATCGACGGGCCAAGGCAGCACGCGAAAACCGGCGCGCCGGAAAAGGGCGCTGGCCCGCGGCATATGGAAGGCAGACGTGACCAGCAACCACCGTTGCTGAGGCTTTGGACGCAGCAGCGCAGCCGACATCACGGCGTTTTCGTGCGTATCTCGGGAGCGGCGTTCGACCAGAACGCGGGCCGGCGCGATGCCGGTCGCGCGCCAGAACTGGGCGACAGCGCGTGCGCCTGGGGGCCCGCGCGGGATGAGAGCGCCGATGCCGCCGCTGAAGACCAGCTTGGCCGTGGGAAAGCGGTACGCCAGTTCCAGGCCGGCCGTGATCCGCTCACCGGCTTCGTTGAGCGCCAATTGCCCGCGCGCACGCGCGATCGCGCCGTCCTCGCCGCCGCCCAATACGATGATGCCGGCGATCGACGGGGCCTTGATGGCGGTGAGGTCAGCAGGCCGTATGCGGTCTTCGAGCGGCGCGATGACGATGGTGGCGAGCGGTGTCAGGCCAGCGGCGAGGTAGAGGGCCAAGCCAAGCGCGACCGCGCCTCGCGCTGTACGCCGCCAACGTTGTGCCAAGCTGAGCAGAAGGCCGCCGATGATGAGTGCGGCGATCAGCGATGAGGGCTTGATCAGCGCCCATCCGACCTTGGCCAGGACGAAGAACAAGCCTCACCTCGCAAGCGTAGGGTCAGTGGCCGGCTTCGATCACCCGGCGGCAGGTTAGGCCCCATCGGACATCTGGCGGAAATCAGGCCACGGCCAAGGATTCGGCCGTAGCGTTCTGAGCGGATCGCGCACTTAGGGTCGGTTCGCTTCAGCTTGAAGCGGAACTGACATCTAGACTTTTGTTTTGCCGTTCATCTTTCGCCTCGGTGAGTCCACCTGAAGCGCATGAACTTTAAGGCCGCCCCCGGGATGAACCGGGGGCACCACTAATCAAGCAGCTGTCTCGGCAGCCACAGCGCCACATCGGGATAGAGCACCACAACGGCCAGCCCGATCAACTGCAGGATCACGAACGGTATGATCCCGCTGTAGATCTCCTGCATCTTCACCTCAGGTGGCGCAACGCCCTTGAGATAGAACAGCGCAAAACCAAACGGTGGCGTCAGGAACGAAGTCTGCAAGTTCACCGCGACCAGAATGGCGAACCAATAGAGCACCTGTAACTGCACAGTGCCTATCGGCGTGCCCGAGGCGAGGCCCAGATGCTCCTGGAACGCAGGCGCGATCTCCTTAATGACCGGTGTGAAGACCGGCAGGATGATCAGCGTGATCTCGAGGAAGTCGAAGAAGAAGCCGAGCAGGAACACCACCGCCATCAGCAAGATCAGCAGCATCCACGGATCAAGCCCAAGATGCTGGATGAACTCGATGATCAGATCTTCCCCGTAGAGCGCGCGGAAGAAATACGAGAACGTGGTTGCGGCGAGGAAGATGAAGAAGATCATCCCCGTGGTCAGCGCCGTGCGGTGCACGACTTCGCGCAGGACTTCCATCGTCAGCGTGCGATTGAAGACGGCAAGCACGAGCGAGCCGAAGGCACCCACACCGGCAGCTTCGGTCGGCGTCGCGTAGCCGCCGAAGATCGAGCCCAGCACCATCACGATCAGAAAGACCGGCGGCACAAAGCCCTTGAGCACCGAGCCAAAGTAGGAATTGCCCTCGATCGCGCCGATCACCATCGAGATTGCGAAAATCGCGAAGAACGCGACCAGTCCCCAATCCGCATAAGCGCTCGCGCCGGTGTTGCTGAGCCCGAACGCCGCCGCGATCACAATGCCAACCAGCGCGAAGTAGAGCATCACATTCGAGCGGTTGGTCGGGTTGAGCACGATCATGTCGTCAGGCAGCGGCGGTGCCCAGGACCGGTTGATGGTGGAGATGATCAGGATGTAGACGAAGTAGAGCCCCGAGAGCACCAGGCCGGGGAAGATCGCGCCAACGAAAAGGTTGCCGACCGAAATCGCCATCAAGCTCGCCATGAGCACAAGCATGATCGACGGCGGGATCAGGATGCCAAGCGTCGCCGATGCCGCGATCGTTCCGGTGGCGAGCGGGCGGTTGTAACCGCGCTCCAGCATCGTCGGCAGCGCCAGCAGCGTCATCATCACCACGGATGCGCCGATGATGCCTGTGGTTGCCGCCATGATGGTGCCCATCGCCGTCACGGAGAGCGCCAGGCCGCCAGGCACACGCTTCAACATCACCTGCAAGATGTGCAGCAGGTCGGTCGCGACGCGCGACCGCTCCAGCATCGTGCCCATAAAAATGAAGCACGGGATCGCCACCAGGATCGGGTTCTGGATCGCGCCACTGGCGCCATCGCCGCCCCAGATACGGTTGGGGACGTTGAAGAACTCTTGGATGGTGACGACCTCGAAATACACGCCGAGGAAGCCGAAGATCATCGCGATGCCGCCGACCGCGATGCCAACGGGCAGGCCGGTAAACAGCACGAAGGCCAGCGTGAGGAACATATAGGCACCGAGATACTCGGTCATATGTTCAGAAAACCATTCGGGAAGCATGGCTTAACGTCCCCCATCATTCATCGTTGGAGGCGTCACATCCTCTGGCTTCACTTCAAGCTGACCGCCGGCCACCTCAATGCCGTCGGGCCCTTTGAGCGGGTGCAGCATCAGCAACGTCGGCGCGGCGGCTTTCACATCTTCTTCGCTGCCGAACAACGTCGCGATCAAGCGGAAGAGCGTGGCGAAAAACGACATCAGCAACAGCGCAAAACCGATCAGCAAAAACGACTTGATGATGTAGCGCGCCGGAATGCCGGTCAGCGACTCAGAACCCTCGCCTTGCGCGAAGGATAGCGCCACGAACTGATAGCCGTAATAGGTGATGACGAGCAGATAGGGGATGCCGAGCAGCAGCAAACCCCAGAACTCGACCCACGCCTGGCCGCGACGCGGCAGCATCTCGCGGATGATATCGACGCGGACGTGCGCGTTCATCAGGTAGCCGAAGCCGAAGGCCATAAGCAGGATGATCCCGTGCAGGTGCCATTCCGCATCTTGAAAAATGATCGGGTTGAACCAGGCCAGTTGGGCGTCCGCCATCCAGATGCGAAACGCATCGATTTTGCGGGTCACGACGTCGAACATGATGATGATGATCAAAGGGATGATCATCCAACCGCCGACTTTGCCAAGAAACCGTGCTGGCGCGTCGAGCACGTTGGCCAGTTTCAAAAGTCCCTGCATGAAATCCTGTCACTCCCTGGCGCTCCACCGCCGCGTTGTTGCCCGCGTCGTTGTTGGAGCCTATCCCCGCCTTCAACGTTCTTGTTTTGCCGCCTCGATGATCGTTTCGTAGCGCGCCTCGGTGCTGAGGGTGCACGTCGTCCTGCGAGCGTCTGCCGGCCTCATGCTGTTCTCGCGAGCGCGTGCCCGGGCCGTGTTTCGGTCGGCCTACGAGCATGCCTGAAGTGATGCGTCCCAGTTGGCCAGACAATCCTCGTCGATCGCACGCGTGAGCACGCGAGCCATCGGCGCGATCATGCGGACCTAAAGCATCTCAAGCCCGAACATCTCAGGCCAGAAACTTCGCGTTCGGTGGTGAATTTGCGATCGCCGGCTGGAGCCCAAACGGGCACAACACTGCAGCACACCCCAGCAAAGGGACTGCCGCGCCGCATCGCTGCCGAAGACGCCAACCGGTGAGAGAGGGCGGCAACCGCGGGATCGCGGTAGCCGCCCAGCGTTCTGGCTAAGCGTCAGCTAACCTTATTTCAGGTAGCCGCGGTCACCCCAGACTTTGTACTGCTCGTGGAAGGTCGAGTACGACTTCCACACGCGTGCAACGTCCGGGTTCGACTTGATCTCGGCGTCCAAAACTTCCTTCCAGGCTGCCCGGAACTGGTCGAGAATTTTCTTGGACCACGTCATGTTTTTGACGCCGTTCTTTTCGTTCTCGATCATCGCCTTGAACTGAAGCGCTTCGCCTTCAGCGATCATGTCGGCCACGTTGGCGCGGCATGCGGTTTCCAGCATCGCTTTGTACTGGTCCGGCAATGCCTTCCACTTGTCCATGTTGATCAGGATTTCGTTCGACGTGGACTGCTGGTGCCAACCGGGGAAGTAGTTGAACTTGGCGATCTGGTAGAAGCCGTACGAGCGGTCGATGGCGGGCATCGAAAACTCGGTGGCGTCGATCGTGCCACGCTCCAGTGCCGGGTAGATGTCACCGCCAGCGAGCTGCTGCGTGGAGACGCCGAACTTCTGCATCACCTTCGCGCCGATGCCGAAGAAACGCATCTTCAAGCCTTTGAGCTGGCTCAGGTCAGTGATTTCGTTTTTGAACCAGCCGGAGGTTTCCGGAGGGATCATGCCGCACAGGAGGTACTTGATGTTGTCCTTGGCGTAGAGCTCTTCAGCGATTTTCACGCCGCCGCCGTGGATCATCCATGCTGCGAATTCAGGTGCAGCCGGACCGAACGGCCAGGTCGACAAGAACGCGTAAGCCGAGTTTTTGCCCTGGTTGGCGCCCGGTGTGCCGAAGGCCGCATCGATGGCGCCTTTGGAAATCGGATCGAAGTAAGCGTAACCGCCCGTCAACGCGTTCGGCTCGAACACTTTGATCAGGAATTTGCCGCCCGACATTTTCTTGACGGCTTCGGCAATGCGGTGCGGCGGCGGGCCGATCACTGCGATGTTCTTGCCGAACGCCGCGTGCATTTTCCAGCGCACTTTTTTCTGCGCATTGGCATCGCCAGCGGCGAGGCCCGCGATCGAAAGTGCGGCCACCGCAGTGACGGCCAACTTCAAGCTTGAGTTCATAGAACCCTCCTTCATGTTTCCTCCAACCCGGAACGCCCAGCAGCTCTGCAGCCGCTTCATGGCTCAGCACGCTGTTCCTCGTTACGCTCTCGCCTCAACGCCTGAGGAGAGGTCGCATCGAAGACGCGCGCTTAACCGGGCATGCCGGCACGCGATCTTCCTTGTTGTTTTTTGGGAAGTTCACACGCAGCAATTCAAAGTTACATGCGGCATGGGTGATGTCAAAGCAGATTGTCGCACCGAAGCCTGCCCTTTGAGGGTGAAGCACTTTCCTGTCGCCTGTCGGTCACGCAGCCGTGGAATGTTGCGCAAGACTGGCGTTGGCAGCGCCTCGCGCAACGGGTGCTTGGACAGGCGTTAGGCGGCTGTTGTGCGGACATCGTCGCGCTGCGCTAAGGATGCGAGCTGAGCCATGCGAGCTCGGTAGAGCGGCTCGAAGCGCTGCGTCGATCGCTCGCGCGCGTGCGGCGGGACCAGTTCAGCAGATCCCGCATCCCAGTGACTTCTTTGCGCTGTGGCGTTGGCCGAAGTCCGGGCCTGAGCGAGCGCCGAGCGGACCGCATCTGGACCGCAGATCATCGCCGCGATCGCATCCGCATCGCGTTCCGCGCGCGCCTCAAACGCCGCGTAAGCCTGCATCAGGCGAACCGCCTCGCGCCCAGCCAAGTGGGCCAGGATCAACGCCAGCGCACGACGCGCCCGATGATGAGCACCTTTGTCCGGTGTCGGCTGCCTGCGCCACGTCAGGGCGCTCACGGCAGCCAGAGACGCCAACGTTTGTTGTGCCGCGCGGGCCAGCTCGACGTGGCCGCATGCATGATGAGCGATCTCATGCAGCACGACGGCACGCTGTTCCAGCGGCGTCAACGCGTCCCAAAGCGCCCGTCCGATCGAAAGCGTGCATCCCGCCTCCTCTAACAGCGCCTCTTTTGAGAGCGTCTGAAAGGAAGCGGCCCCTGGGGGCCTTTCGGCGATGGCGCGATCGGTGGCCCTCACGGCGATGGTTGACGTCTCATCCCACACGATCTGGTCAAGCCGTGGCGCTTCAAGTGCTGCACAACAGGCATCGCAAAGGGAAGCGGTCGTGTCGCCGTCGTTCGGAGGCGTTTCGCCAGCAAAGTTGGCCGCCCTCAACGGTTGCGCTTGTGCATCGGGAGGTGAGCCGTGGGGACGTGAGCAAGATACGGGTCGCCCTGGCGGAGCGAACGCATCGGCACAAGCGATGAGCCAGCGCATCCGCTGCAGATGCCGCTCGACCGCCGCCATTTCCGGGCTCTGGCGGGCCTGCAGGACCAACGACCTCGCCTGCCGCCATCGCTCCGCCTGCGCAAACCGCACTTCAACACCTAACGCCACATCACCGACACTGAACGCACGAGCCGACTCTACACCGCCGCCCACCTCGCAGGGTTAACGCGCAGGCTCATCACACCCCGATCTCCCCCCAACGCCGCGCCCAAAAGCGGCCGTCTGTGGACAGGTTTTCGCCAAACTGAAAAAAGTTATGCAGCCCCAACGGGACCTCGCCGTTGCCTGTGCATATGATTTTCGCCAAGCGTTACAGTGCACTAGCATGAAGGTTGCGCACGCACTTTCACCCAATGTGGCGCGATCGCCTTGATTCGTGGTTTGGAATCGCCTCGTTCTTGTGGATAGTTAACGTCACAGCGAAGATTTCGCTTGTCCACAGCATTGCGTTCACCACGGCGATTGAAACGTGCAGTCCTCAAAGAAATATCCTACATCCTCGCAAGCTGATCCTACTGATCAGCAATTTTACGCGAATGTTGCAAAATTTCTGAAGCCGGAGGCAAGCGTGCCTAGTCAAGCGCCTCTCCCTTCCATCGCGCCCTGCGAGCCATCCGAAGTTCTCCCTCCCGATTTGCCCCGCATACCGTTGGATGAAGCTGCGCCTAGCGCTCTGAACATGGCCCTGGCCCGCCGGGCTTACCAGGATATCGAGGAAGTGCTGGCGGAGCCGGCCGAGGTGACGTTCGAGCCCGCACCGCCTGTGTCTGGTCCGGCCGCGCACCGCTCGGCAGCACGGGCCTACGCTATGTCGGCATCGTCGGCGCTGAATGTTGTTGCGGTCTTCGCGCTGAGTTTCGCGTTCTGCGCCATGTTGTTTGAACCGGGCGCCCGCAATCCGGGTGCTACGCGCCTGATGGATTTTGCGGCGCTGCCGACCGACATGCAGCTACCGGCGACCACGGACACGCAAGTGCTGCCGGCCGCGGGCACGGTTGCACGGCGGCCCCGGGCTGTTGAGAGCCTGCGCGGGCCTAGCCACCGCGGCTCTGCTAAGCCTGCACGCGCGGACCAGCCGGACCAGCCTTGGGTCACCTCGGTCGCTTACGCCCGGCCTAGCGCGCCTACCGAGCTGCCGCCGTTGAGCGTCCCGGGCAAGCCGCTTTCAGCGACCGACGAGACCAGCCGGCGCGTCCAGATCGCCTTGCCGTCGCGGAACCCGGAGCGTCCCAACCTGACGACGCTGGCGCGCGTCAGGCTCAGTTCTGTCGACCTGCGGCCGCGCGCGCCGACGTTGAAGATCCCGCGTGCAGGTACGGACATCCCGCGCCTGGTGAAGCGACCAAAGCTGATCAAACGCCCTCGCAAAGCCCGCCCCAACGGCGCAATCAAACGGCGGCAACCGCAAACCGCTGCGAAGCAGCGCCGTATTGCGCGCGTGGCACCCATCAAACGCGTGCGGGCGCCGGCCTGGCACAAGCGCGCCTTCGCTGGCGGCGATCGCTGAGCGGCCACAACGCGGCCGCCCTGCAGCACCCTTTCGGGCATCGCCTGATCTCGTCACGCCGTCTCTGCAAACAGCTCACGGCCGATCAGCATCCGCCTGATCTCGCTGGTGCCCGCGCCGATTTCGTAAAGCTTGGCATCGCGCAGCAGCCGCCCGGTCGGGTAATCGTTGATGTAACCGTTCCCGCCCAGCAACTGGATCGCATCGAGCGCCATTTGCGTGGCCCGCTCAGAGGCGAACAAAATCGCCCCCGCCGCATCCTTGCGCGTCGTCTGTCCGCGATCACAGGCCCGCGCCACCGCATAGACATACGCCCGGCAGGCGTTGAGCGCGGTGTACATGTCAGCGACCTTGCCCTGCACCAATTGGAACGTACCGATCGGCTTCCCAAACTGCTTGCGCTCGTGAACGTAGGGCACAACGGCATCCATCGCCGCCTGCATGATGCCAAGCGGCCCCGCCGCCAGCACCGCCCGCTCGTAATCGAGCCCGGACATCAACACGTTCACGCCGCGGCCCACTTCGCCCAACACGTTCTCTTCCGGCACTTCGCAGTTCTCAAACACGAGTTCGCCCGTGTTCGACCCGCGCATGCCGAGCTTGTTCAGCTTCTGCGCCACCGAAAAGCCTTTGCTGTCGGTATCAACGATGAACGCTGTGATGCCCCGCGGACCCGCGTCCGGATCGGTCTTGGCGTAGACCACCACCACATCGCCGCCAGGGCCGTTGGTGATCCAGAACTTCGTGCCGTTGAGGATGTAGCGGTCACCCTGTTTGTCGGCCCGCAAACTCATCGAGACGACGTCTGAACCGGCGCCCGGCTCCGACATGGCGAGCGCGCCAACGTGTTCACCGCCCACGAGCTTGGGCAGAAAGCGCTGCTTCTGGGCTTCGTTGCCATTGCGGCGGATCTGGTTCACGCACAGGTTTGAGTGCGCGCCATAGGACAGCCCCACTGACGCCGACCCGCGCGAGACTTCTTCCATGGCGATGCAGTGCTCCAGGTAGCCAAGCCCTGCCCCGCCATACTCCTCTTCGACCGTGATGCCGTGCAGGCCCAACGCGCCCATCTCCGGCCACAGGTGCCGGGGGAACTCATCGCTGCGGTCAATCTCATCCGCCAACGGTGCGATCCGGTCGGCGGTGAAGGAACGCACGGTGTCGCGCAACGCGTCGGCCGTCTCGCCCAGATCAAAATCGAGCGTGGGGTAATCGTTCGGGATCATCGTTCGCCCTTTGCTGTTGGCGGCGCATCATCGCAGTGCTTTCCGCCTACCCATTCCATACGCGCCTTAGGGTCCGTCAATCCTGCAAATTACCGCCCGTTGCTGTGCTTTGACTGGACGCGCGCGCACTCAGACGGGATACTGTCGTAACGTCATGATTCATAGGGTAGTATGGCGGTACGACCTGGGCGGGTATCGGCGCCCGGTTTCCGCCTGGAGTTCATCCGCCTCAGGTGGGGTCACCTGAGGCGATAGATGAACGACAAGGCAAAAGCTTAGAGGTCGGCTCCGCTTTAATGCTGACGCGAACCGAACTCTAGCGCAAACGCTGCAGCCGCTGATTTCAACCAATGGAGACACGCAATCCATGAACGCTCGTTCACTGACACACTTGGCCCGCACGGTGGGATGGGGTGCCGTCGCGATGATCGCCTCGGCAGGCGTCGCGTTTGCCTGTGAAAAAGGCTCACAAACCGACATCGCCTTCTGGAACAGCATCAAAGATTCAAAGTCGCGCGCTGAAATTCAGGCCTACTTGGATACCTGCCCGAGCGGCACGTTCGTGGCACTGGCGCGCATTCGTCTGCGCGGGTTGGGCGGGGGCGGTTCCGCGCCGCCGCGCCGCACCACGAATGCGCAGCCGCAAGGCGGCCTCAACGACCCGACCACCATCAGTCGGGTGCAAAACATCCTGTTCAACCTCAACTATTCTGTGAAGCGCTTTGATGGCCAGTTCGACAAATCCACGCGCGATGCCCTGCGCGATTGGCAGCGGACCACCAAGCAACCGGCAACCGGTCGGCTGAGCCAAGCCAACTTCAACCGCCTGCAACGCGCTCGTATCCCCAAAGTCTGGGGCGCACTTGCCTACAACGCGAAGGGTGCAAGCGGCGTGGTCTGGAAGGAAGGCGACCGTCGCACGGCGATGAACAAAGCGCTTTCGGCCTGCAAGCGGCGCTCCAAGAAGAACCGTCGTTGCAACGTGCTGACGGCTGCCAACGATGCCTGCGGCGCGCTGGCGTTCTACTTCAACAAGACCTCGTCCAACACCTACTTCGGTTCCTACGCTGCGATCCGCCCGACCCTTGGCCAGGCGATCACATCGTCGCTGCAGTCGTGTGCAAAGTCGCCGCGTTCGGGCAACAAGTGCGGCATCCGCATCACGTTCTGCGCGAACGGCAGCCATAAGAACTAAGGGTTGCAGTGGCGGCGGCCGAGGCCGTGCCGCTGGCGACCAACGCCGGCCGGCGGATCAGCTGGAAGATATGGGGCCACCGCAGAACCTCTGTGGTGGCCTCTGGCGTTTAAAGGAGCGGCGGCTTGGGCGCGCTTGAGCGTGGACCATGTTCATTTTCAGCGGTCCAGTGTAGGCAACGCGAGCCTCTACGGTGGCGTGATCATTGTAAGGCCGTATTCGGAAGCCCATATTTACGTCGTAGCGGCAAGAGGATAGGCGCATGATGGCACCACGAACGCAGACCCCTGGGGCCCCGACGGCAAGAGCCGCAGGGGTGTCCACGTCAGCGATGGCGCTCGCCTTGGGGTTGAGTTTAGCGCTTTTGCCCGTATCCGTGACGCCGGCGCACGCGCAGTCGAGCCTGCGTGATGCTATCGCTGATCTGCTGAGCGGCGGTCAGGCTGCGCCCAACGCCAAGGCGAACCAGCCAAACAAGCCCGCGCAACCGAACCCGCTCGGTCCGCAAACGCCGCGCCTTGCCCAGAAAAGCACCACGCCGGGCGCAGCACCGAACGCAGACCCGCGCGAAGGCGATCTTGCCTTCGAGCAGGCCAAGAAGCTCATGCGCGCGGTCGACAACATCCTGAAGGATGCTGCGAAGAACCGCTCCGACGCGCGCAAATTGCCGAGCCGTAACGATTTCCTCGTCACGCCGATCTGGACGGAGACCCGCGAAGACCGCAAGCGGCGCATCAACGATCTGCTCGACGCCGTGTTGGGTATCGTCACCGATGCCCCGGTGGTGGACGTGCAAAAGCGCATCGAGAAACTGCGCAAGAACATCCGCGAGAACGAAGACCAGATCGTTGCCCTGCGCGAAAAGCAATTGACCGCGCCGAAGGATGCGATGCTGCCGGGCATCCTGACCGATACGGTCGACAGCCTTGGCACCGAAATCGAGGATGCCAAGAAGCGCATCGAAAACAACAAGGCGCAAATCGCTACGGCGAAGAAGGAAATCTACGACGCGCTGCGCAAGTCCGGCGTGGACCTGAGCCCGGACCAGGCGGATATGCTGCTGGGCAGCGTCCTCTCCGGCGACATGATCAGGCTGGTGGCGGCCTTCAAAGCCGCAAAGGTGATCGACCGGCAGCTCGGCAAGCTCGTCGGTGCGTCAGGTGATAACCTGAAGGCGGCGCGCAAATACTTCGCGATGCACGCAGCGTTGTTCGCCATGCTTGTCCACGCGCAAGACGGGCTCATCACCAAGATCGATAAGCAATACATGCCCAAGCTGCGCGCGATCGAGAAGGACATCAAGGCCGCGCGTCAGCGCACAAAACGCCTGTTACGGGCCACGAACCGCGATGACCAAAGCCGCACGTTGCGCGCGAATCTCGAAAGCCAGCGGCTGGCGATGCAGGCCGCCAAGGGCTACCGGACCTACCTGCTGCGCCAACGCGAGCAACTTGCCCGCGCCCGCCGCCGTGCCACACATGATCTGCGCATCGCCGACAACACCTACGAGACCGTGGAAGCGAGTTTCCAGCTCCGCAATCTGATGCGCAACAGCCGCGCCTCCTTCGAGGCGATCCAGCGGCTCGAGGCACCGACATTCGATCAGATCTTTAAGAATGAAGCGCTGCGCCGCGAGTTCGAAAACCTGACGAAGAAGCTCGAAGTGCCGACAAGCTGAAAGCCGGCGGCGGCTTAGAGTTCATCCGCTTCAGGTAGACTCACCAGAGGCGAAAGATGAACGGCAAACCAAAAGCTAGATGTCGGTTCCGCTTCAAGCTGAAGCGAACCGACGCTAGCATGGTCGGCATCAGGTTGCCCCAACTTCGGCCGGCCTAGCGCTAAGCCACACCGCCCGAGCGCCGTTTAAGCATGTCGAGGACGACATCGGCCGCGGTGGCGCTCGGGTTGGCGCCATCGGGCAGCTTGAGGCGATCTGGGATCTCATCGAGCGCGGCTCTTTGTGCATCCAGCGCGTCCCCCGGGTTGAGCAACGCAGCCAACGCAGGGGTCAACTTGGCGGGCGTGCAGTCTTCCTGGATGAACTCGGGAAAGGCATTGCGCCCGAGCACGAGGTTGGCCAACACCGCCGATGGCGCGGTGATCAGCCAGCGGAAGATCGGCCCCGTCCAGCGCTCCACCTTGTAGGCCACCACCATCGGTGTGCCCGCAGCCGCCAATTCCAACGTCACCGTCCCTGACGCGGCAAGCGCTGCCTGCGCCAGGCGGAAACTTGCGAACTTGTCGTCATCACCCTCAAGCAGGTGCGCACGCGCGGGCCACGATGCGGTCTCATGTGCGATGATCTCACGCAAGCGGGGCACCGCCGGGATCAGCACCTCAAGCGGTCCATGCGTTTCGCTGAGCCGCGCGATCGTCTCACCGAACGGCGCCAGCAACCGGCTCGCTTCGGACATGCGGCTGCCGGGCAGTACCAGGATGGGTGTCGCCTCATCGCGCAGACCCAGGCGGGACGCGAGCGGTGCTGGATCGATCGCCCGCAACCGGTCGACCTGGGTGCTCAGCGGGTGCCCCACATAGGTGCACGCCGGCCCGCCCAGGCGTGCGTGCGCGTCAGGCTCGAACGGCAGCAGCGCCAGCAAATGGTCGATGTAAGGCCGCATCGCTTTCGCCCGCCCAGGCCGCCATGCCCATACCGACGGCGAGACGTATTTGACGGTCGCAATCTGGGGTGCTGCCCGTCGCACCCGTTGCGCCACGCGGTGCGTGAATTCCGGCGCGTCGATCAACACCAGGACGTCCGGCTCAAAGGCGAGGACGGCTGCCACGCTTTCGCGGCCGCGGCGTAGCAACAACGGCAAGCGTTTGGCGATCGCGACAGGGCCCATCACCGCGATCTCATCGAGCGGGAACAGCGAACGCACGCCAGCCGCCTCCATGGCCGGACCTCCGACGCCCATGAAGGTGATCGCGCGAGGCGTGCGCGACCGCAGTGCCTTGATCAGATCGGCGCCAAGGCGGTCGCCGGAGTGCTCCCCCGCAACCACCGCCACCCGCCATGGAACGTTCGCATCCGCCATCAGGTGCTCGCACGCCTCGGCTCGGTTCGGTGAACGATGAGGTGCAGCCGCACCGCAGCGGCAGCCTTGACCACGGACGGTTGATCGTGGCCCATCGCCAGCGCCTGCTCGCCCATTGCGATGCCGGCGAGCCGTGCATCAGCCGTCGATTGGATCAACGCACACCACGCCGCAACCTCCTCTCCTGCCGCGCGTTGCCGCCGAAACGGCGCATCGAAGCGCGCGATGAAGAGGACGCCCAGTCGGCGGCGGGCCTGACGCCTGCCCCACTGGCGCAAGGTGGCAGCACGCTCGATCAGTGCCAGAAGGTCTTCGCCAGCCTGCACCGCGAGCACGTAATGCTGGGCCACGATCACCGCCTGCCCGGTCGTGAAAGGCTGCAGCGCGCGTGTGATCTGCGCCGCTTTCACCACATCGCTGCGGATCTTGGCGGGCGCCGGCGCGCGGTAGCGGCCAAGCGCGAGTTCAACGTCAGGATGAGCACGCTGCGGGGTGGCCGCGCGCACCACGGTGATGTGATCGATGCGCGCTTCATCGTGCGCTCGCACTTTGCGGGTAGGCTGAGCAGCCCGGCCTGCGTCCGATGCCCCGTTCGGCGTTGGCGCAGCCGTACCCGCGCCATCCTCATCACTTTGCTCACCCCCGTCGGCCCGGCCCAGGATAAACAGTCCGGACGCGGTCGCCCGCGCCACCGTCTCTTCGCGCTCAGCGATCAGCACCTGGCCGCTCCGCAACGCCAGCCCCGCTAGCGCAGCGCGCGCGCACCCTTCGATCGTGCGCGGCCCGATGGCTGGCATATCAACCCGCAATTCCTGACCGGGCTTAGGACGTTTGATCAGCACGCCGTTTGGCCACGCGTGCGCTGCCCCATCAGCCTCAGCCTCAGGCGGCGTGGTCGGTGGCGTCAGCGCGCGCCCGTCCAGCACGGCCACGCGCTCAAGCAAACGGTCGGTGCCTTCGGCCGCCTCGATGCCGAGCACGCGCCCCTCCCGCACAACCGCCGCCTGCCCGATGTCGAACGGCCCCAGCCGGTCGAGCAACTGGGCGCCGAGCGTCATATCCCGCTGGTGCGTGGCGGTGATCGCGCCTTCAACGAGGGCCGCCTCACCCACCACAAGCGTGGGCGCCACGTCATGCACGCCGACCACGTCGAAGCCGCGGCGCTCAAAAAACCGAACCACGCGGGAGAGCACACTGTCGTCGCCGCCGCGCATGAGCTTCAGCAGGGCTGGCAGGTGCGTGAAGAACCCGAGGTCCGGGCGGATGTGGGCGAGGTCCGGGCGCGTGACGCTGCCCACGATCGCCAAGCGCCTTACGCCTGCGCTGCGGAAAGCGCGCAACAACGCGCCGATCGCACCCCAATAGACCCAATCGTGGCTGTAGGCTTCGATCGCTTGATCGGCTTCACCGCGCAGCCCGACGATATGAACGTCTTCGCCCCGAGCTGTCACCTCGCGAGCCACCGCTGTTGGCAATGAACCACCGCCAGCGAGGATGCCAAGCGGGCCGGCTACGCGATGACCAGGCCCTTGGGATGCTTCGCGCCCCTCGCGCACGACCGACGCGCGCCCCACAACCTGCGACGCAAGCTGGGGCTCAGTGCCACCCGCCGCCTGCGAGGGCGCAAGCGCTTCGCGGCCCGCGCGCGCGTCCACGCCGCCTACTCCGTGGTCGAACGCGGCACGCACAAGCGCCGGTCAGAGCGCGCCTTGATGAACGCGATGATGTGCGCGCAGCCCTCGTCCTCGCCGAACATCGCTTCAACGTCCGCGAGACGTTCAAGCAGGGTCCCCTCATCGGAGAACAGCAACCGGTACGCGTTGCGCAACGTGTGGATCTGATCGCGGTTGAACGCGCGCCGCTTCAGCCCGACGATGTTGAGCCCTTGCAGGGCCGCGCGATCGCCGACGGCGACACCGTAGGGGATGAGGTCGTTCTCAAGCCCGGACATGCCGCCAAGAAAGGCGTGGGCGCCGATCCGCACGAACTGATGCACGGCGGAGAGCCCGCCGAGAATGGCAAAGTCGCCGACCTCGCAATGGCCCGCCAACGTCGCGTTATTTGCAAGGATGACGTTGTTGCCAACGCGGCAATCGTGGGCCACGTGGGAGCCCACCATGAACAGGCCATCGCTGCCCACGCGCGTCAGCAGCGCATCGCCAGCCGTGCCTGGGTTCATCGTGACGTGTTCGCGGATGCGGTTGCGCGCACCGATCTCAAGGCGGCTCTCTTCACCGGCAAACTTCAAATCCTGCGGCGCGGTGCCAAGGACCGCGAACGGGAACACCTCGCACGCTTCGCCCATCACGGTATGGCCTTCGACCACCACATGAGCGTGCAGGCGACAACCATCGCCCAGCGTGACATGCGGGCCGACCACGCAGAACGGGCCGATGCTCACGCCACTGCCGAGCTTTGCGCCCGCATCCACAATGGCGCTTGGATGGATCGTGGTCTCAGGTTTGGTTTGCGACACTGTCTGAATCCACAATCATCGCGCTCACCTCGGCTTCGGCCACCACCTGACCATCGACCTTGGCTTCGCCGTAAAACCGCCAGGCACGGCCCCGGCTTCGGATCTTGCGTACGTGGAAGTGCAGTTGATGGCCGGGCACCACCGGTTTGCGGAATTTCGCGCGATCGATGCCCATGAAATAAACGATCTGCGGCTTGTATTGCGCACCCAGCGAATGCACGCAGAGCGCGCCTGCCGTTTGCGCCAATCCCTCGATCAGAAGCACGCCGGGCATGACGGGGTAACCCGGAAAGTGTCCCTGAAAGAAGGGCTCGTTGATCGTCACATTTTTGATGCCGGTGCCGCTCTCATCGCGGTCCATGTCGATGATGCGGTCAACCAGCAGAAAGGGATAGCGATGCGGAAGTAGTTGCAATACGCGCGCAATGTCCGCTGTCTCCAAAACCCGTTCCGGGTCCGTCTCGCTCATCGTCGTCCTGCTCCGTCACCTTAACTTTGCCGCGCCTGGCCCAGCTGTCTGTGCCAGTCCTAGACCCAAAGGGCGAACCGTTTCGCTCTAGGTTGCCTGTGTTGTTGCGATGCGGGCCAACCCTCATTGCTGCGCTCGATCCACCGTAAAGCTTACCGCTCCACCGCTTGCAACACCGCAGACCTTTAACGCTCTTAAGACTTGCGCTTCGCCATCGTGTGCGCACGCATTCCAAGTTTGCGCAGCGCTGCAATCTCGCGGGCCCAATCGCGGAACGGGCGCGCTGGCGTGCCCCCGACAATCGCGCCGTCCTCCAAATCATCCTTCACGTGCGAGGCACCCGCGATCTGCACGCCGTTCCCGATTTTGACGTGGCCGGCGATCCCGCTGGCCGCTCCCATGATCACGCCGTCGCCCAATGTCGTTGAGCCGGCGATGCCGCTCATCGCGACGATCACGCAACCCCGCCCGGTGACCACGTTGTGCCCGATCTGCACGAGATTATCAATTTTGGTGCCCTGCCCGATGATCGTGTCCTCAAGGGCGCCTCGGTCGATGCTGGAATTGGCGCCGATCTCGACATCGTCCTGGATAACCACACGGCCGATTTGGGGCACTTTGATGTGCCCGCCCGCGCCCAGCGCGAAGCCAAAACCATCCTGTCCGACGCGGACGCCCGCGTGGATGATGACACGGTCGCCGATCAGCGCGTGCACCACGCTGGCGCCCGGTCCCACGTAGCTGTTGCGGCCAACGCAGCAGCGGTAGCCGACAACGGCGCCAGCTGTGATGCGCGCACCGCGGCCAACTTGCGCCTCACAGCCGATGACGGCACCCGGCTCGATGATGGCCCCCTCTTCGATGTCTGCATCCGGGTGGATCAACGCGGCCGCAGTCCCAGCATCCGCCCCCGTCCTCACAGGCGCGATGGCCTCGCCCGAGGGGGCATAGACCTGGCTGTGGTGACCGGTGGGATAGAACAGGTGCAGCGCGCGGGCGAACGCGTGGTAGGGCTGCTTGGTAATCAGCGCCATGGTCCCGGCAGGCAGTTTCGCGGCGTCGTTAGGCTTCACGAAGCAAGCGGCGGCCTGCGTGCGCTGGAGATCATCAAGGTACTTGCGGTTGTCGAAGAACGACACGGCGGTGGCATCGGCGAGAGCGAGGGGGCGCACGCTATGAAGCTCGCCAAGACCGCTCTGCCCTTCTTGCATTTGCGCCTGTGCGGCCTCGGCCACACGCGCGATCGAAAAGGGGCCTTCGCGCTTAAAGAAGCCCGGGTGTTCCATGCGCCGACGTTGCCTTCAAGCCGGTGGACGACCGCTGCGATCGTTCCACGTTCCATCAAGACGGCTGCTTGAAGCCACCTGACCCCGCCCGTCCCGCTGTCGCGACGCATACAACAGCGCCCTGAGGCACACAAGCGAGGCCCAGGACAAGCCCAGAGCAACGGGCGCAAAGCGCCCAAAGTTGCTCTGCAGTTTGAGATTAGATCATCTTTGGACGGGCTCACCTATGATGTACCCGATCAATCGTCCGATGATCTAAGGCGGCCCAAGCCGGCACGGGCGAACCCTGCCACGGCGGTCAACGCTGGCGCTCGTCATGCCGCGAGCGATGATCGACCCGCGCTAATGCACCCGCCCGCGCAAATATCCCAACCGGCCGGCGCCTTCGCGGCGCATGCGCTCAAGCTCCTCGCGGTATACCCTGGGGTGCAGGGGCCGGCCTGTCCGCTGCACTTCCTGTTGGTCGATATCGCGCAGCATCTCGAACACCGGCTGCGCGGTCGCGTGCAACATGGCGACCGTCGCGATCTGCCGCCGCGTCATGTTCTTGGGCACCTGCGGGATCACGTCCTCGATGAGGCGCTTGGCGCCAGGCGACAGATAACTCGCCACGCGGCCGAACCACCCGATCAACCGTGTGATGAAGGTTTCGCGGAAACGCATGTCATAGGCGTCCATCCACTCAAACAGCTTATCCATCACCATATCTTTAATCCGCAGGTTCCACGTTGCGCGGTAGTCCCGCCACTCCGCGACCACTTGGAACGAGGGCTCCATCTCGATGTCGCCAGGCGCAAAGGCGTGGTCCACCTCAACGCCGATGCGGTGGAGGAAGTCGCGGTTTTGCATGTCGAACTGCGTCATGAAGGTGGGCAGGATCAGCGCGCCCTTGCTTGCTTCCGCATAGGCGTAGCGCACCAGTTCAGAGCAGAAAAGCTCGTCCTGGTTGTCCATCCGCATCTGAAAATCGTAGTGCACACGCGGGCGTTTGCCATCAAGACTGTCACGCACGAACTGATGGATCCAGCGGGCTGCGCGGTCAGCGAGCCCCTCGTCGTGATGGCGGAACAGAACCGCACGCACCAGGCCGTTCTCGAGGGTCTTGTGCAGCGGGCTGATGGTGGCACCGGTCTCGATCAAGCTCTCCACGATGAACGGGCGGCCACCGTCGTCCACGTAGACCATGCCGACGTGCGAAAACTGGCTGTCGACATCGCCGATACGGGCGATGGCCGCGGAATTATGGGCGAGCCCGCGCATGAGCAGCACATCGCCCGATTTGAACGTCAGCAGCCCGCGCGGATTGGCGAACGGCGGGGCGAACAGCGTGTAACCAGCCCCACCCGTGAACCCTTTATAGGGCTCATCATCCTCATTGATGCGCGCAAAGCCGATCATCACTTCGCCGATCATATCTGCAGTGTAGCGCGAGGCGCGAAACACAGCCCGCATCGCCTTTTGCACCGGTACGCTCATCAGACCGCGCCGTTCCCAGCCCGCGATCTGATCGCGCAGAGCAAGGCGCATCTGAAAAACGTCCTGCAGCAGTTCGGGCGCTTCATGGGCAACCCGCTCAGGTTCGTAGCGTTTGAGGTCGGCCAGCATCAGCGCCTGATAGACGGCCGTAAGATTGTCGTAGAGCCCATCGGCATTGGTGACCGGGGCTGAGAGCACGCCGGTCCAGTGGGCGATATCTGCGCGCAACGACGTGGCGGTGGTCGCCCCGGGTTCGGCATGGCTGAAGCTGGCAGGCTCGCCATACGAGACCACGTCGTGGGGCGCGTGCAAAGCGACCGGAACAGTAGGGATGGCCTTGGCGTCATGTGGGCCCATCGGAAGCACCCTCAATCGGTTTGCAACGGCGCCGAGTATCAAAAAGCGCAGCCTGACGGTTCGGTTCGATCACCCGGCACGCGACCTTATAGGCTGGCTTCGGCATCCGAACCACTCAGCTCCAACGAGGTCGGCGAATGATGGCAACCTTGGGGCCGGC
>JBCBJZ010000025.1:0-29629 GCA_038522635.1 Pseudomonadota bacterium | reverse complement strand
CGGCGACTGGTCGATGTCGATGACCTTATCGAGATGCTCAAGGCCGACGATTCTGTCGTGCGCGCCGGGCATGGTGCGTGCGTTGTTGAGTTTGCGGGCGACGGCGCGGTAGAGCGTGTCGATCAGGAAGGTCGACTTACCGCCGCCGGAGACGCCGGTCACGCAGGTCAGAAGGCCAAGGGGAATCGCCGCGCTGACGCCCTTGAGGTTGTTTTCGCGCGCGTTGACCACCTCGATCGCGCGCGCCTTGACCGGCTTGCGCCGCGCCTTCGGCAACGCCACCGCTTTCGCGCCCGTCAGGTATTGGCCGGTCAAGCTGTCGGCGCTTGCCATGATGTCCGCAGGCGCCCCTTGCGCGATGATCTGACCGCCGTGGATGCCGGCGCCGGGGCCGATGTCCACCACGTGGTCGGCGGTGAGGATCGCGTCCTCATCGTGCTCGACCACCACCACCGTGTTGCCGAGATCGCGTAGATGCTTGAGCGTTTCAAGCAGGCGTTCGTTGTCGCGTTGATGCAGACCGATCGACGGCTCGTCGAGCACGTAGAGCACGCCGGTCAAGCCCGACCCGATCTGCGATGCCAGGCGAATGCGCTGGCTCTCGCCGCCCGAAAGCGTTCCCGATGCGCGCGACAGGTTGAGGTAGTCGAGGCCGACGTCGTTGAGGAAGCGGAGACGGTCACGGATCTCCTTCAAGATGCGGACCGCGATCTGTTTTTGCTGCGCGGTCAGACTGTCCTCGATCGCGTCGAACCAGGCGCCGGCGGCCTTGATCGAGAGTTCGCCCACCTCGCCAATGTGCCGCCCGTCGATCTTGACGGCGAGCGACTGGGGTTTGAGCCGGTAACCGCCGCAGGCTGCGCAAGGGTGGTTGCCTTGATAGCGCGCCAGCTCATCGCGCACCCACTGGCTTTCGGTTTCGCGCCAGCGCCGTTCGATGTTCGAGATCACGCCTTCGAACGGTTTGCGTGTCTTGTAGCGGCGCAGACCATCGTCATAGATGAACGTCACCTCATCGATCGAGCCGTGCAGGATGATCTCGCGCACATCCTCATCGAGCTCTTCCCACGGGGTCGACATCTTGAACTTGTAGTGCTTGGCCAGCGCCTGCAGCGTCTGTTCGTAATAGGGCGAGGTCGTGCCGGTTTTGGCCCATGGCGCGAGCGCACCCTGACGCAGCGAAAGCGATCCATCGGGGACCACGCGATCGGGCTCGAACTTGAGCTCCGTGCCCAACCCATCGCAGGTCGGGCAGGCGCCCGCCGGTGCGTTGAACGAAAACAGCCGCGGTTCGATCTCATCGATGGTGAAGCCCGAGACCGGGCAGGCAAAGCGGGCGGAAAAGACGATGCGCTCGTGGGTTTCGTTCTTGTTTTGCAGCACGCCGGATTTGGGACCGGTTTTAGGCCCAGACTTTGGTGCAGACTTTGATCCAGATTGGGCTTTTGGCTGAGCTTTGGCCCGGCCCTTCGCGGCGGCACTGGCGGCAGCGCCATCAGTTTGCGCGGCCAAGGGGCGATCGGCGAATTCCGCGATCGCAAGCCCGTCCGACAGCGCCAGGGCCGCTTCGAAGCTCTCCGCCAGCCGCGTCGCCATGTCGGCACGCACCACAACGCGGTCCACCACCACGTCGATGTCGTGTTTGTACTTCTTGTCGAGCTTGGGCGCGTCGGGGATCTCGTAGAAGGCGCCGTTGATCTTAACGCGTTGAAAGCCCTGCTTCATCAGCCCGGCAAGTTCCTTTTTGAACTCGCCTTTGCGCCCTCGCACCAGCGGGCTCACCAGATACAGCCGGGTTCCCTCTTCGAGCGCCATGACCCGATCGACCATTTGCGAGATCGTCTGGCTTTCGATCGGTAGGCCGGTCGCCGGCGAATAGGGCGTGCCGACCCGTGCGAACAGCAGCCGCATGTAGTCGTAGATCTCGGTCACCGTGCCGACGGTGGAGCGCGGGTTGCGGCTGGTGGTCTTCTGCTCGATCGAAATCGCTGGTGAGAGCCCGTCGATCTGGTCGACATCGGGCTTCTGCATCATCTCGAGGAACTGGCGCGCATAGGCCGAAAGGCTCTCAACGTAACGGCGCTGGCCTTCCGCATAGATGGTGTCGAACGCCAACGAGGATTTGCCCGAGCCCGATAGCCCCGTGCAGACGATCAGTTTGTCACGCGGCAGGTCGACATCGACGTTCTTGAGGTTGTGCTCCCGTGCGCCGCGCACGCTGATGACCGGGGTGCGAGGAGCGGCCGGCACGGCGGTGACAGTGGTCGCGGCAGCGGAGCCGGTCGCGGCTTTCTTCTTGGCGGTCGGCTTGCTCGCCTTGGCGGCCTTCGTTCTGGCCGCAGGCTTGGAGCCGTCCTTGGCGATCTTGCGCGATGCGGCCTTCGTCGCGGCGGGCACGGCGGCGACGGTCTTCTTGGTGGCAGACTTGGCGGGGGCGGACGCGGACGGCGGGGCTGATTTACGGGTCATACCGGCGTTGCTATCGCAAAGGGAAAGGGTGGGCAATGCAACCGCGTGAGCGTCCACAGCGGCCAAGCCCGGTTGCGGCGGGCGCCATTGGTGGCCGGTCCATGACCGATCGGCGGCCGGTGCGTTAACTGTTGGTGGCCGGTGTGCTAGAAGCGCGGCTGACGAGACCGGCCTTGGCGCTCAGTCGGCGTACGGCGCCTCACCGCCCAAACGCTTCAAATCTGGATCGGAACGGTCCAACCCGATCCAGGGCCTGGCAAGCCGCAAACCGGCGTTGGCGACGGCGTTACCACCACGCGCGTAAATCCACGAGCGGTGCAGCCGGCAACCGAGCCGCGCCTTGGTCAAATACGTGGTCTCGCCAGCACGAAACCGCTTGATGCCGCGCTCCGCTGCCAGACGTACGATCGTCATCCAGTTCAAAAAGAACACCCCGTGATCGATCGCCAGCGGATACCGCATGCCGGTGTACTTCTCGACGATCTCATCATCGCCGATCAACACCAGCGAAAAGCCTACCAACGTCTCATCGAGCCAGTAGGTGGGCAGCAGCGCCCGCCCGGGCATCTGCTTCAGCACGGCCGCAAAATAGTCCGGCGCCACCTCTTCAAACACGCCGTAATCGGTTTCAGCGCGCGCCCGCGTCTCTTCGCGAAGCGCGTTGATGGCGCCGGCGAGGTCACCGATCTCATCGCGCACGTCCACCTGGATCGATGAGGCGCGTTTCAGTTTGCGGCGCATGTTGGAGCGCATGTTTGCCGACAGCGATGCGATGTAGGCCGCATCCGTGGAAGGCACATCCAGCAGAGCCACGGGCAGGGCTTCGATCGCCTGCAGACCTGACCTTTCGAAGGCCGGCGCAAGGTCGGCCCGTTGCGAGCGATCGATGTTTTTGAGGATCACGGCTTGCGCGCGCGATGCACGTCGTTCGCCTTCCAGAACATCGAGCATCAGCGATGTCGCTTGCAGGCGCGCGTCACGATCAAAGTCGCGCGCGAAGGTCAGCGCGCAGCGATCCGCGTGCGGTGACCCAAGGCCTACGAGTTTGACGTCGCCGAGCAGGCCGGCGGCGCGACGGCTCATGCCATTCAGTCCGGTGTCGAGACGGAAGCGCGCCTGGAACCCCGGCGCGCCGGCGACAAGGCGGGACCCCTCGTAGACGCCGACCGCAAAAAACGTGAAGGCTGGCGGTACGGCGGTTTCGCATGCTGCGTAGTAGGCAGCGCCTTCAGCCGCGCCACCGTAAAGGCCACGCCAGGACGAAAGTTCAGGGCCCATCCCCGCGAGGAGAGCGGCTTGCATCGGGCCAGGTGACGTCGAGGGCATGCATGAGCCTTGGCGTGAGCTTGATCCCAAACGGGGCGGCAACGCGTGAACGGCGCCCGCGCCCCGGACGAGGTTAAAGCGCCGCACAGCGATGGTTGCATGACGCCACGCGCGGTCGCATACCTTGAAGCGCACGGCACGTCCAAGCGCCCGGTGCACCATGGTTAGGCCGAAGCGCTGCCACGCGGCGCCCGAGCCTACCCGCGTCGCGCAAACATGGCGTGCTCCCCACCTCAACAAGGCCACCGCGCATGACCTCCGATCCGCTTCAGCCTCAGGCGTTGCATGACCGTCTGCTGGCGCTGGTACGCGAACGCGGGACGGAGAAATCCATTTGCCCCTCTGAGGTTCCGCGTTCGCTGGTCGGCGAACAGGGACCGTGGCGGCCGGCGATGGCGACGGTGCGGACGATCGCGGCCAATCTCGCGCGCGATGGCGTGATCGACATCCTGCGCAAGGGCAAACGCATTGATCCCGACGCGATGCGTGGCGTGATACGTCTGCGCCTGGCGTCCAGTTCGCCAGCGCGTCAACTCAACGACCCGTCAACGATAGGTGAAACGATGACCGTATCTGACCCCGCCGCCCCCGATGCACCGATGACGCCAGCCCTGGAGCAGCTTGCGCATCGGCTTTGGCAGGCCCGCCAGTCGGGCACGACGATCACCATCAGCGACGCCGAGGCACCCGCGACGGTGTCGCACTCTTACCAGGTGCAAGACGCGATGCGACGTCTGACACCCGCGTCCGTGGTCGGCTTCAAAGTCGGCTCCACCAGTGCCGAAGCGCAACGCATCTTGGGCACCGACGAACCGGGCTGGGGCTATGTCTACGCTGACACGGTGTTTGAGGCGGGGGCGAGCGTACCGGTGTTTACGGCACACGGACCCATGATCGAAGGCGAGTTTCTTTTGCGCCTTGGGGCGGATCTGCCTGCGCGCGAGGAGCCCTACAGCGCGGACGATGTCGCCGACGCGGTGGACGCTGTTGCGGGCGCGGTGGAGGTCGTGGGCAGCCGCCTTGACGGCGGTTTGAGCGGCCAAGGGCGTGAACGGGTCAGCGCCGACGGCGGCGCCAACATCGCGCTTGTGCATGGCGCCTGGTGCAGCCCGTGGCGCCACCTTGACCTTGCCGCATTGCCCGCATCGGTGACGATCAACGGCGCAGCCGGCGGCATGGGCGAAGGGCGTCTGGCGCTCGGTTCGCCGCTCAACGTTTTGGCCTGGCTGGCGAACGCGAGAGCGCGCGGCGGCGGCGACAGCCTCAAGCGCGGTCAGATCATCACCACGGGCACCTGCACCGGCATCGATAAGGTCGCCCCCGGCGATACCGTCACGGCCGCGTTCGGCCCGCTTGGCAGCTTCGCGTTCTCTTTCGTCTCAAGGAGCTAGCGGCCCGCACGGTGCACGGCCGTCTCCAGCCAGCGGGAGGCGTTATGCGTTGGCTTAACGCTGATCTCCGGCGCCGTTCGCGTCCCTCTTTGCCGGGATCAGGACGTAGAACTGGATCGTTCGCAAACCTGAGGCCGGCACATCAGAGGCACCCGGGCGCGCACCGCGCGCTTCAACGATCACAACTTTGAGCGGCGCATCTCCCGACTTTGGCGCCAAGATCATGGGTACGCCGTCCGGCTTGGGCTTCGGCTCGCTATAGCCGACCGCCTTCAGCTTCGCGCTCACTTGCGCCAGATCGAAAACCGTGTCGGCGTCGGCAGCGTCCGGCCGGTTGTTACCTTTTGCGATGCGGAACGTGAGCGTTGCGCCATCGAAGCGCCAGGCGTAGACCGTTTCGCCTGCGCCGGTGCGTCCCTGTGCAGGGCGCTTGGTTCGGGTGAAAGCGTAGTGCGTGCCGTCAAGCCAATAGGGGCCCCCTGCTGCTGGCAGCAACAGCCGCCGCCGTGCAAACCGCAGGACAGGTGCGCGCCGGCGTGCCTTCTGGATCTGATCTGGCAGCCCCAGACGCGCTTCAAGATCGAGACCTGGCGCCTGATAGCGTCGCGCCGTCCGCCCGGTAAGGGCGAGCCAACGCGAACGGGACGGCGCGTTTAGAGCCTTGCGCAAGCCGGCATCTTGGGTGGCGTCGAAAAGATCCGCGAACGGCCCCAACGCGCCGCGTCGCCCCAGGTAGAAGAGCGCACGGCTTAAGCGTTGCACCTGCGCCGGTGGTGCTGCGGCGAATTTGGCCTGCGCCTCAGCTTTCGCGATCACACGGCCGTCTTTCACGATGCCGAGCGCTTCCAGCGTGTCGCGCACATACGCGCGCTGCGAACGTTCGGGCCAGGCGTTGACGCCCCATGGCCCAAACGCGCTGAGCGCCAACAACAGGGCCAGCGTACCGGCCACCGTCCGTAGGTCGCGCCAGGCGAACCTCAAACCGTGCAGCACGATCAACGCGGCAAACCATAGCGCTGCAAGCGCAAGCAGGTAGCGGTTCTGGGTCCAACCGTAGGCTTCCACGCGCACCGCCAGAGCCAGCACCAGCAGGCCGACCGGCACCACGAGCAGCCAGGGCCAAACCCGCCAGAAGAAGCGCAGCCAGGCGTTCCCGCCGCGCGTCGGATAGACGAGCAGAGCGGTCAAAGCGAGGACCGCGCCGAAGCTCGTTACCAGCCATCCGATGCGCCCGCGCGGCAGCACACCCTCAAGGCCGACCTTCACGGCGTAGGCATGCAGGATCACCGCGTAGGTCAGCAGCAACGGCACCAGGACGTAAGTGACGATGCCGGTGATGGCGATGTTGATGAAGGCGAAGGCGATCGCGCTGTCGTCTTCATTGTCGTCTTCGTTGCCGCCCTCTTCATCGCCGTCGTCCACACGCTCGGCGGCCTCGGTGTGTTGCGCTCCCTCGGCGCGCCGCGGCATCAAACCGAGCCAGACGACGGGCGCGATGAAGCAACCGGCGATCACGCTGATGTGGCCTGCGATGCGGCTCGGAAACTCGATGCCGAACAGGTATTTCAGCGTCGCCAAGATCGCGAGCAAACCGCCGTTTGCAATTATGGCGGCAAGACAGGCCATCGCAAAGCCCACCCACGTATCGTGGGACACACGCCAGTAGGTCAGGTCGTGATGCCGCGCGATAAAAGGGGCGAGGCTGATCGACAGTGCGAGCGCTAGCCCCAGGGCTGTCGGCTGCAAAGCGAGCGCCTCCGCTTGCCATACCAAAAGGCCCATCAGCCCGGCCGCAAGCGCGGCCATCAACGCCGGCATCAGGCCACCGCGCCCCTTGGGATCGACACCCATGGTCGTCGCGAGCGCGGCGAGGAAACCGAGGACAAGCGCCACCTCGTAGCGGCCGTCACCCCAGGCGCCCGGCATGACGGTCTCGATCTTCGCCTGCAGCAACAGCGTCAGCGCAAGCGCGAGCGCGACCGGCACCGGGAAACGCTGCAGCGCACTGATGTCGGGGATCAGCGTCGAGGCGAGGCGGGCAAGTACGTTCACGGGTGCGTCTCCAGTGGCGGGCGCGAAAGTCGGCCGGGCTACGTGCGCGCTTGATGCGCATGTACGGCGAGGACGAGGCTTTCGCAAACGCGCGTCATCGGTCGACCTTCGCCTGTTGGGCCACACATCCGCATCGACGCATTTGTCCAAGTGATGACGCGGGCGCGGTTTGGCCGATGATGACCGGGGACGGCCCGTTGTAAGCGCTTGGCACACTCTTGGTGTTGGGCAGAGGCTCACGTGCTGAGCGGGCCACAGCCGCGCGGATGCCGGCCCTGCTCTGCAGAACCGGGGTTGACACGCGACGCCTGTTCGATATTTCTAGAATTATCGAAACGAACTCGGTAAGCCGCATGTCCAATGCCCGCACCCCTCCGCGAGGCACCGCGACCTCCCTCACGCCCGAAGAGGTCGCGCAAGCTTTCGCAGCGCTTGGTTCCGAACCGCGCTTGAGCGTGCTGCTCACGTTGGTGCGCGCCGGCCCTGACGGCCTCACGGTTGGCGACATCCAGAAGCGGTTGGCCGTACCCGCCTCCACGCTCACCCACCACCTGCGCTTCCTCACGTCTGCAGGCGTCATCGCGCAGGAACGCGATGGTCGCATGATCACCTGTCGCGCCGCCTACGACCGCATCGAAGCGCTTGCCGGCTACCTCACGCGCGAATGCTGCGCCGACCAACCCGAAGCAGATGCGCCCGCCACGAAGACGCACACCCTCAAATCTCAAACCACGCCGCGCCCGGCCAAAGGAGCAACCCCATGACCGCGCTCGTCCAATCCGTACAATCGTTCTGGCAACAAACGCTGCGCCGCCCTGACCTGGCCTGGCTCGCGGTGGCACTCATTTACGCGGCCCTCGCCGCGCTGCAGCCGGCCGTGGTCATGCCCACCGCAACCTTCACGCTGGGCGCGCTTGCGCAAACGGCCCCGTTCATCTTGTTCGCGGTGGCCGTCATCGGCTACCTGGAGGCGACCGGCGCGCAAAGCGTGGTCGCCCGCGCGTTCCAGGGCCGCGAGACCTCGATGATCTTCGCAGCCGCCCTGGTCGGCGGGCTTGCACCGTTCTGCTCCTGCGAGGTGATCCCGTTCATCGCGGCGCTTCTGGTGGCCGGCGCGCCACTTTCAGCGATCATGGCGCTGTGGCTCTCATCCCCGTTGATGGACCCCGCCGCCTTCGTGATCACAGCCTCCGCGCTCGGTTTCGAGTTCGCGGTTGCCAAAACGGTCGCCGCAGTCAGCGTGGGCCTGCTCGGCGGCTTTGCGGTCAAGGCGATGATGCATGCCGGCGCCTTCCAGGGGAACATGCTGCTGAACCCGCCGACGTCATGCTGCGGTGCCAAATCCACGCCGAAGGGCGACAAGCCGGTCTGGCGTTTCTGGCAGCATGAAGAGCGCCGCGCCGCCTTCTGGTCGGCCGGGCTCAAGAACGCGGTCTTCCTGTTGAAGTGGCTGACGCTCGCCTACACGCTTGAAGCGCTGATGATCCGCTACATTCCGGCGGAGACCATCGCGGGCTTCGTCGGCGGTGACGGCGTTGGCACCATCATGCTGAGCGCGCTGCTCGGCGCTCCGGCCTACCTCAACGGCTATGCGGCGCCGGCGCTGGTCTCAGGCCTGATGGACAAGGGCATGGACCCGGGCGCAGCGATGGCCTTCATGATTGCAGGCGGAGCCACGAGCATTCCGGCGATGACGGCGGTGTTCGCGCTCGTCAAGCGGCAGGTGTTCGCCGCCTATCTGGCGCTCGCCTTCACGGGTGCGGTGCTGAGCGGGCTGGTGTTCGCGCTGGTGGCGGGCGCGTAGCGTCGGCCGGCCGGCGGCGGCGATAGAACGCGGGGGCAGATGCGGGAAAGCGCTGCCACCGCGGCACCATGATACCGTCACAGATGTGGCGTTAGCTGCACCTTGAACATTGCAGGGTGCAGCATGGATATTGTCATCGACTTTCTCGCGAGCGCGGCCGCGATGGCTGGCGACGGCGTCGTTTGGATCATCGGGCTTTTCACCGATTGGCGGCCTGGCGACAGCCTCAAGAAGCTCATCGATGGGGTCAGCGGGATCTTAGGACTGCTGCTGACCTTCTCTGCGGTCTACGCCCTGCTCTTTCGTGGCGGCAGCGCCACCGCGCAGGACGTGAAGCAGGCCACGCAAACGCTGGTCAGCGGCCAAGGCGAAATCGCGGCCGAGGTTGCGGCGCTGCGAAAGGCCATGCAGGCCAAGACCGCGGGCGGGCCGGACGCTGCGGCCATGACAGTCGGGGATGGCTTCGACAAAGACCTCAACGCCGGCGTGGACACGCTGCTGCGGGCCGGCCGCGCCGATGCCCTGCAGGACGCAAGCGGACAGGTGGCGGAAGCGGCGCTGGACGACCTGATCGCGCAACGACAGGCCGCGCGGGAGAAGATCCGTACCGACGAGGCCGACCTATGGCGGCAGAAGGGCGCCTTCGCCTTCCTGCACGACACCCAGGCTGCCATCGACGCTTATCGGGAAGCCACCGTCCTGGCGCCCGACGACCCTGACGGGTGGAACCAGCTTGGGCACTTGCTCCGCCGTATCGGCGCGTTGGACGACGCCGCCGAGGCTTACCGTCGCGTGGAAGCCATCGGGCACGCGCGCCAAGACCAAAGCTGGCTCGCGAGAGCCGCCGGCAATCTCGGCATCGTGTTCCGAACCCGCGGCGACCTCGACCAGGCCGAAGAGCACCACCGCAAGGCGCTCGACCTCAACCAAGCCCTTGGCCGCAAGGAAGGCATGGCCGCCAACTACGGCAACCTCGGCAACGTGTTCCGAACCCGCGGCGACCTCGACCAGGCCGAAGCGCATTACCGCAAGGCGCTTGACCTCAACCAAGCCCTCGGCCGCAAGGAAGGCATGGCCGCAGACTACGGCAACCTCGGCGTTCTGGAAAAGAAGCGGCAGAACATGCCAGCGGCGATCGCGCATTGGCGGCGGTCGCTGGCGCTTTTCCGGGAGATCGGCGCCGCACCGCAGGTCGAAAAGCTCAGCGGCTGGCTGCGCGAGGCCGGCGCTTTGGACGACGCGGCGGAATAGGCTGGCGCCGGCCGACCTCGGCATCCCCCTGCCGCGTCCGCCGCGGCGGCGCCACCGCATCACCACCGTATGACCGCGCCGCGCCCACGCGCACGCCCCATCGTCAGCCGACACCTGCCGCGCGCCGGGGGGCTCGTCTGACCCGGGGAAACGCACCATGCCTGCCGCCCGTCGCACCGCATCGCACGACGCCACCACACGCAGCGGCCCTGCCACCGCCGCCCGCGCGCGCACCACCACCTGCGAGGGCAACGCCGCCCTCCCCTTCGCCGTTCAGGCCACCGCCGCCGTCAAAGCCGCCGCCGCCCTCACCGCCGGCTTGGTCCTCGCCGCCAGCCTCATCCCAAGCCCCGCCGACGCCGGCACGCGGGGCAAAAAACGCCAGCACGTGCGCGAGATCATCGTCCACGCCACCGGCGGCCCGTCCTGCCGCCGCGGCCGCGTGCACTTCTCCGCGCCCGGCACGCTAGATCATCGGGCGATTTGTCGGGATCACCATAGGTGAGCCCGAAATCGACCAAATATGATCTAAATCTAAAGTGCAGAGGAACTTTGGGCGCAAAGGCAAGGCCTGAGTGTTCGAGCCGGTGATGCGCACTTTGCGCCCGTTGCTCTAGCACCATGGCGCGCTTCTTCGCCCGCTCACGCCGCGTCTCAATCCACTACATCATCGCGCGCGGCGGCCAACTTGTGCAGATGGTGCCGGAGGACGAAATCGCGATCCACACGCGCGGGCGCAACCGCCACTCGGTCGGCATTGAATTGATCAACCGCGGCGATGGCATCCAGCCGTTTCCCGAAAAGCAGATCGCACGCCTTGCCAAGCTGATCGCTGCCATCCGCGCGCGCCACGCGATCCCGCTCGACGCGGTGGTGGGCCATGACGACGTCGATCGCTCGACGTTTCGCTGTGCGGGCGAGCGGGTGCGGCGCAAGCAGGACCCGGGGCCGCTGTTTCCCTGGAAGGCGCTGCGGCTTGAGGTGCTGATGGCGGGCATGTGAGACGCTGGCACGCCGGCTTCACCGTCACCTAAATCCCGCCTGGCTTGTCCACGCACGTGGCATAACAACGGTTGTGGCAAGAACCGCACAGGCGTTTTCGATTGTGGCAGCAACCCGCTGTGATCATGGGCGTTTGGCGGCACCTGCCCTTGTATTGGCATCTCCGTTCGGCCACCTTCGGCTCACTCAATTGCCGCTGCGCGCACATCGTGTCCCAGTGGTTCACTCGTTCAGAACTAGCGCTTGTTCGGCTTCAGCACGCGTTCGGAAACAGCACCGGCGTCAACGGTCTGTTCACCATGCTCACGCATGCTGTCGCTCATGTACCCGCGTACCGCGGCCCCCCGGACGCCGCGCTAGTCATGCTTAGGAGTTACCATGTTCACGAGTAAATCACTGCGCACCGCCGCGTTCGCCGCCGGTGCTGTTCTTGTTGCGTCGTTCGGCGCACCGCAATCCGCTGTTGCGCAAGATGGCCTGTCCTGGCTGTTCGGTGGCGGCGGCGGTGGCTGGGGCTCAAGCGGCCGCTCCACGGTCAGCTTCTCACGCCGTTACGGCCGTGGTTCGGTGATCGTCAGCTTCTCCGACCGTCGCCTCTACTACATCTCGCGCCGTGGCACCGCCATCAGCTACCCGATTGCCGTGCCGCGCATGCAAAGCCGTTGGTCGGGCACCCTGCGCGTCACGCAAAAACGGGTGAACCCGTCCTGGACGCCGACCCCGAAAATGCGTCGTGAGAACCCGCGTCTGCCGCGCTACGTACCCGGCGGTCACCCGCGCAACCCGCTCGGCACCCGCGCGTTGTATCTCGGCTCAACGCTGTACCGCATCCACGGCACGGACGCGCCCTGGACGATCGGCAAAGCGGTCTCCAAGGGTTGCGTGCGGATGTATAATTCGGACGTTGCAGACCTTTACCGCCGCGTGCCGGTCGGCGCGAAGGTGTTCATCACCTACAAGCGCTTCCGCGGCTGATCCGGTTTGGGTCATCGGCCTCAGCCGACGTCACACCGCTCAATCGGCATAACGCTCTAAACGACAAAAGGCACACCATGCGGTGTGCCTTTTTCTTTGTCGGGTGGGTGGTGAGGCGAGCGGCGCGCGCCAGCACTCCTTTTGGCCCAACTCTCCTGTTGCCCAAGAGCGCACGGCGGCTCGCGCCCCAGCGTGCCGATCAGCCGAACTTCTGCTGGCTGATCTCTTGGGCATCTTCAAAGGTCCGCAGACCGGTTTGCTGCGCCGTCACAAGCACCGCCATGTTGCCGGGCTTATGCTCGTTCTTCCACATGCGGTTGTGCGCCTTCGGGATCTGATCCCACGGGAACACCTCCGACATACACGGATCGATGCGGCGCTCCACAACCAGCTTGTTGGCCGCAGCCGCTTGCTTCAGATGCGCGAAGTGCGAACCTTGCACGCGCTTCTGGTGCATCCACAGGTAGCGCGCATCCATCGTGAGATTGTAGCCGGTGGTGCCGGCACAAATCACCACCATGCCGCCGCGCCGCACCACGAACAGCGACACCGGGAACGTCGCTTCGCCCGGATGTTCGAACACGAAGTCGACGTTGTTGCCCTTGCCCGTGATCTCCCAGATGGCGGCGCCGAACTTGCGCACGCCCTTCATCCAGTCGTTGTATTCGGGCGTGTTGACCGTGGGCATCTGCCCCCAGCAGTCAAAGTCCTTGCGGTTCAGCACGCCCTTCGCACCCAGCTGCATGACAAAGTCGCGCTTGTCGTCCTCCGAGACGACGCCGATCGCGTTAGCGCCCGCGGTCGCGCAAAGCTGGACGGCAAATGAGCCCAACCCGCCCGATGCGCCCCAGACCAGCACGTTATCGCCCGGCCGCAAGATGTTGGGGCGATGGCCGAACAGCATGCGGTAAGCGGTCGCGAGCGTCAGCGTGTAGCACGCGCTCTCTTCCCAGGTGAGGTGGCGCGGGCGGACCATGAGCTGGCGGTCTTGCACGCGGGCGAATTGCGCGAACGACCCGTCCGGCGTCTCGTAACCCCAAATGCGCTGCGAGGTAGAGAACATCGGGTCGCCGCCGTTGCACTCCTCATCATCGCCATCGTCCTGGTTGCAGTGGATGACGACCTCGTCGCCAACCTTCCAGCGTTTCACCTTCGAGCCGACGGCCCAAACGATGCCAGACGCGTCTGACCCGGCGATGTGAAAATCATTGCCGTGCACTTTGAACATCGACACCGGCGTGCCAAGGCCGGCCCAGATGCCGTTGTAGTTCACGCCGGCGGCCATCACGAGCACGAGCACATCGTGACTGTCGAGGTCCCAGGTCGGCACAACCTCCACCTGCATGGCCTGTTCGGGCGGGCCTTCGCGATCAGGGCGGATGGCCCAGGCGTACATCGACCGCGGCACATGACCGAGCGGCGGGATCTCGCCAATCTCGTAGAGGTCCTTGGTCGCCACTTTGACGTCCGCCTGCGCGGCTGCGCTCTGTCCTGCCATGTACCCCTCCCGATCGTCGTTCAATGTTTTGCCTGGCGTGCAACCACACGTGGCGCGCGCTGGCGCAAGATAAGCTTAGGTCGATGACACGCAAGTTCTTTTTGCGGCGCACAATCGTCTCATCATTCGGAACTTATCGTCTCATTTTCTGCACTGCGGCGCAAGCTGCCTGTGCACGCCCGGTTCCAACGCTACGCAAAATGATCTACCGCATCGCGCATGAAACTCTATCGCGCGTTCGCCACCGTCGGCAGCATGACTTTCGTCAGTCGCATCCTCGGCTTCATCCGTGACATCCTTATCGCCGCCGTGCTCGGTACCCGGGGCGGTGGCGGACGCCTTTTTTGTCGCGTTCCGGTTTCCAAATCTTTTTCGGCGGCTGTTCGGCGAAGGCGCCTTCAACGCTGCGTTCATCCCGCTGTTTGCCAAGAAACTGGAAGGCGAAGGCCCTCGCACGGCCCGGGCCTTCGCGCAGGATGCGCTCGCCGGCCTTCTGTTCGTGCTGCTGCTGGTAACGGCGGTTTGCGAAATGGCGATGCCCTGGCTGATGGTGGTGATCGCGCCGGGCTTTGCCGATGATACGGAAAAATTCGATCTGGCGGTGCTGCTGACGCGGATCGCGTTCCCCTACCTGTTGTGCATGTCGCTGGTCGCGCTTCTTTCGGGCGTGCTGAACGCGCTTGGCCGCTTTTTCATGGCCGCAGCAGCGCCCGTCGCGCTCAACATCGTGTTGATCGGTGTGATGGTGATCGCGCTCGCGGCCGGCTTCGCCAACGAGCGTGAAGCCGGGATCTTGCTGGCCTGGGGCGTCGCTCTGGCTGGTTTTGTGCAGCTGATCATGCTGGCGATCGCCGCGTTCCGCGCTGACATGGGGCTCGGCTTGAGCCGACCGCGGCTCACCGATGACATGCGCCAACTGGTGCGCCTTGGCGTCCCGGGCGTCATCGCCGGCGGCACCACACAGATCAACATTGTCGTTGGCACCATGATCGCGTCGCTGCAGGCCGGCGCCGTCTCGTATCTCTACTATGCCGACCGGCTGGCGCAATTGCCGCTCGGCATCGTTGGCATCGCGATCGGGGTGGTGCTGCTGCCGGATCTTGCACGCAAACTCCGCGCCGGCGATACGCAGGCCGCATCGGAGTCGCAAAACCGCTCGCTTGAGTTTGCCCTGTTGCTGACATTGCCCGCTACCGTGGCGCTGGCGGTCGCCGCGCATCCCTTGATCCAGGTGCTGTTTGAGCGTGGTGCTTTCACGGCTGAGGCGACGCCAGCGACCGCGCTGGCGCTGATCGCAACGGCGGCAGGGCTGCCCGCGTTCGTGCTTATCAAGGTTTTTTCGCCCGCGTTCTTCGCGCGCGAAGACACCCGCACGCCGATGCGTTTCGCGGTCGTCTCCATGCTGGTCAACATCGCGGGCTCGCTGGCGCTGTTCTTCGGTTTTCGCGCGCTCGGCTTCCAGCCGCATGTGGGCATCGCCATCGCAGGGTCGGTGGCCGGATGGATCAACGCCTCACTGCTTGGCATCACGTTAGCGCGCGATGGGCGCTTGGCCCCTGACGCGCGTTTGTGGCGTGCGATCCCGCTGATCGTGCTTGCCAGCGGCGTCATGGGCCTCGTGCTGTGGGCGCTCGCAGCAGCACTTGGAACCGCGTTCGCGCCAACCCAGGGATGGCTGATCCAATGGGGCGCGCTCGCCGTTCTCGTGGCAGGCGGTCTTGCGGCCTACGCCATCCTCATTGCGCTGACCGGGGTGATGACGCCCCGAGCGCTCAAGGCGGCCATGGCAGGGCGCTGACACCTGCTCAAACAACGAAGCAATCGCGCCAGAGGACCAGCATGCCATGACGCTCACCTTCACGCCGCTCTTCGCTGCGGTCCTCGCCATCGTCTTCATGCGGTTGAGCATGGCGGTCATCGGCGCACGCCAACGGGCGAAAGTCGCGGTTGGGGATGGCGGCGATGAAGCGCTGAGGCGGGCCATTCGCGTGCACGCCAACTTCATCGAATACACGCCCTTGTGCCTTTTGCTGCTCGCTCTCGCGGAGCTTAACGGGGTTCATGCGGCGCTGATCTGCGTGGCCGGCGCGCTGCTCTTGATCGGCCGTCTGACGCACGCTCACGGCATGGGGCAGACGCCAGAGCCGATCCATCTGCGCCGTCGCGGCATGCAAATGACTATCTTCGCGCTGATCGGCAGTGTTGCGCTGAGTGTGTGGGGCGTGGTCCGCCATCTGGTGGGCACGCCGTTCGGCATCTGAAGGGCTGGTGGGATCTCGCGCACGCTCGGATCCCAGCGCGCAAGTCGGGGCTGTTGCGCTGACCGAAGCCGCTTGCCATAAGCCGTGACTTCCGCGGGCGCTTCAGCCCAACCGCATAAAGGGACCACGATGACCGCCCCCGCCTCAGACCTACCCGCCGTCGCCGCACCGCGGGTGTTTTCCGGCATGCAGCCTTCGGGCGGCCTGACGCTTGGGAACTATTTGGGCGCGATGGTCAATTGGATCGAGATGCAAAAGTCGCACGATTGCCTCTACTGCATCGTGGATCTGCACGCGATCACCACGTGGCAGGAGCCGCAGGCGCTACGCGCCTCGACGCGGGAGCTGACCGCAGCTTACATGGCGTGCGGGCTCGACACCGCAAAGTCGATCATCTTCAACCAGAGCCAGGTCGCGGCGCACGCTGAACTCTCCTGGATCTTCAATTGCGTTGCGCGGCTTGGCTGGCTGAACCGCATGACGCAGTTCAAAGAGAAAGCGGGTAAGGATCGCGAGCGCGCGTCGGCGGGGCTGTACATCTACCCCAATTTGATGGCCGCTGACATTCTCGCCTACCGCGCGACGCACGTGCCCGTCGGGGACGATCAGAAGCAACATCTCGAGCTGTCGCGCGACATCGCACAGAAATTCAACGGCGACTTCGCAGACGACATCGCCACGGCGGGGTTCACGGAAGGTTTTTTCCCGCTCCCCGAGCCGATCATCACCGGCCCCGCAACGCGGGTGATGTCGTTGCGTGACGGCACCAAGAAGATGTCCAAGTCCGACCCTTCCGATTTGTCTCGGATCAACCTGACGGACGATGCCGACGCGATCGCGACGAAATTCCGCAAGGCGAAATCGGATGCGGATGCGCTGCCCAGTGAGCCGGCCGGGCTTGAAGGGCGCGCGGAGGCGCAAAACCTCGTCGGGATCTACGCTGCGCTCACGCAGCGCCCGGTGGCAGAAGCGTTGGCGGACGTTGCGGGCGGGCCGTTCTCCGCGCTCAAGTCCAAGTTGGCGGATGCCGCGGTGGCGCGGCTACAGCCGATCTCGCAAGAGATGGGGCGGCTGCTCGATGATCATGCCGCGATCGATGCGGTTCTCAAGGATGGGGCTGAGCGTGCCGATGCGATCGCGACGCCGATCGTGGATCAGGTGAAAGACATCGTGGGGTTTGTGCGTAGCCGTTGAACATCTGCGCGCCAGCAGACCGCCAGGAGCGAGGACGCGACCGATGAAACTGATCATCGCCACACCGAGCCCCTATGCGCGCAAGGCCCGCATTGCGCTCTTTGAAAAGGGCATTCGCCACGATGCGGTGGTGGATGTGCCGTGGAACACCGGCACCACGGCACCGGCCTACAACCCGCTGGGGCAGGTGCCGATCCTGATCCCGCCGGACCATGCGCCGGTCTACGACAGCCGCGTGATCCTCCAATATCTTGAGATGCACACGCCTGAGCCTGCCTTGCTGCCCCAGGACCCGCAGGCGCGGCTGCGCCACTTGCAGCTTGAGGCGTTGGCGGATGGGTTGAACGACGCGATCGTCCTACACGTGCTTGAAGATGCGCGCAAACCTGAGTTGCGCAGCGCCGATTGGAAGACCCGGCAACGCGCCAAGATCGATGCCGGGCTGAAGGGCCTCAACACGATTGTCGAAGCCGGCGGCGGCGCCTACGTGGTCGATGATGCGTTCGGGCTCGCCGACATCGCGATCGGCTGCGCGCTAGGCTACGCGGCCCTGCGGCTGCCTGACCTTCGTTGGCAGCAAACCTATCGCGCGCTTTATCTCTATTCCACTGGCCTCGAGGCCCGCCAAAGCTTCCAGGCAACGCAGCCGGTCTCGCAAGGCATTGATCCGCTCGCCTGAGCACAAGTTCATCCGCCGAAGTGGAGCACTGAAGGCGAAAGATGAACGACAGAACAGTAAGTTCATCCGCCGAAGGTGGAGCACCGAAGGCGAAAGATGAACGACAAGGCAGAGAGTTCATCCGCCGAAGGTGGAGCACCGAAGGCGAAAGATGAACAACACCCGCAAGCGAGGCCGCAGCCCGCTTATCGCATCACGGAGCCTTCTGGCTTTCCCGCCACACTCACGCATTCATCCACAGCGCTGTTGGCGCCTTGCGGATGCATCGCTCAACATCACGTGCCAAGACTGGCGGCCATGATGAGGATGCTGGCCTTTCCCCCACGGCGCGTGCTCCGAGCGTCTACGATTGTCGGCGCGATGGTGGCTATATCCCTCGTTGCAGGCTGTGCGACGACGGTTTCGCGCGCGCCGGTGCCGGAAGCGCTGGTGGCCGAAGTGCAGCTTGGCGGCTTCACCGGCGTCAGGTTCTGGGGCGATGCTCTGCCCCGCAATTTCAACACCCTCGTTAAGCGGAAATTCGAACAGCGGCGCGCGCGCGAAAAGGCTGAAGGCCGCCGCAGGCAGGCGCCCCAATTTCTTGCGATCTCCGGCGGCGGCAGTGATGGTGCGTTCGGAGCCGGTCTCCTGGTTGGCTGGACCGAGCGCGGTGACCGTCCGCAGTTCGACGTTGTCACCGGCGTCAGCACCGGTGCGTTGATCGCGCCTTTTGCGTTTCTCGGCTCAGCCTATGACCGCCAACTGCAAGAGCTCTACACGCTCTACCAGACGTCCGATCTGATCGCACCGCGCCTTCTGGCGGGTCTCTTCGGAGGCGTTGCGTTGGCCGATGTCACGCCCTTTGAAGCGCTGATCGCGCGCTACATCTCGCCTGAGGTGCTCGCCGCCATCGCCGCTGAACACCGTCGCGGCCGCAGCCTCTTGATCGGCACCACCAACATCGACGCGCAACGCCCGGTGATCTGGGACATGGGCGCAATTGCGGCCAGTGGGCATCCGCGCGCGCTCGATCTCTTCCGGCGCATTCTGCGCGCGTCTGCGTCCATCCCCGGCATCTTTCCGCCCGTTCGCATCACTGTGAAGGCTGAAGGCAAGACCTTCGATGAGTTGCACGTCGACGGCGGCCTCACGGCACAGGTTTTTTTCCTGCCCTCGCAGATCATGCTGGGGCAGGTGGCGAAACGCTTAGGGCTGCGTCGTACACCCACCTTGTACGTGATCCGCAATGGGCACGTACGGCCTGAGTACAAGCCTATCAACGCCAAGCTAGCCGCAGTGGCGAGCCGTTCGATTTCGACGTTGATCAAGAGTCAAGCCAACGGCGAACTCTTCATGCTGTACGCACGCGCCCAGCGCGATCGGGTGCGCTACCGCCTTGCGCATATCCCCCGGACCTTCCGCGTCGTGTCGAAGGAGACGTTCGATAAGGCCTACATGCAGGCGCTGTTTGAACGTGGGCGCACGCTTGCCAGGGCGGGCTACCGGTGGGCAACGAAGCCACCTTCATGATCTGGTGCTCCTCGTGCGCGCGGTCGTGACACCTGTGTGGCGACCGTGAAAGCGGCAGGAATTCGTTTGGCAACGGCGCGCGAGCGTGTCAGCATCTCCTCATGGCACTTGCTAAAAAACGCCGCGTCTTTGAGGAGGGTCACCGCCGCAAGTTTCTTGTGGTGGTGGATGAGACGCCGGAAGTTGAAGCCGCCCTTTTCTTTGCCGCCAGCCGGATCGCGCATTCCGGTGGCTCGTTGGTCCTGTTGTACGTGATCGAACCGCAGGACTTTCAGCACTGGGTCGGCGTTCGCGACATCCAGATCGAAGAAGAGACCAACAAGGCGCGCGCCCTTTTCAGGCTGTTCAAGCGCAAGCTTTCTGGCGAAGCCTTCGATCAGATCGTTGTGGAAGATGTGATCCGCGAAGGTGGCAAAGCGGACGAGATCGTCAAGCTCATCGAGGACGATGAAGACGTCGCTATTTTGATCTTGGGCGCATCGACCGATCCCAAGCAAGGTCCCGGTCCGTTGGTGTCATCGCTCGCAACCGGTGGTCAGGCCGGGGCGTTTCCGATCCCGATCACGATCGTGCCCGGCTCCTTGAGTATCGAAGACCTGAAAAGCCTCGCTTGAATCCGTAGGAACTTCCTGGAACGTCTGGGCGCTCCTGAAGCCACGCGTGAGCGCGCTGCGCACGGCCTGCGCGCGTTCGCCGGAGCGGCGCGTGCCGTTCGCCGGGTTAGCGTTCTTCCGACCATAATGAACCCAGCTCACAATGTGACGCGCAATCCCTGAGGACCTGTGGCCTGGCTGTCATATTGATGCCGCACCCCAGGGCCTATGACTTGAGGCGTCATAGGCTCGCGGGGCTTGGGTCAAAGCCGCCGCGAACCGCACATGTTCAGGGGATTCCACGATGTTTTGTGTTGCCGTCCAAGCTGGCGTCCGACGTGCGCCGCTGCGTTTCGTCTCGATCTTTGCCCTCGCCGTCGGATTTTCGCTCACCGCCTGGACGCCCGGAGCCTTTGCTCAGGATAAGCCGGCTACCGTCGCGCCCTTGAAGAAAATCCAGCTCACACCCGCTGAGTTGAAAGAGCGCGAAGGCCGCAAAGCCTGCAAAATCGCGATCTGCGATGCCTATCACAACCACCAGCCCGGCCCCGACGTGAAATGCGCCGTCCTGAAATCTTGGCGCAAAGAGCAGATCCAAAAGAAGATCGCGAAAGGCCGCGTTAGTTGGCCGTGGGGCGGCGTGCGCTGCACCACCAACATCAACATCGAGCGTAGCTTTTTGATCGACGCGCGCTTGAAGCCGCAGTTTGAAGGTCAGCTCAAAAAGCACACGGTCGATTGCGAACTGGCACGCGGCGGCGACAAGAAACCCTATAAGATCCAGATCACGATTGCGCCGAAGGTCACGTTCGAGGGCGGCAAGGCAGTGAAAGCCAAAATCGGTTGGGGCAAGATCACCGCACCGCTGCTGGCGAAGGGTGCGCTCTGGACCGCGACGGCGGCGGACAATACGCTCAACGTGCTGCAGAAGTCGGTGGTGGAAGACATTAACGTTTTCTTCGGCCCCAAATGCACTGAAGTGGCTGACGGCTGGAAGAAGAAATGACGGTCACAAATGCTGCCCGCCGCGGCGATGCCAAGCGCGGCGGGGCATTTGTGAAGCGGCCTCGCTGCTGTTGATCCGCGGCGGGCTAGTGTTTCGCGCGTAGGCACCGATCCGACCTTGGGCGCGGGTCGGTGCAGCACAGGATTGAAGGACTATGGAGACGCTCATCCTGCTCGTGGGCATTGCCTTGATCGCGCTTGGCATTGCCAATCTGATCAAGGACCGCAGCACGAGCGAGCGCGTCTCCCGCCGCGATACGACCGCCGACGCTTTGGGCTCGGACGGTAAGCCCCTTCAAGAAAAACCGCGCCGTGGCCGCACAGGCGTGCTTGGCCTGCTTGGCTTCGGGGGGCAGCGCCGCCGCCGCGCGCAAACGAAAACGACCAGCGCGGATGCGAGCCTCGCTGACGTGCAGATCACGCATCACCCCGAGGATGAGGGGGGCGTGACGCCTGCCGCCATCGACTGGCAGACGGAAACCGTTGGCGTGCCGCCACCGACCTCGGATGCGGGCGCGCAGGATGGCGCGCTCTTGGATGGCGCGCCGGTGAGCTTGTTCGCGTCGAACCCTGCTGTGCCAGGGCCGGCCACCACGCCCTCGCCATACGCGGATGGCGCTTTTCAGCCCGACGCAGCGTCACCCTACGCCACGCAAGCAGCCCCAACCGACTATGCGGCGCTTCATGCGGCACCTTACGGCGACAGCGCCTACGCGCCGCGGGCGGTTGAGGCGCCCTATGCGGCTGCTGAACCTGCATTTGCACACGAAGCGGAGGCGCCAGTCGTTTCCGTTGACACCGTTGAGGTTGCCGCTTCTGCGCCTGGCGACGCCGCCGTCCATGGCGTCACTGACAGCGGCCGTGACGATGACGGCGCCGAGCAGCGATCCGTCGCCGATGCCCCAACGCAGGGCTCACAGCCTGAGCCTCAGCCTCAGCCTGAGCCTGAAGCGAAGCCGCGCGCGCCCGGTTGGGCCGCCCGCCTCGGCTCGCTTGCACAAACACAAGTTGGCAAAGCCGGCGCGGCCGTGCGCGGGCTCATCCCGCGCGGCAAGTCCGCTGCCGCGAAAGCACAAGCGGCGGACGCGGCCGGGCCTCAGGCAGCGCAACCCGCCGACCCGCAAACGGCGTTGGCAAGCGCCACCATCACGCATCCTGCAGGCGTGAGCGATCCTGAAACCTGGCCCATCGATACGATCGAGACCCCGCCCGCAAGGGCTGCAACGCTGCACCCTGATGTCACCCCCGCGATCGCCGCCGATGCCAAAACAGCCCATGACGCGCATCCGCTCCCCGTGGATGCTGCCGCCCACGCTGCCGCCGCTGCCTCCTTCGAGGGCCATCAGCCCACGATGTTTGCTGGCGTGACCGGTGCTGAAACTGACGCGCAGCTCGCAGCCCTCGTCCCTGCGGCAGAAGAGATCCAGCCACAGCTCACCGATCAGCCTGCCAGTCAGCCTGCCAGTCACTCCGCCCATCAGCCCGCACACCCGGGCGCGGCCGCCCACGAAATCGATGGCGCCGCCCCGTCGACCGCGCTAACGCCCTACAGTGCCGCTGGCACGCCACGCGCGTCGGGCCCAGCAGCCTCGCGTTACGCCCCCCAACGCGAAGCGGATGAAGCGCCGCTGACGCTTGTCCCCGAGGCCGTCGAGAGGCCTGTAACACCGGCGCCGACACATGGTGCGATGTCGGCCGACACAGCGCGTCCATCGCCCTTCGCGGGCACGCCCTTTGCCGCCTCGTTCGCATCGACGCCACCGGCTGCGAACGCGCGCTGGGCCCCGCCTACGGTAGCGCCCGCGGGTGAGACTGCGCCCGCACGGCAAAGCGTGGTCGCCGCCCTTGACGTTCTCAGCGATACGATCGGCGACGTTGCCCGTGAGCTTGGCGAAGAGGAACAGCCGGGTCAGGAACGGTCGCCAGAGGCCGAGGCCCATTGGCGTTCGATCGAGCAGCGCATCGGTGATGTGGTCCACGACATCAACACGGTGCTTACGCGGATCGACGTTCAGCTCGGTCCGGCGGGCGAAGCGAGTTGGAGCTTCAACAACCGCGGCTACGGCGTGTTTCACCGGGTCCTGATTGCCGATGAGAGCGTGGCGTGGATGCGCCTTGAGGTGACAGCCGACCAGCGCTTGTTGTGCATCGTGCGCGCGCACAGCGATGAGCGCGCCCCGCTGAACGCGTATGAAAGCCTGCTGGCGCAACGCCTCAACCGCGATCTGGTCGCCCGCCACCTGGCAACCGCGCTGTTGCCGGTCACCAAGTACGCGGCCCGCAACGCCTCACGGATCATGGCGGAGCGCGATACGGCCCGTCAGCTCTGGGAAGAGACTGAGGAGACGCTGCACGAAGCTTTTGAGGGCGCCAACGGGGCCTTGCACGAAAGCGGTGCGGTGCTGCGGGTCAGCGAACCCGCCCGCTGGGACAAAACCGTCAAGCGCTACCGCCTTGTTGCGCAGGTGATGCTCGACGATGACGAGATCGCAGCCATGCACATCGAGCGCCCACCGCGGCATATCGAGTGCGCTGTGCTTCCGCCCGACGTCACCCTGATGGAGCTTGGACGGCGTAAACGTCTGGAGGTCCGCGATCTCAATATGCCCGCGCTGGCTGAGCTGCTGGTGACCTGCGTGTGGCCCTCCGTTGAGCACGCCTATATGGCGCGGGCGCAAGCGCAGATGCCTGCCGATGGGCAAACGCCACCGCACCACACGGGCGATGCGGGCGCCGACAGCGTTCAGGCCGAGCCGCACGATGTGCAGCCCGCCGATAGCTCCAGCCGATCGGAGCCAACCGCGATGGCAACGCCGGGCGGGATGGCGACGCTGTAGAACGTTCGCCCGCCGGTTTACGAGGGTCGCTTGTTGCCGAAAGGTCGGTGTTATCCGGGCGGGCGTTCGCGCGGGAGTTGCCATGGCGCGCGAACCTCACTAAGAGACAGCGCTGATATCGGGGTTCACCCTCGGGCCGCCTTAGCTCAGCTGGTAGAGCATCGCATTCGTAATGCGGAGGTCGCGTGTTCAAGTCACGCAGGCGGCACCACGCCCATCTTACCTCAAGCCGGCTCTTGCAGATGGCCCGCAAAACTGGGCGCCTCGAGCCGTCCCCGCAAGTCAGTCACCCTTGCGAGCCTGTACACGCTCAAGCTGATCGCGCCTACGCGCAGAATGCCCGTCGGCTGCCATCACGGGTGCGTCAATCGCGAAGGCCATGCGCTTGAACTGACTGGCGTTTCCATCCTATTTCTAAAACCGAAGAAAACGGACGCGGGCCGGCATCGAGCCGCATGAACGCTTGTTCTCCGGCCGTTGTTTGAACGCTTTCGCACGCTGTGCCGGCTGCCTCAAAGTTCATCTGCATCAGGTGGAATCGCCTGTCGCGCCGTGCGCACGCGAAGATTTTTGACTTGAGGCGCAGTCATTTTTCGACGACGACGCCCCTGAAGCGCTTGAGGGAGACCACCTGCGATGTCCACGCCCATCACCGCCCCGTCCGCCCCGGCCCTTTCGAGCGGCATCACGGCGTTCGCGCTCGCTTCGCTGCTGGCCGCCGGCCCGGCCCACGCCGACAAGTTCACCGACTGTGACCAGGGCCGTGATTTCGAACGCCAGATCCGCGGCTGCACGAAGGTGATCGAGAGCACGGGGGTGACGCAGAACCAGCTGGCCAACGCCTTCATGAACCGCGGCAACGGCTATGAAAGCAAAGGCGCTTACGAAAAGGCGCTGGCCGACTACAACATCGCGATCTCATTGCTGCCGCGCTTCGCCAAAGCGTATTACAACCGCGGTTACGCCCACGATCGCAAAGGCAAACTGAAACTGGCCCTTGCCGATTATACAAAAGCGATCGAATTCGCACCGAAGTATACAGCGGCCTACCTCAACCGCGGCATTATTCACGCTAACCTCAAAATGAGCAAGAAGGCCCTCGCTGACTACAATCAAGTCCTGAAACTGGAGCCTAAGAATTTCAAAGCCTACAACAACCGCTGCTCTTTGTTGAATGACCAGGGCAAAAACGATGAGGCGATTGAGAACTGCACACACGCGATGATGATTAAACGCGACTACGGCAATGCCTATTACAATCGCGGCAACGCTTTTCGTGACAAGAACCTCCTGAAGCTAGCGATTATTGATTACACCCGCGCGATCGGCTACAAAAAGAATTTCGCGAACGCGTACAACAACCGCGGCATCAGTCATTTCGACATCGGCAAGCCGAAGAAGGCGCTTGAGGATTACAATCAGGCGATCCGCATCAACCCGCGTTTCGCCATCGCTCACGCCAACAAATGCAACACGCTTAATTCCATGCGCCAGTTCGGCCAGGCCATCGAAGCGTGCAACAGCGCGATCTCCATTCGCCCGCGCTACGCCAACGCCTTTTACTACCGCGGCAACGCGAAGCGGCTGCAAGGCAACAACAACAACGCCGTGGCCGACTACACGAAGGCACTGGAGGCCTCACCACGGTTTCGTGCTGCGCTCGTCAACCGTGGCGTCACCTACATGAACCTGAAGCAGTTTCAGAACGCGGTGAACGACTACACCAAGGCCATTGAAATATCGCCCAAATACGCGCTGGCCTATTCGAACCGCTGCGATGCGTATAATTCGCTACGCCAACACGATAATGCGATCAAAGACTGCACCAAAGCGATCCAATTGCGCCCCGGATACGCCAACGCGCTCTATAACCGCGGTAATGCCTATCGCCGCAGCAACCGCCACGACGAAGCAATCAGGGATTATACGGCCGCGATCAAGCACCGCCCAAAGTTCACAAGCGCCTACCAGAACCGTGGCATTTCCCATGAAAGCCAAGGCAATTTCGATCAAGCCTACGATGACTTTGCCATGGCGTTTAAATTCGGTGGCGCAAAGACGATCCGCGGCATGCAGCGCTACATGAAGGGCAAAGCGGTTTACAACGGCCCCATCAACGGGGTCTTCGACCAGGCGACGAAGACGGCGTTGCGTGCATGCATGGTGAGCCCCTCATGCTGAGACTGCTGAGGCGCGTCAGCGTGCCGATCACGGCGCCGCAGCCCAGGGTTGCCCTCAAGCTGCGCCATAGGTCGGCCAACAGACCCGGCACCAGGACGGCGATGGCGGCGCTGGCACTGACGCTGGCCCTCGCTGCGCCCGGTGGCGGGATGCCGGCCCTCGCCGAGCAGCCGGCCGCGCCATCCGCCGCTCAACCGACCCCAACGCCTGCCGCCGCCAGTTCGCCTCAGGCCTGTTGGGACGCGACCGCGTTCCCGGCCATGATTCAGACCTGCACAGCGGTCGTGGACGACCTGGCGCTGGACGCCAAAATGCGGCTTCGGGCGCGGTCCATGCGGGCGTACGCCCATATGCGGCTGCGCGCCTTCAAGGCCGGGCTTGCGGATGCCAACGCTGTGATCACGGCCATGCCGCGCAACGATTTCGCGCTGGCAACGCGCGCCGTCATCCTGGGAAGCCAGGGCCGCCACCAACAGGCGTTGGCCGATTACGATCGTTTGCGGGTGTTGAAGCCACGCTCCTTCCGCTTCGCCTACAATCGGGCGCGCACGCTTGTCGCGCTGCAGCGCAATCGGGACGCGGTCGCTGCGTATGCGGACACCTTAAAACTGAAGCCGGATTTCGCAGTGGCCTACAACGACCGCTGCGTGGCGCATCGCCGCCTGAAGGCGTTCGCGCTGGCCAAGGCCGATTGCGAAGCGGCGATCAAGCTGAAACCACGCCAGCTCGATGCCTATCGTAATCTGGCTGCGCAATACCTCGACCAGAAGCGCTACGATGAAGCCGTCAGCGCCTGGCGGCAGGCAACTGAGGTGTTTGGCGCCCCGCTCATAACGGCTCTGCGGGTGAAGCTGATCAAAGCTGAGCTGCTGAAGGGCCAACCGCAAGGCGCCTTCGATGCCACCGTCGAGGCGGCCTTGAAGGCGTGCTTCAAAGTGGATTGCTGAACTGAAGTAAGCAACGACTGCAGACTTCGAACGACGGCGCCTGAGTGATCGGGCTCAACCATCGTGATCACGGCGCAACGCCCGATTGTCACAGACCATAAGCTAGAGTTCATCCGCCTCAGGTGGAATCACCTGAAGCGAACCAACTCTAAGGCGCTCACATCTCGTCCGCTTCGCCGTCGCCATCCTCGGTGGTCTCATCGCTCTCGGAGGGCAAGGGCGTCGCTTGATGGTGCACCAGAAGCCACATGCCCTCTTCTTGCACGAAGACGTTCGTCGCCACCATCTCGCCGAGATCGACCTCTTCGGTGCAAACCACCATGGCCATCTTGCGCGAGCGGATGATCGATACGTGGCGCGGGCGCACGTTGGGCGGCTCCGACAGCACAAGCACCTGGTACCACGACGCCATGACGTCATCGCGGCCCTCAATGGCAATCCATTCAGGATGCAGCACGCTGACTTTCCGGCGGCGCGACCACAGGGCGTCCATCAACGGAAAGTCGCCGTTACGAAAGGCGTCGTAGAACTGCTCGTTCGCGGCCCGTATATCGGTATCGACCTGCCTGGCCACCATACTTGATCCGATCGGCGCCAGCCCTAGAGGATGGACGCACCCGCTTGTCGTCAGCTTAAGCTGACAGCTATTCATGTCGATCAAGAGTGACAATAGTCGAACACGCCGCGCAGAACAAGTCAGCGTTGTTTGGGAGCGCCGGGAAAGCCTTCGGCAGCTTGCGAACCGGGGAGGTAGCGGAAACTACCCTGCCCGGTTGCACATAAAGTTCCAGCCGGGTCCACGATGTCGCCAGCGCAGGTCGCCATGCGGTCGTTGACGCCGATCAGCCGGCCGCGCGCCACCAGCCGCATGCCCTCACGCGCACCTTTCAGAAACGAGGTTGTCAGTGAAACCGTGACTGAGGCGCGCACATGCCCGGGGGTGTCGCACCAGCAGGCCGCATGGCCGAGGACGGCATCGAGGATGGTGACATACACGCCGCCATGGACGATCGCGATCGAGTTAAGGTGCTGCGGCCCGATGGTCAGCGCAATCTCAGCATAGCCGTCGCGCCACGCGATGGTCTCGTAGCCCACAAGAGAGCGAAAGCCGCTTGCAAAGCGGTTGTCGACCGGAGGCAATGCGGGCATGGGCAGCTCACGACCTGGGGAAGCGATGAGATCATCTTTGGGCGATCTCGGGCTCACCTGATGATCCCGATCGATCGCCCGATGATCGAGTCAAGCACAGGTGGTAACCGATGCCATCGAAGCTGTCGCGCGAATTGACACCGCCAGCCTCCACACGCCACAACTGGGCGCGAAAACGCAACCGTGCGGACGATGAACGCTCCCGTCGGCATCGATGCGCGCACCAGACCCCTGAGCCCTTTGGAGTTCCCGCCACCATGACCGCCGCAACGTCCACCGCCACGCCAGCCCAGCTTCAGCCCGTGATCGAGGCCGCCTGGGATGCGCGCGACGAGATCTCATCGGCAACCATGGGCGAAACGCGCGACGCCGTTGAAACGGCGCTTGCCATGCTCGATGCGGGCGCCCAGAGGGTCGCTGAAAAGATCGATGGCACCTGGCAGGTCCACCAGTGGCTCAAGAAAGCTGTGCTGCTGTCGTTCCGGCTGAACGATATGACCACCATCGCCGGTGGGCCTGGCGGATCGCACTGGTGGGACAAGGTGCCCTCGAAGTTCGATGGCATGAGCGCAGGCGACTTCCAGGCCGCGGGGTTCCGTGCGGTGCCGAACTGCGTGGTGCGCCGCTCCGCCTACATCGCGCCGGGCGTGGTGCTGATGCCATCATTCGTGAACCTGGGCGCCTACGTCGATAGCGGCAGCATGGTCGACACCTGGGCCACCGTCGGCAGCTGCGCGCAGATCGGCAAGAACGTGCACCTGTCGGGCGGCGTCGGCATCGGCGGCGTGCTGGAACCGCTGCAGGCCAACCCCGTGATCATCGAAGACAACTGCTTCATCGGCGCGCGCTCTGAAGTCGTGGAAGGCGTGATCGTCGGCGAGGGCGCGGTGCTTTCGATGGGCGTGTTCATTTCAGCGTCGACCAAGATCGTGGACCGACAGACGGGGGAAACGCACGTGGGCCGCGTGCCGCCCTATGCGGTGGTGGTTCCGGGTTCGATGCCCAGCAAGAACCTGCCGGGCGAGAACTGGGGCCCGCAGTTGTCGTGCGCCGTGATCGTGAAGACGGTGGATGCGCAAACCCGCTCCAAGACCAGCATCAACGATCTGCTGCGCGACTGAGCCCGCGCGCGAAAGCGGGCATACAGGTCGGCACACTGATCGGCACACTGATCGGCACACGGGCCGGCAATTGGGCCAGACAGAGCTTCGCGCGTGCCGGTGGCGCGCCACTCACGGAGAGCAAAACGATGCACGTCCTTATCATCGGTGCCGCAGGGATGGTCGGGCGCAAGCTGGCAGAGCGCTTGGCAAACGATGGTGCGATCGGCGATACCGGCATCGAGACGCTAACGCTTTACGATGTGATTGAACCGCGCGCGCCGGCGAGCGCCACCTTCAAGGTTGAACGTGCCACTGGCGATTTGCCCGCCGCGGGCGAAGCAGCGCGCCTCATCGCTTCGCGCCCGGACGTGATCTTCCATCTTGCCGCGGTGGTATCTGGGGA
>JBCBJZ010000024.1:0-30288 GCA_038522635.1 Pseudomonadota bacterium | reverse complement strand
CAACTATCTCGCCCTCGTCAAACTTGCCGCCGCACGCATTTGGATGCGCTTTATGAGTCGATGACCTAGAGTCGGTTAGCAGTTGGCGGTTAGCTCCCGTTGCTCCAGGCAACGTTGGCGATGCGCGCGATCAGGAGTTTACAACCTTGCGCTCTCCGAACACGTAGCCCGCGCCGCGCACCGTGCGGATCGGATCAGCCTCTTCGCCGCGGATCAGCGATTTTCGCAACCGCCCGATATGCACATCGACGGTCCGCTCATCCACATAGGCATCACGGCCCCACACACCATCGAGCAGCTGCGCCCGTGAAAGCACCCGCCCGGGGCTCTCCATCAGAAACTCAAGCAGCCGAAACTCCGTGGGGCCTAAGCGAACAGGACGCGCCCCGCGCATCACACGATGGGCCGCGCGGTCCAGCTCGATGTCGCCCATGCTCAGCGTTTCAGCAACCCGCTCAGGCGCGGACCGGCGCAAAATCGCCTTCACCCGCGCCAGCGTCTCAGGCAGCGAAAACGGCTTGACCACATAGTCATCGGCGCCGATCGAAAGCCCGCGCACGCGATCGCTCTCTTCCCCCCGTGCGGTCAGCATGATCACTGGGATGTGCCGCCACTCGGGTTTGGAGCGGATGCGACGGCAGAGCTCGATGCCCGAGACGCCAGGCAACATCCAGTCCAGCAGGATGAGATCAGGCAGCTCTTCCGCGATCAGCACCTGCGCGTCTTCGCCGGTGGTGGCGAGGCGCACCCGGTAACCCTCGGCTTCGAGGTTATAGAACAGAGGCTCGGCGATCGGCGGTTCGTCTTCTACGATCAGGATGTTCGCTGTCATCGTCTTTCGCTTCGTTCAGGGCGCGGGTCACACGCGCCGTGGTTGACTGTCCTGTCCCCATCCGGTGTCGTCCCCGTTCGCTGTCCTGTCCCCGCGCAGCGCCCTTCGCGCACGTCAGTCCCGTCATCCACGCCACGCTGTCGGACGCGTCGGCGGCTCGTTTTCGACCTGCGCGCTGGCCACTTGCCACAGCCCGCTTCGTTCAGTCGTCGGGCGACAGCATCGTTGTGCTCGTGTCGTCAACCTTCGGGCGGTCATCGTCGAGCATTTCGCCCGTCACCACGTAGTTGACGTTTTCCGCGACGTTGGTCGTATGGTCGCCGATGCGCTCCAGGTTCTTCGCGCCAAACAGAAGATGCGTGCACACACTGATGTTACGCGGATCCTCCATCATGTAGGTCAGCATCTCGCGGAACAGTGAATTGTACATCGCATCGATGTTCTCATCGTCATGCCAGACCTTCAGCGCCTTCGCCGTATCGCGTTGCGCGTAGGCGTCGAGGACGTCCTTGAGCTGGGCGAGCGTCATCTCGAGCATGTTGCGCAGCCCAGAGATCACCGGCTGCGGGTGGATTTCACCGGAGACGGCGTACGCCCGCTTGGCGATGTTCTTGGCGAGATCACCGATCCGCTCAAGGTCGTTGGCAATGCGAAGCGCCGCCATGATCTGACGCAGATCGAGCGCCACCGGTTGACGCTTGGCGATGATGTTGATGACTTGAGCTTCGATCTCACGTTGCAAGGCATCGACGAGTTCATCAGCGCGCATGGTGCGCGTCGCCAATTGCGGATCACGATGGAAAAGTGCGTCGCACGCTTGGCCAAGGTGGGCCTCTGTGAGGCCACCCATGCGCGCGATCAATCGGTCGAGGTGGATGAGTTCATCATCGTAGGAGCGAACGGTATGAGGTTTCATGGGGGCACCTCTGGGGGTCAATGATGTGGCAGGCAGGGGCGCGTCACGGCTCCGGCCTCAAACTCGTGTTGACCTGCAAAGTTCGCCGCCAACCCGAACGCTCACGGGCGGTAACAGCGCAACGGTCGCTCAGCCAAAGTACCGCTATGATCGCCACTGATGCCCCGCGCCTCGGCCGCCTCGGCGCTCCTTCCAACCGCAACCTCAGCCGCGTAGCAACACCCTCGCGGCATCGAACACGGGAGCGTCAGCCGAACCGTCCCGTGATGTAATCCTGCGTACGCTTATCCTGCGGGTTGGAGAACATCTTCGCCGTCTCGTCCTCTTCGACGAGGTAGCCGAGATGGAAAAACGCGGTGCGTTGCGACACGCGCGCGGCCTGCTGCATGGAGTGTGTCACGATCACGATGCAGTACTGCTGACGTAGCTCATCGATCAGCTCTTCAACGATGGCGGTCGCGATCGGGTCGAGTGCCGAACAGGGCTCGTCCATCAAGATCATATTCGGCTTGGTCGCGATCGCGCGTGCGATGCACAGCCGCTGTTGCTGTCCGCCTGAAAGCCCCGTGCCCGGTTCGTGCAGCCGGTCCTTAACCTCCTTAAAGAGGCCCGCGCGCGTCAGCGACGTTTCCACCAACTCTTCGAGCTCGCTCTTGCTGGCGGTCAGGCCATGGATACGTGGACCGTAAGCGACGTTTTCGAAGATCGATTTCGGGAAGGGATTCGGCTTTTGAAAAACCATGCCCACGCGCGCGCGCAACTCCACCACGTCAAGCGAGGGGTCATAGATGTCCTGACCTTCAAGCTTGATCTCGCCGGTGACCTTGGCGATCGGGATCACGTCGTTCATGCGATTGAGGCAACGCAAGTATGTTGACTTGCCACAACCTGATGGGCCGATCAGCGCCATCACGGCCTTGTCCGGAATGTCCAGGGCAACATCGAACAGCGCACGCTTCTCGCCGTAGTGAACGTTCACATCGCGCGAGGTCAGTTTGTACGTGACCGGGCCTGTGCTGGTGGCCGCCGCGGTCGTATCGTCTGCGACGGGTGTTGCGGCCGGTGGTGGGTCGGACGGCGCGGGGTTGGCGTTGTCGGTCGGCTGCATGGGGTTCGCCTTGGGATGATCGGCACGATCGATGGTCGCTTCGATCACGCCTTGACCTTTGGTGTCGTCTACCATTTTCGCTCAAACCTCTTGCGCAGGATCACAGCGGTTATGTTCATAATGATGAGGAAGCAGAGCAGCACAAGGATCGCCGCCGACGTCTTGCTGACGAAGCCGCGTTCCGAGCTGTCGGCCCAGGTGTAAATCTGCGTTGGCAACGCCATCGCCGGTTGCGTGATGCCCATGTCCTGAATGCTCGGGATGAACGCGTTCATGCCGATCAGCAGCAGCGGCGCTGTCTCACCGAGCGCCTGGGCAAGCCCGATGATCGTTCCAGTCAAAATACCCGGCATCGCCAACGGTAGCACATGATGCATGATCGTCTGGTGCTTCGATGCACCGACGCCGAGGGCGGCTTCGCGGATCGAGGGCGGCACCGACTTCAGCGCCGCGCGTGTCGCCACGATGATGGTCGGCAGCGTCATCAAAGACAGCGCCATGCCGCCCACCAACGGGACCGAGCGAGGTAGCCCAAACGTGCCGATAAACAAGGCCAGACCGAGCAGACCGAACACCACCGAAGGCACGGCCGCCAGGTTGTTGATGTTCACTTCGATGATGTCGGAGACCCGGTTCTTCGGCGCGAATTCTTCAAGGTAGATCGCCGCACCGATTGCCAGCGGGAAACTCAACAGGAAGCACACCATCAACGTGAGGAAGGTGCCGACCAGCGCGCCAGCGAGACCCGCCAGCTCCGGGAACCGGCTGTCCGGGTTCGTAAAGAGCGACCACGCGAAGACCGTACCGAGCAGACCGCGCTCTTTCAGTGAGCCGTACCAGGCCAACTCCTGATCGGATTTGAAACGCGGGTTGCGGATTTTCGCTTCGCCCGTGCGCTGCAGCTGATCGTAAAGAGGCGCGATGGGAATGTTGAGCGAAACGGTCTGACCGATCTTGGAGGGGTTGGCTTCGACGTAAGCCTTCAGCGTATCGACCGCATCCGGACCTAGGATTTCGAGGTAGGCCAGCGAGCGATCACGCGGGAAGAACGCCTTGAACGCCTCGTTCAAGATCACGTTGAACGTGCCGTCCTGCACCTCCTTCTCGCTGAGGATGACGTCGGTCTTGACGAACGATTTGCCGTTCTCAACCACCACAACGTTGCGGTTCTGCAGGCGGCGGAAATTGGTGATCCTGTCGAGGCCGAGGCCGTCGATCTTCAGCGGGATCACGCCCTTGTAGAGCTGATCGTAGGGGTCCGACAGCGGCACCTGCATCGTCACCGTCTTGCCGACCAGGTCGGGGTTGGCGATGACACGGTTACGCACGATGTATTGGGCGCCAGAACTCATGATCTTCATGAGCGCGCGGGTGTCGCGCGGCGAGGTGACGTCGGGGAAATAGGCCTTGAAGGCGTTGCGGGTGATTTTGCGGAAATTCGATTCAGCAAGGTTCTCGCGATCGATCAGATCGCTGGAGAGGTCCAGCTTGAGTGCAACTTTGGTCTGGAAGAACGCAACGTAGCCCGTGTGGATCAACGATCCGAACAATAAGCACAGCAAAAGTGTTGCTACGCCGATCGACGCCAGCCCGTAGAACTGCAAGCGCCAGTTCGCCCAATTGCGCCGTTTCACGCGCCGCTTCGTCGCGTTGGAATGCCAGTCCACACGCGTGCCAGCGGGCGCTTCAGCGCGGGGAAGATCGGTGGTCGCCACGGGCAGCCCTCACTCGTTTAGTCGTATTGCTCGCGATATTTCTGCACGATGCGCAGCGCGATGATGTTCAAGATGAGCGTACAAATAAAGAGCACGAACCCGAGCGCAAACGCCGCCAGCGTCTTCGGGTTATCGAACTCCACATCGCCAATCAGCAGCGTCACGATTTGCACGGTCACGGTGGTCACAGGCTCAAACGGGTTCGCCGTCAGCTTCGCGATGATGCCAGCTGCCATCACCACGATCATCGTCTCCCCGATGGCGCGGCTTGCGGCCAGCAGGATCCCGCCCATGATCCCGGGAAGCGCTGCGGGAAGGAGCACGCGGGTGATCGTTTCCCCGTGCGTGGCCCCCAGGCCGTATGAACCATCGCGCAACGACTGTGGCACCGCCGATAGCGCGTCATCCGACAACGATGAAATGAAAGGTATGAGCATGATGCCCATCACACCGCCGGCTGCGAGCGCGCTGTTGGGCGCGATGTCAAACCCGATTGCAACGCCGAACTGACGCAGCGCCGGTGCGACTGTCAGCACCGCGAAGAAGCCGTAGACGATGGTGGGGATGCCGGCGAGCACTTCGAGGACCGGCTTAACCACCGTCCGGAACGAAGGCGACGCGTATTCAGACAGATAGATCGCAGCGAACAAGCCGATCGGTACGGCGACCACCATCGCAATCACCGCGATGACGATGGTGCCCACGAACACTGGGATCGCACCGAACGCGCCGCCAGCCGTGATCTGGCCCTCGCGGATCGGGATCTGCGGTTCCCAGTTCAGCCCGGTGAAGAACTCGGTGACGGAAACCTTCTCGAAGAAGAGGAGCGTTTCAAACAGCAGCGAGCCGACGATGCCGACCGTGGTGAAGATCGCGACGAGCGAGCAACCGATCATCAGACCGGTCATGATCTGTTCAACGCTGTTGCGTGCACGAAACTGCGGTGCAAGACGCGCGCGCGCCATCAAAAGCCCGATGAGCGCCACCGCCAGCACCAATACGACGAGCGACCATGCCGCGAGACTCTGCCACGCGTTGTAACGGGCAGCTGCCTGGCGCACGACATCAGTCGGCTCGCCGAAGATATTCCCGGCCGCGACCGATTTAATTTCCGCGATCAGAAGTTCGATGTTGGTCGTGTCGCTGAGCGTTGTTTCAGGCAAACTGCGCAACAAAAGCGCGTCAATAACCGTATTTTGGAAAAGCAACCAAACGATCAGAAAAAACAAAGCCGGGAGGCCGGTCGCCGCCGCGACATACCACCCGTGGTAGCCGGAAAGCGAGTGCACATGTGTGCCCGTGGTCTGCCGGAATTTATTGGCCGCCGAAGCGCCGACCGAATAGGCGATCAGCATCATCACCAGAAGCGCGAGCAGCAGATAACCAACCATGACCTAGCCGTAGAGCGTGAGGATGGGTCCGAAGGGCCCGAACGAAAAAGGGCGGGCCAATCTCTCGGCCCGCCCTCCGTCAAGACTTACTTCTTGACGTTGTTTTCTGCGTTCAGTGCAGCTTTCTGCACTTCTTTCAGCTTGTCGCCAGCCAGCGGCACCAGGCCACGGTCGATCAGGTAGCCGCTCTTCGGCATGCCTTTCGACACGTATTCCTGGATGAACTTGTCCATGCCGGGAATGACCTTGCGGTGCGCGTTCTTGATGTAGAAGAACAGCGGGCGCGAGATGCCGTAAGAACCGTCAGCGATCGTGTCTGCCGAAGGAGCCACACCACCGACTTTGATGGCTTGCAGCTTGTCCGAGTTTTCGAACAGGAACGAGTAGCCGAAGATGCCCAGAGCAACCGGGTCAGCACCGAGGCGCTGCACGATCAGGTTGTCGTTTTCGCCAGCTTCGATGAACGGGCCATCGGTGCGCATGGCGGTGCACTTCGCCTTGTAGCCAGCGTCGCCTTTTTTCTTCAGACCCATCTTCTTGCAGACTTTGTGGAAGACGAGCTCGACGAAAGCGTCGCGCGTGCCCGAGGTCGGGGGCGGTCCGTAAACCAGGATTTTCTGGTTCGGCAGCGACTTGTCGATGTCGCTCCACATTTTGAAGGGGTTCGCGACGAACTTGCCATCCATGTAGACTTCAGAAGCAAGCGCTTTGTAGAGCTGCTCTTTGGTCACGGAGAAGGCTTTGCCCTTACGTGAATTTGCAACCGACAGGCCGTCGTAACCGACGAGCACTTCGGTGATGTTCTTGACGCCGTTCTTCTGGCAGAGGTCATACTCCGACTTCTTCATGGCGCGCGAAGCACCCGTGATGTCGGGGTGAGCTGCGCCCACGCCTTTGCAGAAGATTTTCATGCCGCCGCCGGTGCCGGTCGACTCAACGGTCGGCGCCTTGCCGCCTTTTTTGGCGAACTCTTCGGCAACAGCCTGCGTGTAGGGGAAGACCGTCGAAGAGCCGACGATGCTGATTTTGTCGCGTGCGAAGGCAGAGCCGGCAACGGCAATACCTGCCACGGCAACGGCAGCTGTCAGCGCCGTTTTGTGGAACACTTTCATGTGGGTAACGCTCCCTGTGATACCTGGGGCCTCTGGCAACAACACATGTTGTTGCGGCGCGGTAGGCCGCGCTGCGCCCGGGTATAGGGCAGTTGATGCATCGTTTTATGACGGATCAAGATGTTGATTTAGAACAATTTTAATCACGCGGCCTTGCCAGTGTCAACGCGGCAACTCGTTCAGCGTGATGGTGAAGTTCGAGCCCTCACCCCATTGTGAGGCCACCGTGATCCGCCCCTCGTGACGCATCATGATGTTCTTGACAATCGCAAGCCCAAGTCCCGTTCCGCCCTTTTCGCGGCTCGATGCAACGCTGATGCGATAGAACCGTTCGGTCAGTCGCGGGATGTGCTCTTCAGCAATGCCCGGCCCCTCATCGCGCACGTTGACCAGAAGCTGCACGGGCAGCGCGCCCTCCTGCTTTTCGCGCGCGCAACTGATCCAGACGGTCTTTCCATCGCCGCCGTATTTGATCGCGTTCAGCACCAGGTTTTGAAACACCTGCTGCAGCTCCTCACGCTCACCACGCACGACGGCCGCGCCGTCGAAACCTTGAAAATCGAGCGTGACATCGCTCGCTTGCGCCAACGGTTCGAGCGTCTCCATGACGGCCCGCAGCACCTCGTTAAGGTCAACGCGTTCGCGCGGCGGCAAGTGGACGCGCATTTCAACCCGGCTCAGCGACAGCAGATCGTCGATCAGCCGCGTCATGCGCAAAGCTTGCTCGCTCATCGTCACGAGGAACCTCTCGCGCGCGGCCGGGTCATTGCGCGCCGTGGTCTGCAGCGTTTCGATGAACATACGCAGTGAGGCAAGCGGCGTGCGCAGTTCGTGGCTGGCGTTGGCGATGAAATCGGCCCGCATTTGCGCCAAGCGATCCTGCTCGGTGAGGTCGCGAAACGTGACAAGAATGCTCGGCCCCTGCTGCCGTGCATCGCTTTGCTCAACCGCCGTCGCCGTCGCTTGCAGACGACGCTCCATGGGTACGCGATCCTGGAACTGGATCGGCTCCGCGCGCCCACGCGCCTGCACCTGATCGATCAGCTCAAGCAGTTGCGGATTGCGGCTCGTCAACGAGATATGCTGGTCGAGCGCAACGCTGCGCAACAGAACGATCGCGTGGCGGTTGGCGTGCAGCAGCGTGCCCTGATCATCGAGCACGATGGCGGGGTCGGGCATGGCGTCAACCATGGTGCGCCAGGCCCGCTTGCCCGCGACACCGGCGGGACTTGTGCGTTCGCGCCGGGTGCGTAGCGCCTGCGATGTGGCCACCGTCGCCTGACGTTCGCGCGCTGTGCGTCTCGTCAGGACAAACGCCAACGCTGCAAAGCCGAGCCCGCCTGCCCACAGCGGCACGCCACCCCAGACGACGAAGGCTGCGCAGACGCCAAACGCCACCGCCAAGCTTGGCCATACCGCCAGCAACGTCGCGCGCAGCTCATCGGACCGCTTCAGCGGCGGGGCCTGCTTCGTTTGCTCCCGGTCAAACGTGTTCAAGGCGCTGTCCTAACGGGTTTGCGCGCGGGCGGCTTTGGCGCCAGCCACGGCGTTGGCGACCTTTTCAAAGACGGCCACCACGCCAGTGCGATCGGAGCACCATGCACAAGAGGCGGCGGTTAAGCGTTGCCGCGTGCGCGCCGGCTGGCGTTTTGCACGAGAGGCGCGGGCGCGCGGCACAGGCGAAGCCCTCAAGCGCGCGGTAAAAAATCACCACCACCTGAGAGACTTAAGGGCCGACATCATACATAAGTCTACAACAATGCGATGACGTCATCGTACCGCGGATCGCCCACCGGTCCGTTACCGCCCCGACACAAGCTCACGAGCACACCGCGACCCATGGCACGCAAACACGACAAAGACGGCGCCACCGCCAAGCGCGACCGCGCCCTCGCCGCCTTCGACATCGACGACCCGGAGCTGCCCAAAGCCATCCAGAAGGCCGAATTCACCGCCGGCGGCTACCCCTACGATGAGCGCCTCGAACGCAAGGACTACGAGCGCCACTTGCGCGCACTCCAGATCGAACTGGGCAAGGTGCAGCGCTGGTGCCTGGCGACGGGCGAGCGCATTGCGATCGTCTTTGAGGGGCGCGACGCGGCCGGCAAGGGCTCCACCATCAAGCGCTTCACCGCCTACCTAAACCCGCGTCATGCGCGCGTCGTCGCACTGACCAAGCCCACCGAAACCGAGCGCGGGCAATGGTACTTCCAGCGCTACGTCGCCCACCTGCCAACCGCCGGTGAGATCGTGATGTTCGACCGCTCCTGGTACAACCGTGCCGGCGTTGAGCGCGTGATGGGGTTTGCCCAACCCCATCAGGTCGCCGATTTTTTGCGGGAGGCGCCGCATTTCGAAGACATGCTGGTGCGCGACGGGATCCGCTTTTTCAAGTTCTTCTTAACGATCGGCCGCGAGACGCAGTTGGTACGCTTTCATGAACGCCGCCATAATCCGCTGAAGCGCTGGAAGCTGTCGCCGATCGACATCGAGGCGCTCAACCGGTGGGACGATTACACGACCGCGCGCGATGAGATGATGCGCTACACCCACACGCCTACAACGCCGTGGACCGTGCTGCGTGCAAACGACAAACGCCGCACGCGCATCGCCGCCCTGCAGGTTGTGTTGCAGGCGCTTCCTTACACCGACAAGGACGAAGAGACGATCGGCACGATCGATGAGCAGATCGTGCGTTCGGCCGCCGACTTCACCGGCGAGCGCTGAGTCAGTTCGCTTCAGCTTGAAGCGGAACCGACATCTAAGCTTTTGTTTTGCCGTTCATCTTTCGCTTCAGGCGATTCCACCTGAAGCGGATGAACTCTAAGGCGGTCGCGATCCAGCCTTAGCGTTTTTGCAGGCTCTTGCTGTTAGCGTGACGCATCGGTTGCGAACGGGTGCGGTGAGCTTATGCGGTGCGTGATGACACTTCGAGTGGGTTCGGCGCACTTTAGCCGTGACACGCGCGGCACCATTGCGATCCTGATGGGGATCGTGGCCTTCGTCGTTGTGTTGGTGGTGGGCCTCGCCATCGACTACGGCCGGACTATCAACACCAAGTCGCTGCTGCAGCGGGCCGCCGACGCCGCGGTCGAAGCGGGCTCGCTTATGGTGCTCGACACCAACGCTGCGATCTCCAAACGTGTGCGGTCCACCTTCAAGGCCAACCTGCCGCCCGATCTGCAAAACACCACCGCCTTCATTCACATCGCCAAGCAGCCCTTGCGCGTGCGCATGAACGTCAGCCGGCAAGTACCCACCACCTTCATGGCGCTCGCAGGCTTCCAACACGTCAACGTCGAAATCGTCGCGCGTGCCAAGGCGCCGAAAATCAGGATCAAGCGTCCCCGCCAGGTGGCGCGGGATGCGCCGCCCACGCAACAGCGCACGCGTGAACTGATGCAGGACATCCTCAGCGGCAAACGGCCCGATCCGCGTTCGCTGCCCAAACCGCCGGCGGACCTCGGTCAGATCACCTCGCGTCAGGACATGCGGGAGGCAGCGCGCCGGCTGCAGGAGCGCTTGCGCAAGCAGCTTGAGGCGGCCCAACGCAACGGGCAATTGCGCGACCTCAAGTTGCCGCCAGGCTTCAATCTTTCGCGCTAAATTACCTACTTAGCGCATCAGCAGCAACGGCGCCTCCAGGCTCGCCAGCAGCGCGCGCAATACGCCTGGCGTGCTGGTCAACGTCGGGGCACGCGCTGCCACCAAACCGGGGCGTACCCGTCGAACACACTCGGCCAGCGCACCGGGCGCGAAGGCGGTCAGCACGCACGGCGTGATGCGCGCGAACCGCGCTGTATCCTCAGGCGCCAAACGCAATTGCCCTTCGATCTCGCCGATGGCATCGGCGTCGGTACCGGTCACGATCGCGATGGGCCCGTTAGGGGCCCCATTTGGTGTAAGGGTCGGCGTATCGACATCCGCTGAACGCCGATCTGCGCGCGATGCCTTGCGACCCGGCGGCACCGGACCTGAACGCGGCGCTGACGTCAGCGCACCCACCGCATCGGCAAGCCGCAGCGCTGCTTGCACCTGCGTCACATCATCGAGCACCACCACGAGCGGTCCCGTCGCGCGCTTGGCCAACGGCCCGACCATCAGCACGCCGGTGGTGTCGGGGACCTCATCGAGCAGCGCGACCACCTGATCAGTTGATGCTGCGCCCACCGCTTCGCCAAGCGCCACCAGGTTCCACGGCCCCTGCGTCGCGCAAGCCTCCACCAAAGCAACCTGCGGCCGCGCCCTCGTCCGCCCCGGGCGGTAGCGCACGCCAGCGAGGCCCGCCAAAGCGCCCAGATCACGCTCCAATGCGCGAGCATCGTGGCGCATCACCTGCGTCAACGGCTGGGTCACCAGCGCCATCCGCGCTCCGCCCCGCGTATCGCACACGCTCACAAACGCGTGGTCGCGCGCTTCGAAGAGCGCGGTATCCTCGATAAAGAGGCTCTCGATCTCCGCATGATAGGCCTGCGCCATCAACAAGGAGGCCCGCAGCGCGATTGGATGCACGCGGCCGCGACGCACCGCAAGCACAACGCGGCCGCGCGCTTCATCGGCCTGCGCCACATGCGCCATCATCGCGGAACGCTCACGCGCGATCGTATGCCCGATAGGCTCATGCCAACCGCTCCGCCGGCGTCGCGGACGGTATGGCGGGATCGTCCGTCGCCGCAGCGCCAGCGCCTGCGTTTGCGCCTTCGTTTGCGCCTGGGCGGGCAAAGGTCGCCGCACGGTGCGCAAAGGCCCGCAGCTTCGCTTCGACCCTGCCGTTGATCGTATCGGCCGGATAGGCGCCGTCCGGCTCGCGTTCGCCCGCCACTTTGCCGGTCAGGATCTCAATCCCCTGGTCGATCGTTTCCACGGCGTGGATCGCAAAGCGCCCCGCCTCGATCGCCTCGCGCACGCGTTTGCGCAACATCAGGTGCTGCACGTTCGCCTGCGGGATCAGCACGCCTTGTTCCCCGGTCAACCCGCGCGCTTCGCAAATATCGAAAAAGCCCTCGATCTTTTCGTTCACACCGCCGATCGCCTGCACCTCGCCCCACTGGTTAACCGAGCCGGTCACGGCCAACCCCTGCCGGATCGGCACTTCGGCCAGTGCCGACAACAACGCGTAAAGTTCGGTGGACGACGCGCTATCGCCATCAACGCCGCCGTAGGACTGTTCGAACACGAGCGACGCCGACAGCGCCAAGGGAACATCCTGCGCGAAGCGGCCAGCGAGGAAGCCCCAAAGGATCATCACCCCCTTCGAGTGTAGCGGTCCGCCAAGATCGACCTCGCGCTCGATGTCCGTCACGCGGCCAGGCCCCATGCGCACGCGCGCGCTGATGCGCGTCGGTTTGCCGAACGCGAAATCACCCAACTGAAGCACGGAGAGCCCGTTGATCTGGCCCACTTTTTCCCCGTCCACATCGACCATCACGATGCCGCGCTCGATGGTCTCGTGCGAGCGGTCTCTTACGCGGTCAGCGCGCTGCGTGTGCTCGAGCACCGCGCGTTCGATGTCATCGGCGCCGATCACATCGCGGCCCGCATCACCCGCCCAATAGTCGGCTTCACGCAGGATGTCAGCGATCCGCCCGATCTCAACCGACAACCGTTCCGCATCACGGGCAAGCCGCGCGCTTTCATCGATCAGCCGCGCGACGCCACCGGCATCCACATCGCGCAGTTCGTGCCGCTCAACGATCCCCGCGATCAGCCGCGCGTAAGCCTGGTTGTTGTCGGCGCTGCGCGTGATGCTGCCGTCGAAATCGGCTTGCACCTTGAACAGCCCCTGGAAGTCCGGGTCCTGGGCGGACAGCATGAAATAAAGCTGCGGATCGCCGAACAACACGACTTTGACGTTGAGCGGAATGGGTTGCGGATCAAGCGTCTGCGTTTGCGCGAAGCCTTGCGTTTCAGCGGGCTGTTCGATGCGGATCTCGCGCCCGCGCAAGGTGCGCTTCAGCGCTTCCCACGCGAAAGGCGAAAGCAACAACTTGCGCGCATCAAGAAGCAAAAACCCACCGTTCGCTTCGTGCAGCGCACCGGGCTTCACCAGCAGAAAGTCAGTCACCAGCGTACCCATCTGCGCCAGGTGCTCGATGCGCCCGATCAGGTTCGCGTAGGTCGGATTGACCTCTGAGACGATCGGCGCACCGACCGCGTTGTCAGCCCCGTTGGCGACCATCACGTTGACCATGTAGCGGCGGTATTTCGGGTTGCGCGCGGTGTTGGCCGGTTGTGAGACGACCTCGCGGTTTTCTTCTTCATCGCCGACGAACAGCGCGATGTTCTGCGTCAGGTCCTTTGCGACCGCGCTCAAATGCGTGCCGATCGCCTCCACATCACCGAAGCCGTCACGCACGCTCGACAACGCTTCGGAGATCGCAATCGCCGCCGTCTCCTCATTGAGCTTGGTCAGCCGCGTGCGCCGTTCCTTGTCGGACTTCGGCATACCTTGCAGGATCGTCTCCAGTTCGCTCTGGAGGGCGGCAATCTTGTCTTCGACCTGCGCGCGCGTTGCCTCGGGCAGGCCCGCGAAGATCTCAGGCTTCACGACCTTACCTTCGTGCATCGGTGCCATCGCAAAGCCCGTGGGCGTGCGCAAAATCCCGATGTTCTGGGCCGCAGCCTTCTTGTTCAGCGCTTCGAAGGCATCCTCCTGGCCGGAGCGAAATTCCTCTTCGATTTGCCGGCGTCGCGCCTGGTAATCGTCGCCCTCAAAGAGCGTCGGCAACGTGACGCGCAGTTCGTCGATCGCCTCCACCATCGCGCGTTCGAAGGCGCGCGCACGGCCCGTCGGCAGCTTCAGCGCACAGGGCCGGTTGGGGTTGTCGAAATTGTTGACGTAGATCCAGTCGGGCGGCGTATCGGCCTGGATCGCCTTCTTCTCCAGATAGGCCGTGACGGCGGTGCGCTTGCCGGCCGCGCGGGGGCCCACCACGAACAAATTGAAATCGTGGCTTTTGATATCCGCGCCGAACTGGATGGCGCGCAACGCCCGTTCCTGGCCCACGAGGCCTGAGATCGGCTCCAGGTCGGCGGTGGTGGTGAACGTGAAGCTGTCGGGCGAGACTTGGCGGATCGCTTGTGCGGCCGTCAGGGGGGGATGCGGTTCATCAAGCGTGCGGGCATCGCCGTTGAGCACGTTTGACGGCAAGGCGTGCGTTGCCTGTGACCTCGCTTGCGCGCCGTTGTCCTTGCGCCCGCGGTTGAAGATCATTGTTGCCGTCCCATCCTGGTTGTTGTGACGCGTGCGTGCAGGCCTGCACCGCGGCGCGACCTTAGAGCAACGGGCGCAAAGTGCGAATCACCTGCTTACACACTCACCTGCTCGGACACTGGCGCCTTCCTTTGCGCCCAAAGTTGCTCTGCACTTCAGATTTAGATCATCTTTGGTCGATTTCGGGCTCACCTATGGTGATCCCGAATAATCGCCCGATGATCTAAGCGCACGACAGGGACAAGAAAAGACCGGCGAGAAGTCATCCCGCCGGTCATCGAAAAGCGCTTCTGGGCGACGCAAAGGAACGAGGTGGGAAGGCGTTTGCGCGCTAAAGTGATGGCCCCGAAGCGATCAGCACGTGCACGCTGAACAACTGCGCCTCATCAACCCAGGTCTCTTCCACCTGCCAGCCCGCCGCACGACTAGTCCGCGTGAACTGCTCCACCGTGTATTTGTGCGAGTTTTCCGTATGGATCGTCTCGCCTTGCGTGAACGAAAAGCGATGCCCGGCCACCTCAACGGTGTGCGCGCGCTGTGCCTCAAGGTGCATCTCGATGCGGTGACGTTCGCGATCGTAGCGCACCACATGGGCGAAATCTTCAAGCGCAAACGTAGCATCCAACTCACGGTTCATCCGCGTCAGCAGGTTGAGGTTGAACTTGGCCGTCACGCCCTGATCATCGTCGTAGGCGGCGTGCAACATCGCTTCATCTTTTTGCAGATCAGCCCCGATGACGAGGCGGCTGCCGGCACCCAGCCAGGATGCGAACCGCGCCAACAGCGCGCGCGCCGCCTCGGGCTCCATGTTGCCGATCGTCGACCCCGGGAAGAACCCGATCTTCGGCGCATCCTCGATGTAATGCGGCCAAGCGGGTTTGCTTGCAAAGTCGCCGACGAGCGGCATCACCGCCACTTGGGGAAACCGCGTGATCAGTCGTGTCACAGCCTCATCGAGCGCGGCGGGCGACACGTCGATCGGCACGTAGTGTTTGATCTGCGCCAGCGCCTGCAACAGCACCTCGGTCTTGACGCTTGAACCGGAGCCGAACTCGACCAACGCCGTGCCCGCTTCGACCCTGTCAGAGAGGCCTGCTGCACGATCCTTGAGCAAGGTGATCTCGGTGCGCGTGGGATAATACGAGGGCAACCGCGTGATCGCTTCGAAAAGCGCGCTGCCGGCCGCGTCGTACAGGTACTGCGCGGGAAGAGCCTTTTGCGGGAGGGCAAGACCTTCCAGCACGTCGTGCTTGAAGCGTTCGTGCGTGGCATCATGCGCGGCTTCGTGTTGCGGCTGTTCACCGCTCTCGCTCAAGGCCGTCTCTAGCGCTGGACGGCGCGCCGAAGCGTCAGCTGACTGCGGGCGTTGTTGGGTCAAAGCGGTCATCGTTAGCGATCCTCCGCGAGGCGCAGGCCCATGAACTGCCAGCGCTGATGGGGGTAAAAGAACGTGCGGTAGCTGGCGCGCGCGTGGCCGGGCGCTGTGGCGCAGGAGGCGCCGCGCATCACCATCTGGTTGCACATGAATTTGCCGTTGTATTCGCCAACGGCGCCCAGCGCGGCCTTGTAGCCGGGGTAGGGGAGATAGGCGCTTTGCGTCCATTCCCACACGTCGCCCAGCATTTGCTGGGGCACGGTGGTCGCATCCGCGCGGGCCGCATCGAAGGCGACCGGGCGCAAGGCACGCGTGGCAAGCGTGTTGCCCTCATCGCTGGCGCCGGGAAGACGCGCGGCGACCTCCCACTCCTGTTCGCGCGGAAGCCTCTTGCCAGCCCATCGCGCGTAGGCGTCAGCCTCGTAATAGCTGATGTGGGTCACGGGCGTCGCCGGATCCACCGGCACCAAACCTTCCAAGGTCATGTGCCACCAGCGCTCTTCGCGCAGCTCCCAATAGAGCGGCGCCTGCCACCCGTTCGTCTGCGCGCACGCCCAGCCGTCCGACAGCCACAACGTCGGCGTGGTGTAGCCGCCATCCGCCATGAACGCGAGCCAGTCTCGGTTGGTCACCAGGCGGTTGGCGATCGCGAACGGTTCAAGCTGACAGCGATGCGCCGGCCCCTCGTTGTCGTAGGCGAACCCAGCCCCCTCATGACCGATCCGGTGGAGACCACCATCGAGATCGATCATCGTCACGTCAGGCGTGATCGGCTGCGCTGCTAGACCGCGCGGTTCACGATAGGCCGGCTTAAGAGGACCCAGCGAGAACGCGTGCAGGATATCGGTCAGCAGCAATTCCTGATGCTGTTGCTCGTGGTTGATACCCAACTCGACGAGCATGGCCGCTTCGGCGTTGACCGCCGATGAACCCATGAAGCGATCCAGCGCCTCATCCACATGCGCGCGATAGGCCATAACGGCGTCCAACGAAGGCCGCGTCAGCAGGCCGCGCGCGGGCCGGGGATGCCGGGGGCCCGCCTGCACGTAGTAGGAGTTGAAGCAGAACGGAAACCGCTCATCGAAGAGCTGATACCCGGGCGCATGGGCCTGCAGCACGAAGGTTTCGAAGAACCAGGTCACATGCGCCAGATGCCACTTCGTGGGGCTCGCATCCTCCATCGACTGCACAACCATGTCTTCAGATGACAGCGGGCTTGCGAGTTCCATGGAAAGCGCGCGCGTTTCGACAAGACGGCGCGTCAGGTCGTCAAGATTGACGTTGGCCTGCGCATCGCGAGGACGCAGGTTGGTCGGGGGAGACGGGGCCATAGGCACCTCCAACAGGTACGGCACCACCCGGACGGGCGGCAAAACGTGGGTGCACAGCGCTGTGGGCCTACGGTTGCGCCGCAGGACGGTTCAGGGCTGAGGGTTGATTGTGTGAAAAAACGCGTGCAGCGCGTGATGCAACGCCCACCGCAGGGGCGGCTCAACTGCAGGGCGGCTGAGGCGCGCCTGCGTGCGGTTCGCTTAACCTCGCCCGAGCTGCAGCTCCAGCGCTGCCTTTTCCTCTTTGGCAGCCGGGCGGTCGTGGTGATACGCCGGTTTACGGCTTCACCCGTGAAGTCGATCGCTAACACGCAAATATGACGGTGGTTCCGCAGCGGCGTCAAGAAAAGCGTACACGCCGCTGGGCGAACCCATCAGCAGCCGATTTTGAGACGCCAACAGGGAGCCAAAGCCATCACGATAGCACGACCAGCACCCGGCGACCCGACCAACGAAAGCGCAGCAGCCCCCCAGCAAACGGCCACGGGGCCTGGCCTTTTACCAGACCCGCTGCGCCCCGATGGACGCCAGTCGGACCGCGCTAGCGCGATCGCGCGCGGGACCACGCGGCACCTTGCCACGCTTGGCTTTGCGGTGGTGCCCGAAGTGACGTTGGCGAGCGGCCACCGCGCGGACCTGCTCGCGCTCGGCCCCAAGGGCGAACTCGTCATCATCGAAGTGAAATCCAGCCTGGCCGACTTCCAAAGCGACCAAAAATGGCCGGCCTACCAGGAGCACTGCGACCGGTTTTCATTTGCCGTTGCGCCGGATTTCCCGCTGCAGGTGCTGCCTGACGAGGTCGGCGTTTTGATCGCCGACGCCTATGGCGCTGACGTGCACCGCGCCGCAGAAACGTTCAAGCTGCCTCCCGCGCGCCGCAAGGATGTGACGGCCCGGTTCGCGCGCACGGCCGCGCTCCGGCTGACGGCCATTCACGATCCGCAAGCGCTGCTTGACGCGCCTCCGCGCCTTTAGAGTTCATCCGCTTCAGGTGGACTCACCTGAGGCGAAAGATGAACGTCAAAACAAGAGCTTAGATGTCGGTTCCGCTTCAAGCTGAAGCGAACCGACTCTAATGCGTGCCTTTTGTGCTCGGCCGCGCGCGGCCGGACCCGCCCAGAACTCAGGCTTTCACCGTCTCCTGCGCCGGGGCTGCTGTGACGGGCGCAGCGCTACCGCGACCATCGTTCAGCACCAGCAGCAATGTGGTCAACCCATCGGTATCCACAACGCGATAAACCTCCGGATCACGCCGCGCTTGATCGCTCCAGCCCGCGATCGCCAACGCACGTTCCGCCTTGGAAAACAGCCCATGGTTCCGCACAGGCTGCGCATCCTTGTACTTCGCGACTTCTTCGTCTGACAGCACACCCTCTTTGCCGAGCCGTTCAGCGCTATCTTTGCGGATTGCTGTGAGGTCCGTGACGCTTGGGCGCATCTCTTCTTCTCGCAGGAATTTAGCTTCCCTCGCGTTCAGCGCGCGCACTTGGCCCACATCGTTCAAAACACCGGCGAGTTGATTCATGGCGACCGCACGCTGTTGCTCCTCTTGGTCGCTTTCATCGGCGCTATAGAGGTTGGGCACCACGAAATAGGACGCGCTGTTGCGGGGGTCCCATCGATCACGGGTCTTTTTCAAGAAGCGCGGGCTCTTGGAGCCCATCTGGAAGATGAAGTGCTTGCGGACCCACTCCAGGTTGGCGCCTGGTGCACGCGCGATCGCTGTGTTGATCGCTTCCACGATGCGGCGTTCCAGGATGCTGTCGCGCGCGGGCGGCGGCGGATTGAGCGCGGTCAGGGCGAACAGCCCCAGGTCGATCCCAAGCGCAGCCAGCAGCGCGATCAGATCACGCCCGGTGAGGCCACCGCCTGTGGCCGCTGGATCGATCGAGCGCTGGAACCCCGACGAGATCCACGCGAACAGCGTTTCAATTTGAGCACCTATGTTGGCCCAAAGGTTCTTGACGGCGTTCGCAACGCCAGCCGGCCCCTCGTTGAAAACGGCCTTGCGCAAGCTCAATTGCGCCGGCTCACCGGCCTGGCTTGCCGCCTGCAGCAAGCGTTGCGCTAGCGTCGGATCAAAACACCGGAACCCAGGCTGGCGTGGCTTCACGGAAACGGCTGCAGCGAGGGCGCGCATCTCCGCTGCCGTGGAGCGCCCCAGTTCGTTGCTGCGGGCTGCGATCGATTTCGCACGGCTCTGGATGTCGGCAGCGCGCGTCTCGAAAATACGCTGGCGCTCGTTGAAGTCGCCCCCGCCCAGGCCGGCAGCGGATTGGCGTAGCTGTTCGATGTCCTTCTCGACTGGCTCAAGCCAGGCCGTTGTCACCGAATTGCGCAGCGAGGCGATGCTGTCGCGCACGTTGCGCCGCGCGTTGTAGAGCGGGCCACGCCCGGCGCCAGAACGCACGCCGCAACTCCCGCCGGAGCTTTCTTCGCGGCCCATCTGCCCTTCGGACCAGCTCACCACCGCATCAAGCTGCACCCGCACCGCCGCCAACCGCGCGGCCACCGCGCCGGACGCGTCCCGCGCATCTTGCTGCAGATTGGCCAGGCTCGTGCGCGTCGCTTCCTGGCCGGCGATCAGGCTCCACCAGAAGCCGTAGCCGAAGCCCACCGACCATAACGCCAAGAACAGATAGAGCGGCGCTGTGATGAACCGGTTGATGAACGTGCGCTTGGCACCAAACGTTTCGCGCAACGCCAGCCACATCAAAAACGTCAGCGCGACCACGATGGCGATCACCAGCCACTCGTTTGAAACTTCAACGCCGCCGACCGCGCGCCCCGTATTGGGGCCCGCCTTCGCGCCCAAAATGAAGTCACTCATGCCCGACCACGTCGCGTAGCCGGAGATCACCAGCAGCATCAACGAAGCAAAGCCGATCAGCGCGTTACGACCGAACACGTAGCGCGTCGCATCACGCCGCCAGGCCGTCAGATTTTGCATGAACGTCTGCTGATCGCCCTCGCGCACGATCGCTTGCTGCGCTTTGTCCTGAGCCGCCATCGGCCTCACCTCCCCCCTGGTCGCGACGCACGCCCGTTTAGATCATCTTTGGGCGAATGCGGCTCACCTATGGTGATCCCGATCGATCTCTCGATGATCTAGCCCAGGCCGGAGCCTGCGCGGTTGTCCCACCGCGTGGGCGCGTGCGTGCCGTGTTGCGTGTCATACTGGCGGCGACAGCACAAGCCGTCACGCGGGGCGCGGCCCGGGGCTCAGCGTTCATTCGCCTTGGGTGGCGTGGGGTAAGTCGAAAGATAAGCTGCGAAACAGGGGCTTAGACGCGCACTTCGCGGCCGGAGGAAGCGGAAGGGCTCAACGCCTCAAACGAAAGCAAAACAGATGTGCGGCGCCGGGTCTGCATCGCGGCGGGGCATGGCCACACGGGGTATAGGGCGGGGCCACGCGGCACGGGGGCACGGGGGCACGGGACCGGCAGCCCATACCAGACCGCCGTTTCGTTCGACCAAGTCTGACTTACTCCGAAGAAGGCTTGGCCTGACGCAACGCCTTCACGCGCCCACGCCGCGCCTTCGCCTCCAGCCGACGTTCCTTCGCCGCCCGCGACGGCTTCGTACGGTAGCGCTTCTTAGGCGGCACCAACGCTTTGCGGATGAGGGCGGCCAGGCGATGGCGCGCGGCGACACGGTTGGCGTCCTGCGTGCGATAGGTCTGCACCTGCAGCACCAGGATGCCTTCTTTCGTCATACGACTGCCGGCAAGGCCGATGAGCCGCGCGCGCACCGCCGCTGTCAGGCCGGCACAGCGCTCCATCTCGAAGCGCAACTCCACGGCCGTTGCAACCTTGTTGACGTTCTGCCCGCCGGGGCCGGACGCCCGCACGAACTTCTCCGTCAACAAATCAGCATCGATGGTGATGTGCTCGTTGATCTCCAGCGCTTCGGCCATCGTGGTTCCTATCGCGCCTTGCAAAGGTCAACGCGGTGCATCGGACGCAGCCTGCTGCGCACCGAACAACGCGCCACTCACGCGTTGGGCTGAGCGTTTCGCCGCGCCGAGCGTACCGGTCAGATCCCGAATGATCTCGCGCGCCGCGTTGTGCCCCGGCATGCCGGTCACGCCGCCACCTGGATGCGCGCCCGCCCCGCACAGATAAAGCCCGCTGAGCGGCATCCGGTAATCGGCATAGCCCAGCACGGGTCGCAGCGCGAACAGTTGGTCGAGCCCGAGTTGACCGTGAAAGATGTCACCATCGATGAGGCCGAAACGCTCTTCCAGATCGAGCGGTGAGAGCACTTGGCGCGCGATGATCGCCTGCGCGAAATTTGGCGCATGCCTGGTCACGGTCTCGACCACGGTATCCGCAAACGCGTCTTTGGCCTCATGCCAGGAGCGGCCGTCAGCCAGGCGCGGGGCGACGTGCTGCACGAACAAGCTCGCGACATGCTGGCCCTCCGGTGCGAGGCTGTCATCGAGGACCGAAGGGATCAGCATTTCGATCACCGGCTCAGCCGCGGTGCCCTGCGTGCGCGCACTCAAATAGGCGCGTTCCAGATAGTCAATGTCAGGCCCGATGATGATCCCCGCGCCGTGGTGGTCACCCAGGGCGTTGTCGGGCGTCGGCCGGCATGTGAACTGCGGCGGCTCACGCAGCGCCACATTCATGCGGAACGTACCCGAGCCCGAGCGGATATGGGCGAAACGCTCGTAGACGGCAGGTTCGACGGCGGCGCGCGGTACCAGATCACGCATGAGCAATTTGGGCGGCACGTTCGCCGCCAGCACGCGTGCCTTGATCACGCTGCCATCATCAAGCTCAACGCCCCGCGCCGCACCCGCTTCGACCAGCACGCGGGCCACCTTCGCACCGGTTCGGATCTCAACGCCACGCTCCACCGCGCTTGCCGCCATCGCGGTGGTGATCGCGCCCATGCCGCCAACGGCGTGCCCCCAGACGCCGCGCTTCCCGTTCACCTCACCAAAACAATGGTGCAACAGCACGTAGGCCGTGCCCGGGATGTGCGGGCTTGCATAGGCCCCGACGATACCGTCGAACGCAAACGCCCCTTTGACGATCGGGCTTTCGAAATAGAGATCGAGAAAGTCGGCCGCGCTCTTTGTGAACAAATCGACCAGCGTGCGCTGCGCTTCACGCCCAGCGCCGATCACCTGCCGCCCCAGTCCCGCCGCCTTCAACAGCGTCGACAGCCCTTCACCGGCATTCGGCGGGGTGCGTTGAACGAGGTCGCGCAACAAGCTTGCCGCATCCTCAAGCGCCGCATCATACGCGGGCAGACGTTCAGCATCAGCCTGCGAGAGAGCGGCGATCGCCTCGCGACGTCCCGCCGGGTCGTTCGGCAGAACGAGCCCGCGCTTGTCATCGATCGGCCAAAAGTTGGCGACCGGACGCTCGACGATCTTCAAACCAAACCGCGCAAGCTCGAGGTCAGCGATCACCTTCGGGTTAAGCAAGCTCACCGTGTAGGAGGCGACCGAATTGCGAAAGCCCGGATGAAACGTCTCGGTGATCGCCGCACCGCCAACCACATCGTTCTTTTCCAGCACAACCGTTGTCAGACCGGCCTGGGCCAAATAGGCCGCGCACGTCAGGCCGTTGTGCCCGCCGCCGATCACAGCGACATCGTAGCTTTGATCCATCGTGGTTCTCGCTCCCGTTGAAGGCGCGCCCCGCCGGCATGCGCCCGCAGCCTGCCCGGTAAGGTGCAAGCCCGTGGTCTGCGTTGATGCACCGCGCCGCGCGATGATAGACCCCTGAGGGTTAGCGCCGCGTGGACGCCTTCCGCACGGTCCATCGCCTCCGCCGATGCCCCAACCCCTTACGAAAGAGCACCCATGTCAAAACCGACCCTCGTCATGCCCGGCCCCATGATGGCGATGATCATGCGCCAGCTCGACGACGCCTTCAATGTGGTGCGCCTGTGGGAAGCTGAGGACCGCGATGCCGCCATCGCCGCGGTCGCCGCTAAGGTCGAAGCGATCGCCACGGCTGGACACATGCCGATCACGAGCGAACTGATGGACAAGCTGCCGCAACTCAGGATCGTCGCCAACATGGGCGTCGGCTACGACACCATCGATGCGCAAGCGGCGGACGCGCGTGGGATCATCGTGACCAACACGCCCGATGTGCTTTCCGATGAGGTCGCCGACACCACCATCGGTCTGCTGCTCATGACGATTCGCGAGTTAAGCCGTGCGGAGCGCTACCTGCGCGAGGGCCGTTGGGTCGGCGAGGGGCACTACCCTCTCACGAAGGCGTCGCTGCAAAACCGTACGGTTGGCATCATCGGGCTCGGCCGCATCGGCAAAGCCATTGCCCAACGCCTGGAAGGTTTCGGCCGCGCCATCCACTATCACGGTCGCCGCGCGCAAGCCGACGTTTCTTACACCTACCACGGCGACCTCATCGCCATGGCCGATACCGTCGACACGCTGATCGCCATCACACCGGGCGGCGAAGGGACACGCCATCTGGTTAACGCAGACGTTCTGCGCGCGCTTGGCTCCAACGGGATCTTCATCAACGTCGCGCGCGGCTCCGTGGTCGATCAGGACGCGCTCATCACCGCCCTGCAGGACGGCACCATCTACGCAGCCGGTCTCGACGTCTTCGCCGATGAGCCGAACGTGCCCGAAGCCCTGCTCGCGCTCGACAACGTGGTGGTGCTGCCGCATGTGGCGTCCGCTTCGGTGCACACGCGCGATCTGATGGGCCAGTTGGTGGTCGACAATCTGTTGGCGCTCAAGGCCGACAAGGCGCCGATCAGCCCCGTAGTCGAAACGCCGTTCAAGGGATGGAAGGGGTGATGCTCGCAACGCCCCGCGGCCCAACGATGCTCTGCTGAAAACGAGACGCGCCATGGACAACCCGAAAAGCGACCCGACAAGCCTTGCCCATCGCCTGGCACAACAGCTCCCCGAAAGCGCCCAGCAAGCGAGCGATCTGAAGCGACGTGCGGGCGCACTCACCTGCGATTGGGCGCTTGTGATCGGGACCGTCCCCTTCTTGATGCGCCACGTGGACGGCACGTTGCTGAGCAGCACGCAAGGCCCGCATCTGATGCGCGCCTGGGCCTTTGCGATCAGCGCGCCAGCGGAGGCCTGGCTTGCCCATTGGGCCCGCGTACCAGCGCCGGGCGATCACGACATCTTCGCGCTGTCCAAGACAGGCCGGCTCACCATCGAAGGTAACCTGCATCCGCTCATGAGCCGCCTGCAGGTCTTCAAGGACACGCTCGCGCTGCCGCGCACAATGCCGGAGATGCAGCCATGACCACGCCCGCCCGCACAGCACCGCCCGCGGTCTTCGAACCGATCACCGCGCGCTACGCCCGCATCGAGATCGAAGGCGTTGCCCACCGGGTTTTCATCGAAGAAGCGGGCACGGGCATTCCGCTGCTCTGCCTCCACACCGCGGGCGCCGACGCGCGCCAATACCGCCACCTTCTGAACGACGAAGCGGTCACCCGCCATTACCGGGTCATCGCCTTCGACATGCCCTGGCATGGCAAATCCGACCCACCAGAAAGCTTCGAAACGCACGACTACGAGCTCACCACCGCCCGTTACACCGCGCTCATCCTCGCTGTCGCCGACGCGCTCGAGCTTGAAGCGCCCGTGCTGATGGGTTGTTCGATCGGTGGGCGCATCGTGCTGAACATCGCCGCGGAGCATGCCTCACGCTTTCGCGCGCTGATCGGGCTTGAATCAGCTGCGTTCCAGAAGCCCTGGTACGATACCGTCTGGCTGACCCGTCCCGACTTGCAGGGCCAAGAGCTGTGCGCCGCGCTCATTTCCGGTCTGATCGCACCGACAGCGCCCCCCGCCCGGCGCCACGAGATCCTTTGGCACTATAAGCAGGGCGGCCCCGGCATCTTTAAGGGCGACCTGCACTTTTATCGGGTCGATGGCGACATGCGGCCCAAGCTGGCGCAAATCGATACCGCGCGCTGCCCGCTCTATCTGCTGACTGGTGTTTACGATTATTCTTGTTCGCCTGCGGAAACTCAGGAAACCGCCGCCGCGATCCCCGGCGCTCAGGTCACCATCATGGAGGGTCTGGGACATTTCCCGATGGCCGAAGACCCGGACGTGTTCCAACGTTATCTGATGCCTGTGCTGGATGAGATCCGCGCAGCGGGCACGTGAGGCCGCTGAAACGGGCGCAGTTTCCGCCGAAGTCCCGAAATTCCTAAGAATGCTCAAATTGCATTCATGATATTTTTCAACTTAAACGTGTATTCAGGCCGTCGAAGGGCCTGTCGGCATGTGCCGCATTGCGCGATGGGCCACCGTTCGTAGCGAAGGTGAGACCCTCCCGTGAGCCCCTCCAACGGTCCGCGCACCGCAGCCAAAGCGCCCCTCGATCAACCTCGGTCCCAACGCGTGCGTGAGTCCCAGGCCGCAGCGCCGCCACGAGCCGCATCGCCGAAGCCATCCGCTCCCGGCGCGCTGCCCATCCCTGAACCGCAGGACGGGACCCAAGCGCTTACGGCGGCCCTGAAGCAGGCCACCGACGCGATGGCTGCTGCGGGCGGGACGGCTGGCGCAAGCACGCCTGCAGGCAGCGGCCAAGCCAAAGCCACCCCCAGTGCAACCGACATCGCGCACAACCGCTACGCTGTGGCCATCGACTACATGGCGCAGGGCCTTTGCATGTTCGATGCGGATCAGCGGGTGGTGGTCGCCAACGCGCAATACGCGCAACTTTATGGGCTGACCCTCGATGACGTCCGCCCGGGCACGCATCTGCAGACCATCTTAGAGCGGCGCATCGCCAAGGGCCTCTACAGCGGCGATGATCCGCGCCATTACGCCCGCGAACGCTTGCGCGAAGTGACCCACAAGTCGACCAGCGTGATGACGCTGTCGGATGGGCGAACCATCCAGATCGTGCAGCAGCCGATCGTTGGCGGCTACTGGGTCACGACCCACGAAGACATCACCCAACGCCGGCGCACCGAAGCGCAGATTGCCCACCTTGCCGCCCACGATACGCTCACCGGCCTGCCCAACCGGCAAAGCCTGCACCGCAACCTCGAAAAGGCGCTGGCCCATGTCAGCCGTGGCGCGCAGTTGGCGCTGCTGTTCGTCAACCTGGACGGGTTTCGCTCCATCAACGACGCGCATGGGCACGACCACGGCGATGAGCTGCTGCGTGAGATCGCCAAGCGCTTGCGTACCAATTTGCGCGAGACCGACGTCATCGCGCGGCTCGGCGTCGATGAATTCGCGATCATCCAAAGCCGGGTGTCACAGCCGCAGGATGCCGCGACCCTGGCCGAGCGCCTGCTCGAACTGATCAGCGTCCCCGTCCTGGTACGCGGCGCACGCCTTGTCATGAACGCGAGCATCGGCATCGTGCTCGCCGATGGCCGCTACCCCGATGAGGCGGCGCAGGCCCGCGTTAGCCGCAGCCACACGACGATGATGTCATACGCCGATCTCGCGTTGCAGCGCGCCAAGACCGATGGCGGGCATTGCTACCGCTTTTTTGACCCCAGACTTGACGCGCGCATGCGCGAGCGCCGTGCGCTTGGTCGCGATGTCAAACAAGCGGTGGAGCGCGATGAACTTGAGGTCCACTACCAGCCGATCATCGATCTGCCGACCCGTCGCGTGGCTGCCTTCGAGGCGCTTGTCCGTTGGCGCCATCGCGAGCGCGGCATGATCGCGCCCGGGGATTTCATCCCGCTTGCCGAAGCCAACGGCGCGATCGTCCCGATCGGCGAATGGGTGATGCAGCAGGCCGCCAAGGACGCTGCAACATGGCCTGAGGACGTCGCCGTCACCGTCAACGTGTCAGCAGCGCAGTTCGCCACAGGCAGTTTGATCGAGACGATCCAGCGAGCCTTGCGCGACAGCGGGCTCGCAGCCCACCGCCTGGAAATCGAGATCACCGAATCCCTACTGTTGCAAAACAGCAGCGCGACGCTGGCGCTGCTTCAGCAAGTGAAAGCCTGTGGCGCCTCGATCTCGATGGATGATTTCGGCACCGGGTTTTCATCGCTCGGCTCGCTCGCGGGCTTTCCTTTCGACAAGATCAAGATCGACCGCGCTTTCATCAAGGACTTACCCCACGCTGAACGCTCGCTGGCGATTCTGCGCTCGGTCACCGGGCTTGGGCGTGCTTTGCGCATGGCGACCACAGCCGAGGGAATCCAGACGGTGGAGCAACTGCGGCTCGTCGAAGCGGAAGGGTGCTCGCAGGCCCAGGGCTTTTTGTTCTCTCGGCCGGTGGAAGCGGCCCGCGTGCCCGCCCTACTGGAGAGCCTCAGCGCGGTGGCGTGAGCCCACACGTGCACCTGTTGTGCAGGCTTGCGCTTCTCGCTGGACGCGGCTGTGATACACGACCCCATGGCCGCTTCCCCCTCCAACCGCGCAACCTTGAGTACCGCCACGGGCGCGCACAACCCGCCCGCATGGCGCGCCCAAGTCATCACGTTGGTCCCCGATGTCTGGCCGGGCCCGCTTGGCGCATCGCTAGCCGGTCAGGCGCTCGAAGCGGGCCGCTGGGCGCTCCAGACGATCGACCTGCGCGCCTACGGTCACGGGCGCCACCGCGCGGTGGACGATACGCCTGCGGGTGGTGGTCCCGGCATGGTGATCCGCGCCGACGTGGTCGCAGCCGCCATCGATAGCGCACGCGCGCTGCCGCAAGGCCCCGCGACCGGTAACTCGCCTCACGATAGCCCGCTGGACGAAGCGCCCGTGGGTGCCGATCACGCCCTCCCCGCCGTTTACCTCACGCCGCGCGGCGCACCGCTCACGCAAGCACGCGTACGTAGGTTCGCCGCCGGCCCCGGCCTTCTTGTCCTCGCGGGCCGCTTCGAAGGCGTCGATGAGCGCGTGATCGAGGCGCGCGGTCTGATCGAGGTCAGCGTCGGCGACTACGTGCTATCGGGCGGCGACATCGCTGCGATGGCGCTGTTGGATGCCTGCGTGCGCCTGCTGCCGGGCGTCATGGGCGATGCGCGCTCGGGCGATGATGAAAGCTTCGAGGCGGGCTTGCTGGAGTACCCGCTCTACACCCGGCCGCGCGATTTCGAAGGCCGCGCCATTCCCGAGGTGCTGCTGTCGGGCGACCACCGTAGGATCGCCGCCTGGCGCCGCGCCGCCGCGCAAACCGCCACGAAGAACCGCCGCCCCGACCTGTGGGCCCGCCACAGCGGTGAAAGGCCGGACGAAGACGCCTGAACCTGATCGCTCACCCGGTAATCGGCCATCGATAAACCGGACAGCGTGGCGCCCGCACATCACAATGGCCACATCGCCACCGCAAACGTGGCCCATAGGCCGCACTGACGCAGGGGTAACGCCGACGCGAACGTTGCCGCCCTCCCGCACCTGCGCTATCCGCAACCCTATCCAGTCGCCCCTGCAACCGCACGCACACGCATAACCACACGGTACGCCGCATGGACTTCCTCGCGCAGTACGCCGATCGGCTCCACGCCTGGTGGTTCACCATGTCGGCGCTTGATCGCACGTGGCTTGGCATCGGCCTGTTCGGCCAAACGATGTTCGTTGCGCGCTGGTTCGTGCAGTGGATCGCGAGCGAGCGCGAGCGCCGCTCGATCGTGCCTGAGCTGTTCTGGTATTGCTCGTTGTGCGGCGGCCTGCTGGTGCTCGCCTACGGCATTTATAAACCGGAGCCTGTCCTCGTGCTGGGACAGTTCGGCGTGTTCATCTACGCGCGCAACATCTACCTCATCTGGCGCGCAAAGGCCGAAGGGCGCGACGGCGCCAACGCCGCCGATCCCAAGCCGCCCAACCTTCCCGCCGAATAAGTCTTGGACCGCCCGGACGGCCTGGACAGTTCTGGCGGGCCCTGTCTCGACCTTCCATAAGACCAACTGGCCATAAGACCGACTGGCCATAAGACCAACTGGGAGGCCTAACCGACGGCGCGCAGCCGCCGGGACTGCGAGGCAGCGATGACGGTTCACATCCTCAAACCCGACACCACACCCATGAGCGTGAACCGGCAGGCAGCGATCGTCGGGTTCACGTTACGCGGCGATGAAGTCCGCTTGTTCGGGCCAGACGACGCCGCCGACCTGCCGCTCGATGCTGCATCCGACATCGTCGTCGGCGGGGTCGGCATCGTGCGTGCAGCCTTGCCACGTATGGGCCTGCCCGTGCCGTCACTGCCCACAATACCTGAGGCGCTGCGCCCGTTCGCGGGGCGCACCATCTGGCAGGCACCGATGCGGGAGGCGCGCCAGGCGGTAGAGCGCGGCGAAGCGTTGTTCGTCAAACCCTGCGCTGACCAGCCCAAATTGTTCGACGGGCGAGCGCTCATCACCTTCAAGGACCTGATCGCTACCGCCGCAGTGCCCGACGACATGATCGTCGAATGCGCAACGCTGACCCCGTTCGTGTCGGAGTACCGCGTGTTCGTCATCGGGCCCGAAATCATCGGTGTGCGGCCCTACAAGGGCGACCTGCTCACATTCCCCGATCCCGCAACCGTGCGCGCAGCCCGCGAAGCGTTCACCGACGCACCGGCGGCCTATGCGCTTGATCTGGGTGTTTGCGAGGACGGCGTGACGCGGTTGGTGGAAGTCACTGACGCCTATGCAACGGCCGCCTACGGGCTCTCGCCCGCCCGCTACGCAGCCTTCATCGCAGCGCGTTGGGAGGAATGGCGTGCCACACCGGACGCTTAACATCGCCTGAACACAAAGCATCGCGTGGTCTCAGACGTGTTCATCCTTCATAGTTCAGTTGTGTGATTCGGTCGCGACGCACGCTTGCATCGGCATGCCCGACGGCGCGGGTAGCGCGTCAGCTCGAAGCGACCACCGGCGCAACTGCCGGCTTTCAACTTTTGTGCCTCACGTAGCTCGTCCCGCGTTGCCGCCCTTCGTCCCTCGATCAAGGTGATGCTGCCGACCCATGCGCCTGGCCATGTCCAAAGGTTTCTTCACGTTCCTGCGCAGCGACCTGGCGATGTTGGTGCTGGCGAGCATGGCGTGCGTGGTTGTGCTGACGATCGCCATCGTGGATGGCGGTGGCAATGGCGGCATTGAGGGGCTGCGTTTAAGCCATCTTCTGGTGTTCGCGATCCTTGCCGGTGCGGCCGGCATCGCCGGTGCGGTGGTATGGCGGGCGATCCGCTACGCGCGCCGCATCGGGCAAAAGGCCGTCGAAGAGACCACCATCCTACGTCGCAACCTCGCGACCACCGAAGCGATCATCAACGCTGAACCCCAACTCCTGATTTTCTGGGAGAAGGGCAAAGGTTTGCAGGTCGTCACCCACACGCTCACGTCGGTGCCGGGGCTGCCGCTTGACGCTGATG
>JBCBJZ010000023.1:0-31329 GCA_038522635.1 Pseudomonadota bacterium | reverse complement strand
ACGGGCGAGGTTCGACAGTCCATGCCGCCATTCATCATCTTCGATCTTGACGATACGCTTTACGCGGAACGCGATTTTGCGGTCTCCGCCTTCACAGCCATCGGCCAGGAAGCGGAAACAACGTGGGGCGTTCACGGCCTTGCCGATGAGATGACGCGGCTGCTGGATGCGGGCCACCTCGGTAGCCTGTTCGCCGCCGTGATGGAGACGCATCTGGCGCATGTGCCCAAGGCTGAAGCCGGCGGGCTATTGCAACGCTACCGCGACCATCGTCCGCCGCAGCTCGATCTCCACGACGATGCGGCGGCCGTGCTTGAAGAGCTGGCATCACGCTGTCGGCTGGGCCTGATCACCGATGGCCATGCGGCGACGCAGGCGGCCAAAGTCGATGCTCTAGGCATCGCGCGGCGCTTTGAGGAGATCATTTATACCGGAGGTCTGGGGCCCGATCGCGCGTTCCATAAGCCCCATCCGCGTGCCTTCGAACTGATGGCCTCAGCGCTCGCTGCGCCGCACGGGGACCTGGTCTACGTCGGTGATAATCCGGCGAAGGACTTCGTGGCGCCGAATGCGCTGGGCTGGCGTACGGTCCAAGTGGTGCGGCCCGCGCGCATCCATGCGGGGGCGGCCGAGGCCGAAGGTGGTGCACCGCAGCATCGCATCGACAGCCTGGATGCGCTGGTCGATCTCCTCAAGAGCTAAGCTTCACCGCTGAAACCGGCATGCGGCATGCGGCATGAATGGTCTCGCGCTTCAGGTCGGATGGTGCGTGTGGCGCCACACTTGTCTTGGCGTGACCGAGCTGAAGGCCTAGGCTTATGCCGTGGGCGTATACGGCAAGCGGCAGGGGTGAAATATTGTGTTGAGTGGGCGTAGGCGGGCGAGCGGCAGTCCGCGTCTTTTCGTGTGGGGTCTTGGGTGGCGCGCCACGGTCGCGTCGGCGTTGTTCACGCCTGGCACGCTTGCGATTGGCGCCTTGGCGATCGGCACATTGGCACCGAGCACAGGGGCGTTGGCGCAGGACCAAGCCGATGTGGCCCCGGTCCCATCTCCCCCGTTCTCATCGCCAAAGTCCCGATCTCCAAAGTCCCCCTCTCCAAAATCCCAAGCACCAGCGGCCTCCGACATCATCACCATCACCGTGGTCGGCGATACCGGGCTCAACACGGCCGGCGCGCGCGTTCACCCGGCCGGTGCCTACCGCAGCGGGCGCCGTCACGCCTGGTCCCACGTCGGGGCCAACGTGCGCGATCTGCTGCGCAGCGACGTCAACATCGCCAACCTCGAAACGGTCGTGACCGCGTCCAACCGGCTGCCGCGCGTGCCCAAGCGGTTCAGTTTCCGCATGCACCCGGAAGGCTTCCGCTACCTGATCGCGCAAGGCTTCAACGCTTTTTCCGCCGCCAACAATCACGCGATGGACTACGGCGTGGCGGGCGCGCGCGATACCCTCAAATACGTGGCGGCATTGCGCGCGCGGGGCCTGCTTGCAGCACCGGGCGTCGGTCACAACGCCGATGATGCGGCAAGGCCCCATGCCATCAGCGTGCGCGGGACGACGCTTCAGTTCTCTTCCATCGGGATCGGTGCGCGCCGTGGCAACCGGGCGCAAGCGGGGCAGTTGGCCTACAACTCCCGGCGCGATTTCCAAGAGGTGCTGACCAAGCTCGCCGCCGCCCCCGCCGCCTATCGCATGCTGGCGGTGCACTATGGTGCTGAGCGGCGCGTACGTCCCGCGGCGCACCACGTGAAACGTCTGCGCGATCTGACGGTGCGCCAGCACGACATCGATCTGGTGATCGGCCACCACGCGCATGTGGCCAAGGGCGTGCAGCTCATCGATGGCAAAATCATCTTTTATGGTCTTGGCAATTTCCTGCACCAGGGCATGCGGAACATGGCGTCGTTCGGCCTGTGCCGGGATTTCGGCGTGGTCGGGCGTGTGCATCTGCTGCGCGGGAGCGATGGCCGCTTGCGCGCCCGCGCGATCGAGGTGACGCCGGTCCGCGATATGCACCTGCGGGTGCGTCGCTGGCCACTTGCGCAAGCCCACGTGCGGATCGCAGCGCTCAACTACCTGGCCGACGGTTTGGATCAGCCCCAGTACGGCGCGCGCGGCGTACGCTTTCGCACGCGGCCTGATGGCACCGGGCTCTACTGCATGGCGAACGCCGACCAGGACCCCGGTTCGATCGGCGCGCTGTGCAAAGGTTGGCGGCAACCGGCGTTGCTGAGCGGGAGGCTGCGGGCGCGCGTGCGTCGCTCCTGCGGAGCGCTGCCGGGCGCTTATGTGGCAAGGCGGTCGACCGCACGCAAGACGAGCGCGCGATGGAGCCGGTCGCGGCGGAAGGCGTCGCGCAGCCGTGCAGCGCGCGCCCGGGCCCGGGCCTCGCGTCGCAAACGCCGCTGGCGGTCTCAACGCCGCCGCCCCGCGCTTCGAGCGCCCGCGTCACCGTTCGGGCTGTTTTAGCGTTCATCCGCTTCAGATGGACTCACCTGAGGCGAAAGATGAACGGCAAAACAATCCTTAGATGCCGGTTCTGCTTCAAGCTGCAGTGAACCGACTCTAGGGCGACGGTCGGAAGATGCTATTCACCGGTTTGAGACACGCGCGGCCAGCCTTTGCGCCCTAAGTCGCTCGGCGCTCGGTGCGAAAGTCGTCGAGCGGTGCATCTGATGAGGCGCGGGCTTCGTAACCGCGCTACACATATCGGCGTGGGTCGCCTCACGCGGCGGCCGGTCCCCGTTCAGGAGGTGCGATCACCATGACAACCCCGTCCCGATCCCCGTCTCCGCAACCCCTCTTCGCTCCCGATAGCGGCGTGGCGTCACCATCACGCGGCGCGGCCACCACCTTGCCGGACAGCACTCAGCAGGCCGCCGAAGCGTTGGATGTGACCCGCACGGCGCAGCGCTGGTTGAAGGATGAGCCCGCCGTCGCGCTCGCAACCGTGATCTCCACGTGGGGCTCAGCGCCGGTACCGACCGGTGGGCAAATGGTGGTCACCGCCGACGGCCGGTTTCAGGGCTCGGTCTCGGGCGGCTGCATCGAAGGCGACGTGATCGCGCAGGCCGAAGACATCGTCGAACGCGGCGGGGTTCACGCGTTCAATTACGGCGTCGAAGACGAGACCGCGTGGCGCGTGGGCCTGCCGTGCGGTGGGCAGTTGAAGGTGCTGGTCGAGCGGCTGCAGGCGCGCTCCGATGAAGACCGCGCGCTGCTGGATGCAGCACTGTTGCCGCGGGACCGGCGGGTCGGTGTTGCGGTGCGCACGCACTTAAGGAGCGGCGAACGCACGCTTTTCATCGACGATGGCGCATCGGTCCTTCCGGCTGATATCGAACGCGCGCTGGTCGGCGGGAAGAGCCACCTCGTCGACGCCGATACGGACGAAGCGACCTTTATCCATGCGCTGGTTCCCGTGCCACGGGTGATCATCGTGGGCGCGACGCACATCGCCCAGGTGCTGAGCGCGATGCTGAAGCTGATCGGCTATGCGGTCGAGCTCGTCGACCCGCGCACCGCCTTCGCGACCGATCTGCGTTTCCCTGACGTCAACCTGAACACGCAATGGCCGGTCGATGCTATCCCCGCCATCGGGCTTGACCGCTATACCGGCGTGGTCACGCTCGCGCATGAGGGGCGGATCGATGATGAAGCGCTGAGGCTGGCGCTGGCCGGCCCCTGTTTTTACGTCGGCGCCTTGGGGTCGAAACGCAATCACGCCAAGCGGATCGAGCGGCTGAGCGCGGCGGGCGTTTCGATGGACGAGATCGGGCGGATCAGCGCACCGGTCGGGTTGGACATCGGCGCGCAATCGCCACCTGAAATCGCGGTGTCCATCCTCGCCGACATCGTCAAGGCAGCGCGTCAGGGTACCGGGACCCAGCCAGCGTGACATCATCGCAAAGCGGGGCGGCGTTGGCTGGAGACGCGGTCACGGTCGCGGCCGTGGTCCTGGCCGCAGGACGCTCACGGCGGTTCGGTGATGAGGATAAGCGGTTCGCGCTCTATGAGGGCCGCGCGCTTCTCAGCCATGCGGTTGATGCGGCGGTGCGAAGCGGCGCTTCGCCCGTCGTCGTGGTGGTGGGTGATGGCGATCAGGCAGCGATCGAAGTGGTGCTCGAGCGCGACCGCGTCAAGGGCGGCGAGATCATCGCAAACCCGCGCGCTGATCACGGCATGGGCACATCGGTCGCCTGCGGCATCGCAGCGATCGCGGCGCGCACCGCGCCTGGCGTAGACGCCTGCTTCCTCGCGCTGGGCGACATGCCGCTCGTCGATTCCGGCCTTTACGCGCGCCTTTTGGATGCCGCTAGCGCCTACGATTTTGCACGCATCACCGTTCCCGTCTCGGGCGACGGTCACCGCGGCCATCCGGTGTTGTGGCCGCGGGCATGGTTTCCCCGCCTGAGCGTTCTTGATGGGGAGCGCGGCGCGCAGGCCCTGCTTCGTGAAGCTGAGCCGCCACCGGTGAAGCTGCCGGTCGACGGTGCCAACGCAAACCTCGACATCGATACGGCTGACGATCTGGCACGTCTCATCGACGTGCGCCGCGGTGAGATGAGCGAACCGCGCTACGCTGGACCTAAAGAATAGATATTCTTTGGGCGATTTCGGGCTCACCTATGGTGATCCCGATGCATCGTCCGATGATCTAGCGCGGCCAGAAGGTGGAAGGGGGGGCGGTGAGCCAGGGCACGTTAGCGAGCGTCAAACCGAGCGGCATCGTCACGGTCGCGCTGTTGATCGCAGCGGCCATCGGGCTCGGCGTCATGCCTGCACCGCCGAACGTCGATGGCCGCGTGATGCCAATGTTGGCGATCCTGCTGCTGACGGTGGGCCTATGGGCGACGGCACCGATCCCGCAATACCTGACGGCGCTTGGCTTTTTCGCGCTGTGCCTCGCGTTCGATGTGGCCCCGCTGCGGGCGGTAACGTCGGGCATCACGTCGTCGGCGCTCTGGCTGGTGGCGGGCGGCCTGATGATCGGGGTCGCCGCCGACCGCTCGGGCTTCGGCGCCTATGTGGCGCAGCGCTTTTTCGGCGTGTTTCGCGGCTCGTTCGCGGGTCTTGTCGGCGCTGTGCTGCTGGGATCGACCGTGCTCAGCTTCCTGGTGCCAGCCTCGATGGGCCGCTTGGCCATCGTCGTGCCGGTGGTGATCGCGCTTGCCAAAGATGCCGGTTACGAGCGCGGGTCGCGTGGCTTCCTGGCGCTGATCATGATCACGGTGGCGGGCAATTTCCTGGTTTCGCAGGGCGTCTTGCCGGCGAACTTGCTCAACATCATGATCGTCGGCTCGGGCGAAGCGCTCTACGGGCTCCAGGTCTCTTACGTGCAGTACCTGTGGCTGTGTGCGCCCGTGCTGATGGTGGTGAAGGCCTTCATCATCTGGGGCGCTACGTGTTGGCTGTTTCCGGCACCTGTGCCAGCCCTGGGCGCGCGGGGAGAAGGCGCGACCAAACCGGCGATGAGCGCCCAGGCGAAAACTGTTGCCGTCATCCTCACCGCAGCGATCGTGCTGTGGTCCACCGACTTTCTGCACGGCTTTGCACCGGGATGGGTCGCGTTGGCCGCCGGGGTTGCGTGTCTGACGCCGGGCTTGAAACTGCTCACCTGGCGTGACTGCCTTGATGAGCGGCGGGTCGGCATGTTGATCTGGGTCGCCGCCGTGTTGTCGTTGGGCGCGGTGCTGTCGTCATCGGGCGCAGGGCCGTTGATCGCGAAACAGATCATCGCACTCGCTGGCGTTGAGGGCCGCTCCGCGCTCTACGGTTACGGCGCGATCGCACTGATGACGCCGATCCTCACGAGCTTGTGCACCACGGGCGGCGGCATTCCCATCATCGCTTCGACCGTAGGCGAAATCGCGCAGTTGACGGGCATGCCGCTTGAAACCGCCATCCTCACGATCGTCGCGGGTCAGTCGGTGGTGTTCTTTCCCTACACCACCGCGCCGATCGTCTTCGGCTTGATGTTGGGCGGCATCTCAACGCGCGATGCGCTGCGCTACATGGTGCCGATCGCGCTGATCTCGCTGGTCACGATCGTGCCGTTGAACGCGTTGTGGTGGTGGTGGATCGGCGCCTTGCCTTGAGCGGGGTGACGGCCCATTGTGCGTGCGGTTTGCCACGTTCGTTGAGGTCGAAAGTTCGATGTTTGATACCACCGCCGAAGACTTGCATGTGGGCGTGCTGGGTGCGGGCGCCATGGGGCGGGGGATCGCGCAGGTGGCGCTTGCAGGCGGATGCCGGGTGACGCTGGTCGACGCGCAACGCGAAACCGCCGACGAAGCGCAGGCCTTTATTGCGAAGATGCTGACGCGCGCTGCTGAAAAAGGGCAAATGGACGAGGCGGCGGCGCAGGCGGGCTCTGCGCTGGCTGCAGGTGGCCGATGGTTTGGAAGTGTTCGCGTCCTGCCCTGTCGTCATCGAAGCGATCATCGAAGATCTTGCGATCAAACACGACACGTTCGTGAAGCTTGAACAGATCTGCGCGCGTGACGCGGTGCTTGCCACCAACACATCCTCGCTGTCGGTCACCAGCATTGCATCGGCCTGCGCGCATCCTGAGCGGATTGCGGGCCTGCATTTTTTCAACCCCGTGCCGTTGATGAAACTCGTTGAAGTTATCGACGGTGTGCGCACCGACCCCACGGTGGGCGATGCGTTGATGCAGCTTGGCGCCCGCTTCACGCGCGAACCAGTGCGGGTCAAGGATGCGGCAGGGTTCCTCGTGAACCAGGTGGGGCGCGGCTACACGTTGGAAAGCGCGCACCTCGCTGACCAGGGGATCGCGCCGTTTGCGTCGATCGACCGGATCTTGCGCGATGGCGCGGGCTTCAGGCTGGGGCCGTTCCAGTTGATGGATCTGACCGCGCTCAACGTCAGCCAACCCGCGTCTGAAGCGATCTACAAGCAGTACTACGAGGAGCCGCGCTATCGGCCTTCGCCGCTGATGAAGGCGCGTTTCGAGGCGGGGTTGTACGGACGCAAGACGAGCGCTGGCTTTTACACCTACATCGATGGCAAAGAGCAAACGCCCGCGCCCGTCACGCCTGGCACCTACGATGGTCAGCCGGTGTGGCTTGCCTGCGATGAAGACGTTGACGAGGAGACGGTGCGCGACGTTTTGCGGGCGGCGGGCGCGAACCTCGAAGAGGGCGAAGAGCCGTCAGCCGAGGCGATGATCATCGTGGCGCCCATCGGTGGCGACGCGACGGCAACGGCGATCGACAACGGGCTTCCCGCTGAACGCGTGATCGCGCTTGACCCGCTGGTGGGCCTTGCGACCCATCGCACCTTGATGAAGACGGTGGTCACGAAGCCCGAGATCGCGGCCAACGCGCATGCGTTGTTGGGCGGCGGTGATGTGCCCGCGAGCGTGATCGCCGACTGCCCCGGTTTCGTCGGCCAGCGGGTGCTGGCGATGATCGTGAACACCGCCTGCTACGTCGCCGAGATGGGCGTTGCGAGCCCTGCGGATATCGATAAAGCGGTGGTGTTGGGGCTTGGCTATCCCAAGGGCCCGTTGAGCTGGGGCGATGAGATCGGCCCGGGGCATCTGTTGAACGTCCTCGATGCCATCTACGATCTGACGCTTGACCCGCGCTACCGCCCGACGTTGTGGTTGCGCCGCCGCGCCGATCTGGAAATCTCGCTGCTGACGCCGAACGCTTAGAGTCGGTTCGCTTCAGCTTGAAGCGGAACCGACATCTAAGCTTTTCTTGCCGTTCATCTTTCGCCTCAGGTGAGTCCACCTGATGCGGATGATCTCTAAAGGTCGCTGAGACGCTCACACCACCCGCCCGCGAACGTGAAACGTGAAAGGATGACGCCATGCTCGACGCATACATCTACGATGGACTGCGCTCCCCCTTCGGACGCCACAGCGGTGCGCTGGCCCCGGTCCGTCCCGATGACATGTTGGCCGACGTCATGAAGGCGCTGGTGGCGCGCTCCGGCTTCGGCCCTGACACGATTGACGATGTGGCGATCGGCTGCGGCAACCAGGCGGGTGAGGACAGCCGTTGTGTGGCGCGCCATTCGATCTTGGTGGCGGGGCTGCCGATTGAGGTGCCGGGTGCAGTTCATCAACGCAACTGTGGCTCAGGCTTGAACGCGCTGATCGCCGCATCGCACGCCATCACCTGCGGCGAAGCGGATGTGTGCATCGCCGGTGGCGTTGAAAGCATGTCACGCGCGCCGTTCGTGATGGGCAAGGCCGAGCAGGCCTACACCAAGAATATCGCGATGTATGACAGCGCGTTGGGCGCGCGCTTCCCCAACCCGAAGGTCGAAGGCCCGTTTGGCGCTGACACCATGCCGGAGACGGCCGACAACCTCGCGCGTGACCACCAGCTTTCACGCGATACCTGCGATGCGTTCGCGCTTGCCTCGCAAGAGAAATACAACGCGGCCAAGGCGGATGGGTTTTTCGACGGCGAGATCGAACCGATCGTCATCGCTGGCAAGCGTGGCAAGCCCGATACGACGATTGCGGATGATGAGCACCCGCGCCCGCAGACCACGATCGAAAGCCTGCAGAAGTTGCGTCCGTTGTTCGAAGGAGGCGTGACCACGGCTGGGAACGCGTCGGGCATCAACGATGGGGCTGTGGCGTTGGTGGTTGCAAGCCGTGACGCGGGCGAGCGTGCCGGGCGCGCGCCGATGGCCCGCGTGATCAGTTCGGGCGTGGCAGGGGTGGCGCCGCGGATCATGGGGTATGGACCGGTGCCGGCGGCCAAGAAAGCGCTGGAGCGCGCCGGTCTCGACATCTCCGAAGTCGACGTGATCGAGATCAACGAGGCGTTCGCAGCCCAGGTGCTGGCCTGTCTAAAAGGCCTTGGCGTGGAGGCGAACGACACCCGCGTCAACCCGAACGGTGGGGCGATTGCGGTGGGCCATCCGCTCGGCGCCTCGGGCGGGCGCATCGCGTTGACGGCGGCCCGTCAACTGCATCGCACGGGTGGGCGTTACGCGCTCGTCTCGATGTGCATCGGCGTTGGCCAGGGCATCGCCTTGGTGATCGAGCGCGTCTGAGCGGCGGTGGGCGCGCCTTGGCTTAAGGTCGCGCCCAGGCCCTCGCTTCGCGTAGATCCGCGCCCACACACTTTGACCGCCATGCGTGTTGGGGCCGCTTACGCCTTGTCGGCGGCCTTGGCAGCTTCCCGCGCCGGGCTAATCGTGTAGGCCAGGAAGACGACGCCCATCGCGAATCCGGCAAACAGCACCGCTGGTTTGATCCAACCGGCTGCTGCAAGACACGCTGTGCCGGCCCACATGATCGACGAGAACGCCTCCGACAGCGTCGCCGCCTTCGAGGCCACTTGGCGGCGGCGGAACATCGCGCGTTTGGCCTGGCTGCGATACCAGAATTGGATGGCGATGGCGGCCGTTGCCGATGCGGCAATGCCCACGGCCGTCACGAGCGCCGGGATCGGCGACGTCAGCGCCATCAACGCAAGCAGCGGCACCGCGAAGAGCGCGATCACGGCGAGCACGGCCTGGATCTTGGCAACCAGCATGTCGCGGTGGCCGATCGGCGCGGTGGCAACGAGGTCAGGCGCATCCTCGCCCGAGATGGCAAGCCACGACAGCCCACCGGCCAATTGGCCAAAGGCCATCACCAGCACGGGCGCCAAAATAACGTTGGCATCAGTCTTGTCGCCGAAGTTGTGCCACAACAAAAACGCGGGCGGCACCAGATAGAAGATCTGCATGGCGGTCTGGGAGACGAGCCATGGATCGCGCTTGAGCAGGGTCCATTCCTTCGCGCGCAGGGCCGCCCGGCTGGAGCGCGTCTTGAAGGGGCGCTGGGTCGCTTCGCGTTTCACCGCATCGCTGACGCCGGCTGCCGCGATGAAGTGGCGTTCGTAACCGCGTGCCGCCCAGGCAATCGCGGCGGCACCAACACCGATGCACACCGCGAGCATGGCGGCGAGTGCGACCAGGTTGCCCTGCAGCGCATGCACAGGCCACCACACCCAATGACCCGCATCAGGCGCGGCGTGCAACACGTGCACGGACGTCAAGAAGGCGAAGCGTGACAGATCGCCGAACGCCATGATCGAGGCGATCTGGATGCCGATCAGCAGGCTGGCGCCCATCACGGCTGCGATGATCTGGGCGGCCAAGCGCGTGCGTTTTGCACCAAGCGTGTTGAAGAGCGCGATCGTGATGATGAGGGACAAGCCGGTCGCAGCGACGGCGAGGCCGCCCAACACCAGGTAGGCCGCTGCCCAGGCCGGGCCGCCCAGCACGATCGCCATGTTGATGAACGGGATCGCAAGGGCGAGCGTCGTCACGGACGTCGTCACGATCACGATCACGTTCTTGATGATGAAGATGTGCGAGGCCGATGCGGGCGATGACAGGATCAGATCGAGATCGCCGCGGGCGTAGAAGACGCGGGTGACGCCTTCCAGCGCTTGGCTCAGCATCATGCAAAAGGCAAGCGCGACTGAGACGGAGAGGATCACCAGCACCGTCTTGTCGTTGGTGAAGTCGGTGCCATCGGTGAACGGCGTCACCAGCATCATGTAGGCGAGCCCGTGCAGGAGTGCTGCTGCGATCAGCATGGCGTAAAGCATCGTGCGTTCGCGCGAACGCTTGCCGGCGGCCATCATGCCCATCCAGTCGCGCCAGGCTAAGCGCATTTCGTGGGCGGCAAACCAGCTGAGGCTCGCGGTCGGGGCTTGGGCGATCATGACGAGGTATCCCAAAGGTTATGTGATCACGCGCTTGGCGTGGTGCTGTTCACGAAGGACGAGCCGCGCAGCTCATGAGGGGCTGCGGCGCGGGCGCTTGACGATCCGTTGGCATCGGGCATCGGGCATCGGGCGGCGGTTGATGCTTGGCAACCTCAGGCCGCCATCGCTTGATCCGCGACCAACTCCAGGAAGATGTCTTCCAGGTTGGTGCCGCTGCGGCCGGTACGCCCGCGAAGTTCATCGAGTGTGCCTTCGGCGATCAGGCGGCCATGCGCGATGACGCCAATGCGGTCGGCCATGCGTTCAGCGACTTCGAGGATGTGCGTGGTGAGGATCACGGTGACGCCGCGGGCGACGTGGTCACGCAGCACCGCCTTCACCTGACGCGCGGAGCCTGCGTCGAGACCGGTCAGCGGTTCATCGAGGATGATGAGGCGCGGGCGGTGGATGAGCGCACCGGCGAGCGCCACCTTCTGACGCATGCCTTTCGACAGCCCCTGGCAGCGCTCAAGCGCGTGCGGGCGCAGGCCCAACAGATCGACCAGGTCGTTGGCGCGGGTTTCCGCCTCGCGCGCTTCGATCTGCCATAGCCCGGCAACGAATTCGAGAAACTCAAGCGGTGTCAGTCGGTCGTAGATCATCGGCTCATCGGGCACCCAGGCCATGATGCGTTTGGCATCGATCGGGTGGGCGAGGGCGTCGATGCCACAGACCGAAATCCCGCCGGCGTCAGCGGCGAGGAGGCCCGCCACCATGCGCAAGGTGGTGGTTTTGCCGGCACCGTTGGGGCCGAGCAGCGCGTAAAGTTCGCCCTGGCGCACGGTCAACGAGAGGTCGTTGACGGCGGGCTTATCGAAAGACTTTTTGAGGTGCGAGACCTGCAGCGCCGGCGTGGTCGTGTCGGCGGCGTGGCTGTCCGGTTTCAAGCCTTCGATGATCATGGCGTACCCTTGTTTGATGAAGCGCGTTGAGCGCAAAAGGCGCAAATCTGATAACGCCGCAAGGGTAGGGAGGTTTGGTTAGAGGGCCGTGAAAAAGATCTTTAAAAGGCCTCAGATCGCCTTTCAAAATGGGACAGCCGCTGATTTTGTTTAACATCGGCTCGCAGACACCGTTGGCGCTTGCGAAGGGGGCAGCGGTTGCGCCCTTGACCTTGAGATGCGACTACGATGTTGTGACCGGCTCATGCAACTGATCGATGATGCGGTGCACGATTGCGATTTCATCGGCGACCTCGTGAAAGGTCGCCCGCAACTCTTCCGCCGGCGTGTTGATCGAGACCTTTTCCATAATCTTTTTGCCGTCGTTGACACCCATATAAAAGTGATCGCCTTTGAAAGCGGCTGTTATCTTTTCTGATCCAAGTAGTTGACGCAGGCGCAGGAAATTCTGCACGAAACCCGGCGTGATCAGTTTTAACGCCTCTTCTGGATGCTCGGCGTAGACCTCGTAGTCTTTCTCAAAAGCGGCGTGGGGGATTTCGACGCGTGTCCCGGAGCGAAACCAACCGCCAATTGAATTCAACCACGATCCATAATCATAAGTGATGATCACGCTGCCCTTGATATGCAGAGGCATTGAGATCTGCATCAATTGGCCTTCAAAAACGGTCGTGGTGCTGTTCTTGCCGCTCTTGCGCTCAAGCGTCGCTTCGAAGAGCTCAAACCGGCAGTTGCGGTAGGTGCCGGCGATCAGGTCCTCCAAATCGCGACTGCTGCTGGTGCCGATGATCGATAGGTTTTCGTAGCGATCGAGCGATACGCTTGGCGAACGTTCGTAGCGCTCAAAGCCTTCCAATTCGATGAGCGGGTCCACCAGCATCTTGCAGATTTTGTCCTGGTACTCTTCGCTCGCGAGCGAGGCCCAGGCGAACACGCCGAAGACGCCCAACACGGTCAGGATGAGCGCGCTCTGCAGATGTCCGCCTGGCGTCCAGCCCGACGCCAGGCCGAACAGCGAGGACGCGCCCATCGCAGCAAGCGTGCCGCCGATACCCGTCAGCCATCGCCTACGTCGATCTGCTCGCGCCGCCTGGCGATCCCGCTCAAGGCCCTTCAGTTTCGGTGCGATCGCATGATCGAAAAGCCGATCGAGCGTTCTCTGATCGTTTGAAAAGGGCTCAGCCATGGCGCTCATCACTTCATGGTCGGAATGGAGAATTCAGCACCATCTTTGATGCCGGAAGGCCAACGGGATGTGATGGTTTTGGTCTTGGTATAAAAGCGGATCGAATCGGGTCCGTGTTGGTTCAAGTCGCCGAAAACCGATTTTTTCCAACCGCCAAACGTGTGGTAGGCGATCGGCACCGGGATCGGCACGTTGACGCCGACCATGCCCACCTGGACTCGCGAACAAAAATCGCGCGCCGCATCGCCATCGCGGGTAAAAATCGCGGTGCCGTTCCCGTATTCGTGGTCCGTCGCAAGCGCGAGGCCCTCTTCGTAATCGGCGGCGCGCACGACGCTCAACACGGGGCCGAAAATCTCTTCCTTATAAATCGACATGTCCTTCTTGACGTTGTCGAACAGGCAGCCCCCCATATAAAAGCCGTTCTCGTAGCCCTGCATTTTAAAGTCGCGGCCATCGACTTTAAGGGCGGCCCCTTCGTCGATACCCTTGCCGACATAGGCTTTGACGCGTTCAACGGCCTGCGCCGTTACCAGAGGGCCGAAGTCAGCGTCCGCGTCCGTGCTGGGGCCGATCTTAAGCGCTTCCACACGGGGGATCAGCGTTTCAACGAGCTTGTCGGCCGTCGCTTCGCCCACGGGCACCGCGACCGAGATCGCCATGCAGCGCTCGCCAGCGGAACCGTAGCCAGCGCCGATCAGCGCATCAGCCGCTTGCTCCATGTCCGCGTCAGGCATGATGATCATGTGGTTCTTCGCGCCGCCGAAGCATTGTACGCGCTTGCCGGCCGCGCAGCCGCGCGCGTAGATGTACTGCGCGATGGGCGTGGAGCCCACAAAGCCGATCGCTTCGATGTCGTCATGGTCGAGCAGCGCGTCGACCGCTTCCTTATCGCCGTTGACCACATTCAAGATGCCGTCGGGCAGACCCGCTTCGCTCATCAGTTCAGCGAGCCGCAAGGGCACCGAAGGATCGCGCTCCGATGGCTTCAGGATAAAGGCGTTCCCGCAAGCGATCGCGGGCGCGAACTTCCACATCGGGATCATGGCGGGGAAGTTGAACGGCGTGATGCCCGCGACGACGCCGAGCGGTTGGCGGATCGAGTAGACGTCAATGCCTGGACCGGCGCCTTCGGTGAATTCGCCCTTCATCAGATGCGGGATGCCGCATGCGAACTCCACCACCTCGATGCCGCGTTGGATGTCGCCCTTCGCATCGGGCACGGTCTTGCCGTGCTCCTGCGCCAGCGTCAGGGCGAGGGCATCATGCTCTTTGGCGATGAGCTCGAGGAACTTGAACATCACGCGGGCGCGCACTTGCGGGTTTTTCGCAGCCCATGCCGGTTGCGCAGCTTTGGCGTTGGCGACCGCTGCGGCGACCTCGTCACTTGAGGCGAGCGGGCAGTGGGCTGCCACCTCGCCCGTCATCGGCCAGAACACATCGGCGTTGCGTCCCGAGGTGCCCGCAACGCGTTGGCCGCCGATGTAGTGGTAAAGCTCCTGCGCCATGATGCTAAAGGCTCCTTTCGAGGACGGATCGGGGATGACGTTCGCGGCGATAACGTAGATCAATCGGCCACGCAATTGTCTCAGATGGGAGCTATGTCTACCGCCAATGCCGCTGAACGGCACGCAAGCGCTTTCACCAAAAGCCCTGTGGCGAATGGCAAAAGCCTGTTGTAAGGTGTTAAAAAGTTGAGCGGAATTGCATTGCCCGGGGCGCCAGTCTCGTCCAGCGGTGCACGATAAACTGCCAGCGGCAGCGCCGCCGCTTCTCGCTTCACCTGGGAGGACGTGACGACCGTGACCGATCGAGGTGCGCCTGACGCGCATGCCGCCGCGACGCCTGTAGCCCCCGCCGTTACCCCTGTGGCAACGTCGTCGCCCACCGCCGCGGCGCCGGCAGCCGCTGGCGCGCGGAGTTCCTATGATACCGTCCCCAAGCTGCTGCTGCGCAACGCCAAGACGTTCGCAAACCGGCCGGCGATGCGGGAAAAGGACCTTGGCATTTGGCAGACCTGGACCTGGTCGCAAATGCACGACGAAATCCGTGACCTCGCGCTCGGGTTGCAAGCGCTCGGTCTGAAGCGCGGTGAGACGGTCGCCATCATCGGCGACAACCGCCCTCGGCTCTACTGGTCGTTTTGTGCTGCGCAAAGCATCGGTGCGATCCCGGTCCCCATGTACCAGGACGCGGTGGCCGACGAGATGGTCTATGTGCTGGAGCACGCCGAAGCCGTCTTTGCGATCGTCGAAAACCAGGAGCAGGCCGACAAGGTGATCGCCATCAGCGAGCGCCTGCCAGCGCTGCGCGGCATCATCTACGACGATGAACGTGGGCTCGATAAGTACGACCAGACGCGGCTACACAGCTTTGAAAAACTCCAGACGGCCGGGCGCGATCTCGTCGCCCAGGACCCAAGCGCTGAAGCCAATTGGCATGCGCAAATCGGGCGTGGTCAAGCCGACGATGTCTCGGTGATGCTCTACACATCAGGCACCACCGGCACGCCGAAGGGCGTGATGCTCACGCAGTGGAACATTGTGCGCTCGTCTGAAAACGGGAACGCGTTCGATAAGTTCACCGAACATGATGACATGATCGCTTACCTGCCGATGGCCTGGGTCGGCGATCACATCTTCTCATATGGTCAGTCGTACGCGGCTGGGATGTGTGTCGCCTGTCCTGAAAGCCCGGAGACGATCGACGCTGACCGCCGTGAGATCGCGCCAACCTACTTCTTCGCCCCGCCCCGCGTGTTCGAAATCATGCTCACCAACATCATGGTGCGCATGGAGGATGCGGGTGCGATCAAGCGCCGGTTGTTCCACTATTTCCTGAAGGTGGCGGAACGCACGGGTGAGAAGTTGCTCGATGGCCAGCCGGTGCCCTTCGGTGACAGGGTGATGCACAAGATCGGCGACCTCATGATCTATGGGCCGCTGCGCAACCGGATGGGTTTCACGCGCCTTCGCGTCGCTTACACCGCGGGTGAGGCGATCGGCCCGGAGCTGTTTAGCTTCTTCCGCTCGCTCGGCATCAACTTGAAGCAGCTCTACGGGCAGACCGAAGCCAGCGTTTACGTGACGTTGCAACCCGACGGCGAAGTGCATCCCGAAACGGTGGGTAAGCCGGGACCGGAGGTCGACATCAAGATCGACGACAACGGTGAGGTGCTGTTCAGGAGCCCTGGCGTGTTCTTGATGTACTACAAGAACGAGGACGCCACGCAGAACACCAAGACGGCTGATGGGTGGGTGCGTTCGGGCGATGCCGGTTTCATCGACGAGGATGGGCATCTGCGCATCATCGACCGCGCCAAGGATGTCGGCAAGCTCGCCGACGGCGCGTTGTTCGCCCCGAAGTACCTCGAGAACAAACTCAAGTTCTTCCCCGAAATCCGCGAGGCGGTGGCGCTCGGCGATGGCCGCGACTACGCAACCGTGATGGTCAACATCGATTTGACCTCGGTCGCGAGTTGGGCGGAGCGCAACAATGTCATCTACGCCAGCTACCAGGAATTGGCCGCCCATCCCGATGTCTACGCGATGATCGAAAAGCGCATCGACGAGATCAACCAGGCGCTCGCCAAAGAGCCGCGAATGGCGGGCAGCCAGTTCCACCGGTTCTTGATCCTGCACAAGGAACTTGATGCCGATGATGGCGAGCTAACACGCACGCAGAAAGTGCGTCGTTCGTTCATTGCCGATCGCTATGCGCCGCTCATCAAGGCACTCTACGACGGCTCGACGCGCTGCCAGATCGTGACCGAGGTGACCTACGAAGATGGTCGCACGGGCCGTATCGAGGGCGACGTGAAGATCGTCGATACGAAGACCTACGGCGATGCCGCCGTGCACCGGGAGGCCGCCGAATGAAGGATGGTGCCGACGCCCAGCAGCCAGGCCGCACGGTCTCCGATGAGGTGATGCTGGACATTCGCAACGTGACGCTGCGCTTCGGCGGCGTGCGCGCGATCAACGATGTCAGCTTCGATGTGCGCAAGGGTGAAATCCGCGCGATCATCGGCCCGAACGGCGCCGGTAAGACGTCGATGCTCAACGTCATCAACGGCTTCTATCACCCGCAAGAAGGGACGATCACGTTCAAGGGCCAGGAGCGCGCCGACATGCGCCCCTACCTCGCCGCGACCCAAGGCATCTCGCGCACCTTCCAGAATGTGGCGCTGTTCCACGGGATGACCACGCTCGACAACATCATGGCGGGGCGTACGCTGAAGATGAACCGCGGGCTCCTGTGGCAGCTCCTTCGGGTTGGCCCGGCCGAGAATGAAGAATTGCGTCACCGCGAATTCGTCGAACAGATCATCGACTTTCTCGAGATCCAGGCGATCCGCAAAACGCCGGTGGGCAAGTTGCCCTACGGCCTGCAAAAGCGGGTGGAGCTTGGTCGCGCGCTGGCCATGCAGCCGGATCTGTTGCTGCTCGATGAGCCGATGGCGGGGATGAACCTCGAAGAAAAAGAGGACATGTCGCGCTTCATTCTCACCACGAATGATGCGTTCGGCACCACCATCGCCCTGATCGAACACGACATGGGCGTGGTGATGGACCTTTCGGACCGCGTTGTGGTGCTCGATCACGGCGAGAAGATCGCCGATGGCACGCCGGATAAGGTGCGCGCTGATCAGACCGTTATCGATGCCTACCTCGGCGTCTCGCACTAGGGCTTTGCGTTCATGGACCTGCTTTACAAGATCTTCGCCGACCCGTTCGTGCAGATGGTCAACCAGCCCGATCTTCTCATCCAGACCACCTGGGATGGGCTCGTCGCCGGCATTCTCTACGCCCTGATCGCCCTCGGCTTCGTGCTGATCTTCAAGGCGTCGGGCATCTTCAACTTCGCCCAAGGCATCATGGTGGTGTTCGCGGCGTTGTCGCTGGTGGGAATCTACGCGCTGCTCGACAACAGTGGGCTCGGCCTGCCGGTATGGGCGAATGCGACGATTGCGATGCTGAGCTGCATCGCGATCATGTTTTTACTCGCCGTCACGGTTGAGCGCATCGTGCTCAGACCGCTCGTGAACCAGCCTGACATCATCTTGTTCATGGCGACGATCGGGTTGAACTCCTTCCTCATCGGCCTTGGTGAAACCGTATTCGGCGGTGAACCCAAGCAGATGATCACAGCGCAGATCGGTCTGCCGAGCGGCGCTTACGATTTTGAGATTTTGGGTGGCTTCGTGTCGCTTCAAAAGCTCGACATCGCAGCCGTCATCATCGCGACGTTGATGGTGATCGCCCTTGCGCTGTTCTTCAACAAGACGCGCATTGGCCGGGCGCTGCGGGCGGTGGCGGATGACCACCAGGCTGCACAATCGGTCGGCATCACGCTGCAGCAGATTTGGGTGATCGTGTGGTTCGCCGCCGGCATCGTGGCGTTGGTCACCGGCATCATGTGGGGCGCGCGCTCGGACGTCTCGTTTGCGCTGGAGATCGTCGCGCTCAAAGCGCTTCCGGTGCTGATCCTCGGCGGCTTCACGTCGATCCCCGGCGCCATCATCGGCGGACTGATCATCGGGGTGTCTGAAAAACTTGCCGAGTTCTACTGGGGTCCGCTCGTCGGCGGTTCGATCGAGAGCTGGGTCCCTTACTTCATCGCGCTGATTTTCCTGTGGTTCCGGCCGCAGGGGCTCTTTGGCGACAAGATCATCGAACGCATTTAGGGCCACACGCGCATGTTGTACCGCGAAGCCGGACAGTTCAAAACCAACTACCGCGATGACCAGGCGGTGTTCCCGATCCGCCAGGACCGCATCGGCATCCTGCTGATGTTGGCGGTCATGTATCTGATCGTGCCGTTCACCGCGAACGATTACTGGCTCAACACGATCCTAATCCCAACGTTGATCTTCGCGCTGGCGGCGATCGGGCTGAACCTCCTGACGGGCTACGCGGGGCTGCTGTCGCTCGGCACCGGGGGCTTCATGGGCGTGGGCGCCTACGCCTGCTACAAGCTGACCTCGATCTATCCAGACGTGAACATCGTCATCTGGATCATGGTGTCGGGCTTCTTCTCAGCCGCCGTAGGGATCTTTTTCGGCTTGCCGAGCTTGCGCATCAAGGGCTTCTATCTGGCCGTCGCCACGCTCGCGTCGCAGTTCTTCCTGGAGTGGGCGTTCGGCCGCATCGCCTGGCTTTACAACTACAACGACTCCGGCGCGATCGACGGCGTGAACCGCTCCCTCTTTGGCATGCCCCTGACGGAGCCTTACGGGGCACCATGGTTCCAATATCTGGTGGTGCTCACGATCGTGGCGGTGATGACGTGGTTCGCGTCGAACCTCGTGCGCGGTCGTTACGGGCGCCAGTGGATGGCGATCCGCGACATGGACATCGCCGCAGAACTGATCGGCATCCGCCTGCTGCCGACCAAGCTAATGGCGTTCGCGATCTCGTCGTTTTACTGCGGCGTCGCCGGGGCCATGCTGGTGTTCTTGTCGTTGGGCGCAGCCGAGGTTGAATCGTTCGACATCTTGAACGCGTCCTTCCCGGTGTTGTTCATGATCATCATCGGCGGTCTTGGCAGCCTTATCGGCTCGTTCCTGGGCGCAGCCTTCATCGTCGTCACGCCCATCCTGATCGCCGATGTGCCCGCCATGTTTGGCATCGAGGTGCAAGCGGCAGCGGTGGAGCATTGGCGCTTCATGATCGTGGGCGCGCTGATCATCTTCTTCCTGATCGTAGAGCCCGGTGGCCTTGCGCGCCTGTGGCAGCTAACCAAGGAGAAGCTGCGGCTCTGGCCTTTCCCGTATTAGTGCGGCCCGTATTAGTGCGGCCCGTAAAAGCGCGGCGCACCGGCGAGGCCGATGATGCGCTACCCATGCCAACGATCCACTGCACATGACAGCGGCAAAGCACTTGGGTTAGCCTGAGCAGCAAGGTGAGCAGGACGGTGACACGCGATCACCCAAGTTGTGCTCATCAACATGACGACCCGGCTGCGGACGCGGCGACACGCAACGTCCACGGCCCATCTAACGCGGTTCCCCAGGGGCCGTGACACGCTCGAAGGGCACCAAGCCCGAAAGCGTCAACAAGCGGAGGAAACCAACGCATGACAACAACCAAATGGGTTCTAGGTCTGGCGGCGGGCGCCATGCTGGCCACCACCTACACGGTCGAACAAGCGAAGGCTGAGGAGCTCTTCGTTCCGCTTCTGACCTACCGCACCGGCGCCTTCGCCGGCTCGGGCATCCCGCAGGCCAACGGCCAGCACGACTACTACACGATGCTCAACGAACGCGATGGCGGCATCGGTGGCGTCAAGATCAAAGTCGAAGAGTGCGAGACTGGCTACAAAGCGCAGCGCGGCGTGGAGTGCTACGAGAAGACCAAGGGCAAAGGCGCGCTGATTTACAATCCCTATTCGACCGGCATCACGCTGCAGCTGATCCCGAAGGCTGCCGTGGACAAGATCCCAGTGCTTTCGATGGGCTATGGTCTGTCGGCCGCTGCGGTTGGCGAGAAGTTCCCGTGGATCTTCAACGCGCCCGCGACCTACTGGGGTCAAGCGTCGGCTGTGATCAAATACATCCAGGCGCAAGAGAAGGGGAACCTCAAAGGCAAGAAGATCGGCTTCATCTACCTTGACGTCGGTTACGGCCGCGAGCCGATCCCGCTGTATGAGAAGCTTGCCGCCGAAATGGGCTTCACGCTGATCAAGATCCCTGTGGGCGTCAAAGAGATGCAGAACCAGTCATCGCACTGGCTGCAGGTCCGCAAGAACCGTCCCGACTACATGGTGATGTGGGGTTGGGGTGCGATGAACCCGACCGCGATCAAGGCGGCTGCGAAAATCCGCTTCCCGATGGAAAAATTCATCGGCGTTTGGTGGTCGGGCTCTGAGGGCGATGTGCGTCCTGCCGGTGCTGCCGCCAAGGGCTACAAATCGATGAACTTCCATGGCGCTGGCCAGAACTTCGGCGCGATCCAGGACATCCTGAAATTCGTCGTCCGCAAGGGTAAGAGCCAGGTCAAGAGCGAAGCTGAAGTCGGTGAAGTGCTCTACAACCGCGGCGTTCTGAACGCAGCGCTGGTCGCCGAAGCGATCCGCACCGCGCAGAAGATCACGGGCAAGAAGCTGATCAACGGCGAAGACATGCGCAAAGGCATGGAAGCGCTGAACGTGACACCAGAGCGCCTGAAGGAGCTTGGCTTCGAGGGCTTCACCAACCCGATCAAGATCACCTGCTCGGACCACTCCGGTGCCCACCCGATGTTCGTCCAACAGTGGGACGGCAAAAAGTGGAACAAAGTGTCCGAGTGGCTGACGCCGATGAAGGACAAGGTTCGCGGCCTGCTCGAAGAGGCAGCCGAGAAGTACGTCGCTGACAAAAAAGGTTGGCAGACGCAGAAGTGCTCATAAGCCTCTGTGCTCATGAAACGGGTGCCGGCGCGCGTCAAGGCGTGACGCCGGCACCGCCTCTATGACGGTGATTAGCCGTCGCCGTCACGAGCTCCCTCACCATCGCTGAAGCCTTCGCCACGAGGATAACGCCCCATGGCCGAGACCACGACACCGACCTCGACTTCGCCCACGACGACGAAGGCCGCCGCTCAGCCGGTCATCGCGGTCAACAACATCGAGGTCATCTACGACCACGTGATCCTGGTCCTGAAGGGCGTTTCGCTGGAGGTGCCCGAAGGCGGCATCGTTGCGATCCTGGGCGCCAACGGTGCGGGGAAGACCACCACGTTGAAAGCGATCTCAAACCTGCTGCGGGCAGAGCGCGGCGAGGTTTCAAAGGGGTCGATCCACTTTCGCGGCGAGCGCATTGACCAGTTGAGCCCGAACGCGCTGGTGCGGCGCGGCTGCATCCAGGTGATGGAGGGGCGGCACTGCTTCGAACACCTAACGGTGGAAGAAAACCTGATGACGGGGGCGTTCACGCGGCGTGACGGGCGCGGCGCGATCAAGGCCGACCTCGACATGGTCTACACGTATTTCCCGCGGCTAAAGGAGCGTTCCGGTTCGCTCGCGGGCTACACCTCGGGCGGCGAGCAGCAAATGTGCGCGATCGGGCGGGCGCTGATGGCGCGGCCCACGACCATCCTGCTCGATGAGCCGTCGATGGGGCTCGCGCCGCAGCTCGTCGAAGAGATTTTCGAGATCGTGAAGCGCCTCAACGACAAGGAGGGGGTGAGCTTCCTGCTGGCCGAGCAGAACACCAACATCGCGCTCAAATACGCGACCTACGGCTACATCCTGGAGAACGGGCGCGTGGTGCTCGATGGCGAGGGTGCGGCGCTGCGCGAGAACGACGATGTGAAGGAGTTCTACCTGGGCGTTTCAGGCGGCGACCGACGCTCGTTCCGCGACGTGAAGCACTACAAGCGCCGCAAGCGCTGGGTATGATCCCGGGTTAGCCGGCGTCGGCGGTCTTGGCTTTTGCGATCGGGCTTGATGAGGGGCGGGCTTAGTGGCGATCGGGCGCGGTCAAGTGGCGGCGAACGATGGCTATGACCATGAGCACCCAAGTGGTCTGGGCGGTTGCCGCTCGCTCACATGCGGCGCGCGGTCGGGCCTGTGAAGGTCGCCGACAAGGGGCGCGTACGAGCAGCCCTCTGGCGCGCCCGCGCCATCCGCTCGCGCACCTGGGTGGTCACCGCGTCATGCAACAAGGCGAGTGCCAGCCCTCCGGCCACCGCCAGAAAGAACACGACGTAGGGCGCGCTGGCCCCATCGATCGCGCGGCCGGCTGGCCCCAGCACATTCGTTACCGCGTACATCGCGAAGAGCACGGTTTTGATGCCGGTCATCGGTTCCGTTTCCCATTTTGAGAGTCGGGTCGGCGTTCTGCGTTGGAGCGGCGCAACGACGCGACCGCCCGCCTCGCACCGGAACATGCCGGCCGAAGCACCGCCTCGCAAGGGTTGAGGCTTCGACTCTTGTGCGCGCCCTCAACGGGTTACGAAGGCGCGTGCCGTTCTGAGACGTTTCACGCCGGTGAGCGCCGCTCAAGCCTCCGCGCGCGCAGGTTGGCGCGTACGGGGCCGGCACGCGCGCTAGAGCCGGTTCGCCTCAGCTTGAAGCGAACCGATATCTAAGCCTTGTTCTGCCGTTCATCCTTCGCCTCAGGCGATTCCACCTGAAGCGGATGAACCGTAAGGCCCGGCCGACCACGCTGACCCAACCGCGCTTTCGCGCCTGCCTGCTGCGCACGCGCAATTCCCAAGGCGATCGCGCACCTGTAGCGTACAGGCGCTGGCTGTCATTGCGCCTTAGATTCGGTTCGCTTCAGCTTGAAGCAGAACCGACATCTAAGCTTTTGTTTTGGCGTTCATCTTTCGCCTCAGGTGAGTCCACCTGACGCGGATGAACTCTAGCGCGCTGGCGCCAGATAGACCGTGTCGCTTCGCGCGAAGTGATACGGCCTTTGAGCTTTCGTCTGCCGTTCATTTTTCGCCGGCCGGGCCCCCCTGCCCGCCGGGTGAGCCACAAGCCCCAATCCGGACCCCACGCCATGAGCCAGACCACCGCGCCAACGTCCTTCTTCGATAATCTTGAAACCCGTGACCCTGGCGTGCGTGAGCGCTCCCAACTCGACCAACTGCCCGCCTTTCTCTCCAAGGTCGTCACCGAGGCGCCGGGCTGGGCCGCCCACTTGGCCAATGCCGACATCAGCAGCGAGTTTGAGACCCGGGCGGACCTGGCGCGCCTGCCGCTGTTCCGCAAGGTCGCGCTGAAAGACCAGCAGCCGCACATGCCACCGTTCGGCGGCTTCGCGGCGACGCCCATCGGTGATCTCGGCCGCGTGTTCATGTCGCCCGGACCGATTTTCGAACCTGAGGGGCGTGGCAGCGATTGGTGGCGCTCAGCGCGCGTGCTGCATGCGGCGGGCTTTCGGGCCGGCGACGTGGTCCACAACACCTTCGCCTATCACCTGACGCCCGGCGGCTGGATCCTCGATGCGGGGGCCCGCGCGCTCGGTTGTGCGGTCATTCCCGCCGGCCCTGGCAACACCGAACAGCAATTGGCAGCGATCGCGCATCTCAAGCCGACCGCGTACATCGGCGTCCCTGACTACCTCAAAATCCTGCTCGACAAAGCGGACGAGGCGGGCACTGACGCGTCAAGCTTCACGCGCGCGCTGGTCTCGGGGGGCGCGCTTTTTCCCTCGCTGCGGGAGCATTACGCGAGCTGCGGCATCGCTTGCTATCAGACCTACGCGACGGCCGTCGTTGGCATCATCGCTTACGACAGCGAGGCGCTTGAGGGCATGATCGTCGATTAAGGCGTGTTCGTTGAAATCGTGCGCCCAGGCACGGGCGATCCCGTGCCGGAGGGCGAGGTCGGCGAAGTCGTGGTGACGTCGTTCAACCGCGATTACCCGATGATCCGCCTCGCGACCGGCGACTTGTCAGCGGTGTTGCAGGGGCCGTCCCCGTGCGGGCGCACCAACATGCGCATCAAGGGTTGGATGGGCCGCGCGGACCAGACCACCAAGGTCAAGGGCATGTTCGTCCACCCCGAACACGTGGCCGAAGTGGCAGCACGCCATCCCGAAGCGGGGCGCTTGCGCTTGGAGGTGGCGCGGGCTGGCGAACAGGACGCGATGGTGCTGAAGGCCGAAGCGGGCAGCAGCGATGAGGCTCTGGCGGCGCGGATCGCGGAAACGTTGGCGGCGGTCACCAAGCTCAAGGGCGACGTTATTTTGGTTGAGCCTGACAGCCTGCCTAACGACGGCAAGGTCATCGACGACCAGCGCGACTACGGGTCTTAGGGTCACTTAGGTTCGTCTGCATTGACGTGGCGCCACCCGTTCACCGGTGGCTGAACGGCAGCCCGACGTAGTTTTCCGCTAGCGCGGTCTGCGCCGCGACCGAGGTGGCAAGGTAGTCGAGTTCGGCCTGCTGCACCGCGCTGCTGTAGGCGGTGTCCGTATCGAAGCGGTGCAGCATCTTGGTCAGTGACCACGAGAACCGCTGCGCGTTCCATATGCGCGCCAGGCAGATGTCGGAGTAGGCGTCGAGCCCCGTATCGTCTCCGCTGTTGAAATGGCGCACCAACGCGCTGGCAAGAACGCGAATGTCCGCGGCCGCCAGGTTGAGGCCTTTGGCGCCCGTCGGCGGCACGATGTGGGCTGCATCACCGGCAAGGAACAGGCGGCCGAAACGCATGGGTGCGGCGACGAAACTGCGCAACGGCGCGATGCCCTTTTCGATCGCCGGGCCCGTCTCCAACGTGGCGGCCGCGTCAGGTCCGATGCGCGTTGCGAACGCCGACCAGAAGCGGTCATCCGACCACGCTTCGATCGCATCGTCGATCGGGCACTGCACGTAAGAGCGGCTGAGCTTCGGCCCGCGCATCGACGCAAGGGCAAACCCGTCCGCGTGCGTTGCGTAAATCAGTTCGTGCGAGGCTGGCTTCGTCTCAGAGAGCACGCCGAGCCAACCGAAGGGGTAGGTCTGCTCGAAAACCTGCAGGTGCCCGGGGGGAATCGATGCGCGCGCAATCCCGTGAAAGCCGTCGCATCCGGCGATGAAACGACAAACGAGGTGGTGTTCTTCGCCGTCCACGCGGTAGGTGATGGCGGGCGCCTCACCTTCGATGCCGTGGAGCGCGACGTCCTGCGCGTCGAACGTGATCGCGCCGCCCGCTTCAAGGTGCGTCGCGATCAGATCCCGCGTGATCTCGGTTTGGCCGTAGACGGTGGCCACATGGCCGGTGAGCGCCTCCAGGTCGATGCGGAACCGACCACCTGGATGCACGATGTCGAAGCCGCCGTGCGGCATGCCGCGTGCGCGCGCCCGGGCTCCGACACCGGCAGCGTCAAGCACGTCAAGCGTCTGCGGCTCAAGTACGCCGGCCCGAATGCGCGCCTCCACGTAGCTGCGTTCGCGCTTTTCTAAGATGACGCTCGCAATGCCCTGGGCCTGCAGCAGGCGCGCCAACAACAGGCCTGACGGTCCGCAGCCCACGATCCCCACATCCGTCTTCATCGCGTTTCGTCCGTCCCCCGCGCCGAGCTTTAGAGTTCATCCGCCTCAGGGGAATCATCTGAGGCGAAAGATGAACGGCAGAACAAAAGATGAGATGTCGTAGCGCTTCAAGCTGAAGCGAACCGACTTTAAAGCGTGAGCGTAGGGCGGCCCTTCGGAGCTGGCAAGCGCACCCTTGGCGCCGTCGTCGGGCCCGCGCTATGACAACGTGCGTCGTGCGTCGTGCGTCGTGCGTCGTTAGGCTGCGCCCGTATCCGCGCCCGCCGCTTCACCACGCTTCATCATTGCAATCGACCAAGCATCGCCACCTAGACCCTGAAGGATTGACGCCATGGCCATCAACACTGTCGACGCCACCGTCGCCGTCATCGAGATGGACAACCCGCCGGTTAACGGGCTTGGCCACGCGCTGCGCAGCACGATCGATGCGGGCGTCCGCGAAGCCAACGCGCGTGACGATGTGAGCGCGGTTGTGCTGGTCGGCAAGGCGAACGTCTTTTCAGGCGGCGCGGACATCCGTGAGTTCAACACCCCTGCCGCGAGCGCCGCGCCCCGCTTGGCCGATGTGATCGACACGATCGAAGCGTCCGCCAAGCCCGTGATCGCCGCCATCCACGGGGTCGCCATGGGTGGCGGTCTCGAACTGGCGCTCGCGTGTCACTACCGCTTGAGCACGGCGGACGCACAGATCGCGCTGCCTGAAGTCAAGCTCGGGATTTTGCCCGGCGCAGGCGGGACGCAACGCTTGCCGCGGGTGGTCGGCTTTGACCAGGCGGCGACGATGATCATCACCGGTGCGCCCGTGCGCGCGCGTGCGCTCAGCGAGACCGCGCTGTTTGATGCCGTGGTTGAGGACGATGTGCGGGCACACGCTGTCGCGTTCGCGGCAAAGATCGCGGGCGATGGCGCGCTTCCGCTGGTGCGTGAGCGCGAGGCGCCGCCGGTCACGCACGAGGGCGGTCTGGATGCGGCCGTCGCAGCCTGGGAAGCGCGGATCGCCAAGACCATGCGTGGCTTCCCTGCCCCGCCGGCATGCCTTGATGCGGTGCGCGCTGCCTTCACCCAGCCGTTCGCCGAAGGCATGGACGTGGAGCGTCAGCACTTCGAGCGCCTCGTGGCATCCGACGCGTCCAAGGCCCAACGTCACGCGTTCTTTGCCGAGCGCACGTGCGCGAAGATCCCCGACATCCCGCGCGAGACAGCGACGCGCGCCATCGCCAAGGTCGCTGTGATCGGTTGCGGCACGATGGGCGGTGGGATCGCGATGAACTTCGCCAATGCGGGCATCCCCGTCGCCGTGCTCGAGACCACGCAAGAGCCGCTCGATCGTGGAATGGCCATCATCGAAGGCAACTACGCTGCCAGCGTGAAGCGCGGGCGGTTGAGCCAAGGCGAGGCTGACAAGCGCGCTGGCCTCATCACGCCCGTGCTCACCTATGATGCCATCGCGGACGCCGACCTCGTAATCGAGGCGGTGTTTGAAGAGATGGATGTCAAGCGCGAGGTCTTCACCAAGCTCGATGCGGTGATGAAGCCTGGTGCGATCCTCGCAACCAATACATCCACGCTCGATGTGGACGCGATTGCCGCCTTCACGCAGCGCCCGCAAGACGTCGTCGGCATGCACTTCTTTTCGCCCGCCAACGTGATGCGTCTGCTCGAGATCGTGCGCGGCAAGGACGCGGCCGATGACGTGGTGCAGACCACGATGAAGCTCGCCAAAACCATCGGCAAGGTCGGCGTACTCTCCGGCGTCTGCGATGGCTTCATCGGCAACCGCATGCTGGAGCCCTACATCCGCCAGTCGTTGATGTTGGTGATGGAGGGGGCACGTCCGCAGCAAGTGGATGCCGCGCTCCAGCGGTGGGGCATGGCGATGGGCCCGTTCCGCATGTACGACCTTGCCGGCAACGACGTTGGCTACCGCATCCGCCAACGCCGCTACCTGGAGCGTCCCGCGCTGAAGCCGTTTTACGTGCTCTCCGATCGCATTTGCGAATTGGAGCGCTTTGGTCAGAAGTCAGGCAAGGGCTGGTACCGCTACGAGCCCGGCGATCGCACGGCGCATCCTGATCCGGACGTCGATGCGATCATCGATGAGGTGCGCGCGGCGCGTGGCATTAACCCACGGCCCATCGATGACGAGGAGATCGTGGAGCGCTGTGTGTTTGCGCTGGTGAACGAGGGCGCGCAAGTGCTGGATGAAGGCATTGCGCTGCGGGCGAGCGACATCGATGTGGTGTGGATGACGGGGTACGGGTTCCCGGTCTACCGCGGTGGGCCGATGTTCTATGCGGACACGCGCGGGCTCGATGCGGTGGTCGCGCGGATGGGCGCGTTTGCCGATACGGCTTCGGCCGATGCTGACTTTTGGAAGCCGGCGCCGTTGCTGCAGCGGCTCGCGGACGGGCAGAAGCGCTTCAACGGCTAAGTTCGTCCGCATCAGGTGGAAGCGCCTGAGGCGATAAGATGAACGGTCAAGCTTCGATGGGTTAACCACAGTTTAAGGCGGGTGCTTCCCATTCGCGCGGCGTGGGCGTTGATGAGGGTTATGTCGAACGCCTTGTATCGCCCGTTGTCATCGTCGTTTGCACCGCCCCGGGCGCGCGTGCGCGCTGTCGCTGCCCTTACCGTCCTGGGAGCGATGCTCGTGGGGTGCGCGGAGCAGGTGCCGGGCGACGAGGGCCGGCCGCTCGGTCCGCTTGGTGCGCCAACGACGCAGGCGGCGCCGGAACGCGGCTCGCCGGATCAACCGCCTGCCGCGACGGCAACGCGCAAGCCGACCACCGCGGATAAGCCCACGGCCAACACGCCGGCTGACGGCAAACCGAAAGCGGCGACCGGGCCGAACAGGCCTGCGCGTCCTGCGCAAAGCGCGAGGCCAACGCCGCCCGTGCCCGCGAAGGCTAACACCGCCAACAGGGCCAAGCCGCCGCAGCAGAACGCCCGGCGGCCGCTATCCGGGGCGACAAAGCCGCAACCCGGTGCGCAGCGCCAACCCGGCACCAAGCCAAAGCCATCGCCGCAGCAGCAAACAGCTCAGCCGTCCAAGCCCAAACAAACCGCGCAACCACCGACGCAGGACACCAAGGCGCGCTCGCGAGACCGGGCCGCCTCCCTACCGCCGCTGCCGCCCAAGCGTACGGCACGCTCGACGCCGCGCAAGCGTTCAGGCACGCCGCAGCCACCGCTTGTCGTCACCAATCCGGCCTTGCCAGGCGCTGACGCGAAGCGCCCCCGCGCTGTCACCAAAACGCAACCGACCGCGCCGCAGCGCGCACCTGCCACCGTGGTCGGCGCACCTGACGCCAACGCAGCCCGCGCGCCTAACAACCTGGCCCGCCCCACGCCGCGCGTTGCGGCCAAGCCCGTGGTCCCGCCCGTGGTGGTCAGCACACGCAAGCCGCAAGACCCGGCCGTACCGCGTGCCAAACCTGCGCCTCCAACCGTGCCGCCCATCACCGTCACGCGCTACGGCCCGCCTGAACCTGAACCTGAGCCTGGGCCTGGGCCTGCACCTACGCCATCGGTGACGCCGAACGATGAGAGCGATGGCGCGCCGCGGCTGCGCGATCCGCATGCGCCCACGCGCCGGGTCCCGCAAAGCCTGCTGGTCAAGCGCTTCCGTAAGGGCGCGCCGCAAGGCCCTCGCAAAGGCGAGCATCACAGGAAACCGGGCGACGTGATACGCCGGGCTCGACATGCGCCCACGGCTTTTGTTGTGCCACGCGATCATGTGGCGGCCCACGCCTTGCCACGCGCCTCCGCCATCGATCAGGCCGCGCCAACCATCATGCGCTACCCTGGCGATCACGTGGCCGGGCATTGAGGTTTGCGGCCCGATCGGCGTTGAACGCTTGGTGCCGTGGGAACTCAGCCCTGTTCCAGCAGTGCCGTCAGCGCTGCCGCACCTTCATCAGGCGTGCCATCGTTCACGATGACGTGGTCGGCGTCGGTGCGTGCGGAGGCGTCCACCTGGCGGGCGAGCCGGGCTTCGATCGCCTGCAGCGGTTCGCGTCCGCGGGCGGCAAGGCGGGCTGCCAGGATAGGCCGCGGCGCATCCACGTAAATGACGGTGACGCCCCCCGGCATGGCGGCGCGGGCTTGCTCGATCACGCAGCGTGACACGTTGATGATCACGTGGCGGCCGGCGCGCAACGCTTCGTTGATGGCGGCAGGGATCGCGTAGTGCAGCCCGTGCGCCTGCCAGTGCAACGCGAACGCGCCCCAGCGGGCCTCGCGCGCGAACGTGCCGGGGGTGATCGCGATGTGGCGCTCGTCGTTGGCATCGCCGTCGTCGTCGGCGTTCGACACAGGGCGGGTGATGAAGCGCGCGGGAAAGACGTAGCGAGGATCATCGGCGAGCGCGCGGCGGGCTCCGGCCAAGAGCGTGTCTTTGCCCGCCCCGCTCGGCCCGACGATCAGGAACAACGTTCCCTTCGGCGCCGCTGTTGCCACCGCCGGTTGGCCGGCTTGCCCACGCACCGCTTCGCCGCCCTTCAAAGGCCGTTCGGAGGTTCGTTCTTCACACAACGCGCTTGCCCTCGCGGTAAACCTCCCGCACCACCGGCATGCCGTCGACAAGGCGCACGCGCAGCACGTCGCCGCGCAAGCCGGTCCGTAGCGCGCCACGGTCATCAAGGCCCACCGCCCGGGCCGGATTGAGCGTCACCGTGGCGATCGCTTGCGGCAACGTGATCGTGTCGACCTCATCGGCGAGCTTGAAGGCGGCAAGCAACAGCGCGCCCGGCACGTAGTCCGACGACAGCACATCGAGCAGGCCTTCGCGGGCCAGATCGATCGCTGCGATGTTGCCCGAATGCGATCCCCCTCGCACCACGTTCGGCGCCCCCATCAGCACCTGGATGCCCGCCTCATGGGAGAGGCGCGCAGCTTCCATCGTGGTCGGGAATTCGGCGATCACGGCGGCGTCGGCGACCGACTGGGCGACGTGGTCCGCGGTGCCATCGTCGTGGCTGGCAAGCGCGATCGCGCGATCGTTTGCAAGTGCAACGAGGCTTGCCCGATGGCGCTGGTAGTTCGCATCGTGCGCCGCCTGCCGCGCTTCAATCAGCCGGTCGAGCTCCGTGTCCGACAGGCCGGTGACGCCGCCGTAGTAGGTCTTCCAACGCGCGATGCTGGCGAACTGACGGGCGCCGGGCGTATGGTCCATCAGGGACATCAAGGCGATCGGGTACAGCGACGCCAGCCGGTCCATCTGTTCAAGCACGTCGTAGGAGCAGATCTCGCAGCGGATGTGGGTGTGGTGCTCCGCCCGCAGCAGCCCGCGCGCTTGGGCTTGCGAAACGGCAGCCGTGAGCGACCAAAGCGACTCATTGCCCGAGCGGCTATCAACATCGGAGCCCGCGCGGAAGCAGTCGAACACCGTGGTCATGCCGGCGGCTGCGACCTGCGCGTCGTAGGCGAGAACGGCGGCGGGCGGGAGCCATGTCACCTTCGGGCGCGGGAAGGCGTGGTTCTCCAAATGGTCCGTGTGCAATTCCACCAACCCCGGAACGAGGTG
>JBCBJZ010000022.1:0-32109 GCA_038522635.1 Pseudomonadota bacterium | reverse complement strand
ACGCGCTTTGCGCTGTTCAACCATGCGTTTTTTGGCGGCTGCGATCGCGGCCTTTCGTGCCGCTTCCGCCCGCTTGATGCGCACATCCGTCCAGCGGCGTTCCGCCCGCTCGGGCGCCTGCTGCGCCGTCATCACCCGCGCCATCGCGATCTGCCGCGCGCTCGTCGCCGCATCCCGTACCTCACGCATACGCCGGCGCAACGAACCCGTGTTGACCTTAAAATGGCGGACAAACTCAGGCGCACCCGTGCACAGCGCTGGATGAGCGCCCTGGCCGAGATAATTGCGCAGGTCGGCTGCAACCCGGATCGGCGTCCAATAGTAGCGACCACGCGTGCTGAACTCGACCGCGAACCCGCGCTGCTTCACGTAGCCATCGACGAGCTTGATCAGCGCGCGCTCTTCCTTGGTCGGCTTGCCCTCGCGCTTGCGCGGCGTGGGGCCCTTGCGGCGCACCCACTTCACACACCGCCAACGTCCTCGCCGGCGACGCGATTTCGCGCACCGGAAACGGCTGCGGCGCGATTTGGCGCGGAAATCACGCGGGTTATAGAACATCCAGCGCCCGGGCAGGCGGCGATCGGTGGAACGCAAAAGCTGTTGGATCGGCTGAAAGTTAGGACCGCGGGTGTTCAAAACGCCTTGCAGCGCCCGGTGGTAGTCGAGCGCGCAGGTCGCCAACGGCCAGCTTAGCGCCAGTTCATCGGTGTCATCGGTCCGCGGGTCGCGCAAGGCGACGTTGGCGGTGTTGAGATCGCGACGCCCGTTGCGTGTGATGCGATCGCCCAGGCGCAACTCGATCAGCGTGGTGCGTGGCGCCCAGGTGCGCACCCGCGTTGCCCGGACCGTGGCACGACCGCGTGAATCACGCACGAGCTTGATGCGCTTGCCGGTCGCAGACAGCACCTTCGCGCCGTCCACGTCGATCACGATATCGATCGTTGAGCCGCGCCGCTTGCGCTTCTTGGCGCGCAACGTGGCTTCGATGAACACGCTCGTCCCAGCCGCATGGGTGATGCCCTGGGGGCCAAGCTTGAGGCGTGCTTCGAGGTTGCCGGCTTGCAGAACGACGATCTCGCGGGCCGCCGAGGCGGGGGGCGTCATGCCAGCCACGATCGCGAGGGCGGCCAGAACTGCACTCAAGGTCATAAGCGGCATCGAAACCGCCCGCTTGACCCAAGACCTCAACCCACGCACGTGATGCAACCCCACATCAGACACTTCACCATTCGACCAGAGAGCACGCCTCACGATCGGACCCGTCTCGATCAAATCATGCCGCGCAGCACGTGCGCCCGCATTTTCGGCCCACGCTTGCACACTCTCGCGTTCTTCCGCGACGTTATCGCTGGCGCTGACCTCACGCGCGAACGAGCGCGGTTGAAGGTTAACGCGCCGGTCAAGCCTGCACGCGCTGGCGCACGCCCTTGCCGATCGCAGCAGCACTTGTGAACCTACGGCTTACCACAAAGCGGTGCACGAACGATTTAGCGAAATCAGATAACGCCATTACGAAAAGACGCTTTCGCCAAGAGCGCAGACAGACTTGAGGGTTTCGCCCCTAAAGCCCGGCGCGCGCGGCACTTTCGCCAAGGAAGGCTATCGCTCTCAAGGGTCAGCGCACGATCTGCTGCTCCAGCAACGCGCGCAGGGCCGGCTCGGGCGCTTCGGTCTTGCGCGTCTTCGGATCGAAAAAGACGTTCACCGCTTCACCGGTCGCCACGCAGGTATCGCCGATGAACGCGCCGTAACCGCTGTGCAGCGACTTCGTGCCGAGCCGTGTCAGGCAGGTTCCGACCTCGACCGTGCCTGGATAGTGGATCTCGGCCACGAAATCGATCGCGACGCGCGCGAGGATGAAGTCGAGCCCTGCGCGTCCTTCCCGGGCCAGCAGGTCGTAGAAAAAGGCACAGCGCGCAGCTTCGAAGTAGGAAGCGATTGCGACGTTGTTGACGTGGCCGAGTAGGTCGGTGTCGCAGAAGCGGATCGTGACCGAGGTCCAATGCGCGAAGGTCGAGCGGGCGCGCAAATCGGGTAGGGGTGCGTCGGCCGGTTTGGCTTGCGCGCGCGGTGGCTGGTCAGTCATGGATCGTTCCCCTTAAACTGCATTAACCCAAGCGCCGATCACCCCGGAGATGCGCCCATGCATGACGACGCCGACTTAGACGACCATAACGGTGCGACGCCTTCTGCCGCCGCCCCTCCCGATGCAGCCGCAACTGCCGATGCTGTCGCTGCGGCCGGATCACGCGGCCCGTTGGGCGCATTGCGGGTGCTAGACCTGAGCCAAGGCATCGCGGGACCCTCGTGCGGTGGCCTGTTCGCAGAGTACGGCGCCGATGTCATCAAAATTGAGCCGGTGGGCGGCGATTGGGTGCGCGCGCTTGGGACCCGCATCGACGGCTCATCGGCTCAGGCGATCACCTACAACCGGGCCAAGCGCTCGTTGGCGCTCGACCTCAAACACGCATCGGCAACGCCGATCGTGCTCAAACTGGCCGAGCGCGCCGATGTGGTCATCCAAAACGCGCGGCCCGGTGCCATGACCCGCCTTGGCCTCGACTTCGATGCGGTGCGCGCGCGCAACCCGCGCATCGTCTACGTGTCGATTTCCGGTTACGGCCAGCAGGGTCCGAACGCGCCGCTGGCCATGGTCGATACCGTGGGGCAAGCGCAGTCAGGGCTGATGAGTGTGGCGCTCGGCCGCGATGGCATGCCGACCAAGTTGAACGTGACGCTGATCGATCACGTCACCGGGCTGTACGGCTTTCAGGCGGCGATGATGGCGTTGTGGACGCCGAAGGCTGAGCGCGAGGCGCAGCATCTTGACATCTCGCTCATGCAGAGCGCGGCGATGATGATGGCGCCTTACATCTTGGAGTGGTCAGCGGTGGGCCATGCGCCCGGTCTGTTCAACGCGCCGGCCGGCAACTACGCGACGGCGGATGGGTACTTCGCGGTGACGTTGGTGACAGACGCGCACTTCAAGGCGATTGCCGAGGCGATCGGGCAGCCGGCCCTGGCGAGTGACGAGCGTTTCGCGACGTTCCCGGCGCGCAAAGCCCATGCGGATGCGATCTGCGCGATACTGCGTGACGCCATGGCGACGGATACGACGGCGTCGTGGGTGAACCGGTTTGCTGCGGCCAGCGCGCTTGGCAGTCAGATCAACACCTATGGTGATTGGCTGGCGGACCCGCATGTTCAGGTGGTCAAAGCGGCGCCGGCTTATCCGCTCAGCGATGGGGGGAACGTGAGCTTGCCCCACACACCGGGCGCGCCGGCGTTCAACGCGGCTGCCCCCGCGGTGGGGGAGCACAGCCGTGCGATTTTGAGCGAGGCCGGTTTGAGTGATGCTGCCGTTGAGGCGCTTGTGGCGGAAGGCGCGGTGGTTTGCGCGCAAGATGCACGCGAGGCAGCGGAATGAGCAACGAGCGTGACGTTGGCAACGTGAGCCGCGTGGCGCGAGGGGATGAGCGTGCGGCGGACATCGCGTTCGATCCAGGCGCGCACCGGCCCCATGCACCACGACCGTTCAGCGCGTTTCGCGTGGGCGAGACGTTTCACATCCCTTCGCGCACCGTCACGTCAGCGCATTTCGCAGCCTTCCAGATGGCAAGCGGCGACAACCACCCGATCCACTACGATGTTGAGCACTGTCGCCGGCACGGGCATCCGGGCTTGCTTGCGCACGGGTTCCAAGTGCTGATCCAAAGCTGCGCGGGCGCCTGCGCGCTGGCCTTCGTCATGGAAGACGACCTGGTGGGGTTCCTTGAGCAGTCTTCGCAGTTTTTGAAGCCCGTCTATGAGGGCGACACGCTCTACCCGCGGCTGACGATTGCTGACGTCATACCGCAGCGCACCACCGGCGTGTTGGGCGTGGCGAGCGTGATCCACAATCAGCGCGGTGAAGTCGTGATGCGAGGCACCCAACGCTACCTGATGCGGTTGCGCTAAGGCCTCGAGATCATCTCAGCGTTTCATCGGGATCACCATAGGTGAGCCCGAAATCGACCTATGATCTAGGCGCGCGCACGACGTTTGCTGCCGCCTTTGCCCTGCCGGCCTTCGGTGCCGGGGTCGTCCGGCGCGCGTGGCGGCACGAATATGGTAGGTTCGGCCGCCTTGACGTCCGCTTTCGACGGGGTTGGCTGTGCGGCGGCGGGCTTGGTCGAAGCCTCGTCGCTAGCGGCAGCTTTGCCCGTGGGCTTCGTGGCCGACGAGGCATTGTCGTCGGACTTTGCACCCATTGCGCTTGCCGTATCAGCGTCGGTCTTGGCGTTCGTGTCCGTCGTGCTGTCTTTGTCTTGAGTGGGGCTTTTTGCATCGGCCGTCAGCGCCGCCTTGCTGGATGCGTCGGCGGCATGCTCGCCCGATGATGTCTCCACGATCACCGCGTCTTCCGCGGCGGACGGGCTGCTTCGCACTTCGACGGCGGCCTCGCGGGCGACGCGGGACACAGGCTCGACGACAGCCGCGGCCTTGTCCGCGACGGCCGTCTTGACCGCTTTCGTTGTCGTCGCGGTCGCCTCCACCACGGCTTCCTTGGCCGCGGCACCTTCGGCAACCTTGGCCGCAACCGCGGAGGCGGCGGCTGCAGCGGCCGCTGCAGCCGTCGGTGCGACGATTACAGCTGCCTTCGCCGCCGGCGCGTCGACCACGTTGTCAGGAGCTGCGGCGACCGTTGGGGCGGTGCTCGCCTGGGGGCGTTCCGTCTGCGGTTGCTGCGTAGGGGTCACGTTCAGAGGTGTTAATGTCACCGGTGGTGCATCATCGTCGTCATCATCGGCAACATCGATGTTGGTCAGCGCGGCGGGCGCCTCGATCACCGTTTCAGGCCGCGCGCCCATCGCAACGAGCGCTTCAAGCTTCTGATGCAGGATGCTCGCGCCGGTGCGCCCGATCGTCTCTTCGGGCACCTTCCAGGCGAACGCATCAAGGTTGCCCGTGACCGGAGATGTCGGCGACCAATCATCTGCGACCACGCCATCGGCGGTCCAGACCGGATCGGGTTTGGCATTGACGGCGCGGGCGAGCCACTCGCGCATGCGCCCTTCACGGCCCTGTTCGCCTTCGATCTGCGCCATCAACGCGCAAACCCGTTGGGTTTGACGCTCATCTTTCAGGCCTTCAAGCGTGTCGCGCGCTTCGCCCCATTCCTTGGCCTCAATGGCCGCGGTCGCGAGTGCAATCGGGCTCTCGATCGAATGCGGCGTCTGGCGCACGAGGTTGCGCACGCGCGCAAGCCGATCGCGCGGGCTGTCACCGGGACGCGCGAACGCGTAGGCCGTCGCAAGATCGGGGTGGGGTGCCTTCTTCCAAGCCGCTTCAAGAATCTTTGCCGCCTTGCCGGTGGTGCCCTGCGACGCGTGCAACCGGCCGGCGATGGCCCCGGCCGTAATCAGGCCCGGCGCCAACATGTGCGCTTCGCCGGCAAGCGCGAGCGCTTTATCGTCGTCTTCGCCCTCAAGCACTTGCGCCTGTGCGGTCAGCAGCACGGCGCGCTGGCGTTGGGCGACCGCCTTGTCCGCGATCCCGTTTTTCTGCGCAAGCTTCAGCGTCTCAAGCGCGCCTGCCCAGTCCTTCTGCTTGCACTGCAGCGTGAACAAGGCATCTGATGCCCACTTCAGTTTGCCGTTGAGACGCAACGCCCGTTCTGCGAACTGCCGGGCAGCGACGGGTTCGCCCTCGCGTTCGGCCTCCAGGAAAAGGCCGCGCAGCCCCAACACCTCGGTATCCGGCGCGTTGAGCATGCCCTCATAGATCCGCCGCGAGGTGGCACGATCATCGGTCAGTTGCGCTGCTTGCGCGCGCAGCAAGGCTGTGAGCGGCTCGTTAGGCAGCGCTTTGCGCGCCTGCGAAGCGAAGCGTTGCGCATCGTCGCGGTCGCCTGAGCCGATCGCGATGAGACCGCTGGATAGCGCCTCAAGGCCGCGCGCTTGGCGTTTGCGGCGGAAGTACTGTCCGACCGATGCGGGCGAGTTCAACACCGCCCGGAAGATCGACCACAGCAGGATGCAGATGGCGATCACCAGCACCAGCAGGACGACCGCGTGGAACACGCTTGTCTGTACCTCGCGGCCCTGCCATTGCAGCGTCAGGTTGCCAGGCCGATCGGCAAGCCAACCGAGGCCAGCGCCAAGGGCAAGGATAAACAGAATACCAAGGATCAACCTGAACATAGTCGCATCAGCCCTTTTCGACGCTGTCGCCGCCTAGCGATCTTTTGAGTTTGGCTTCGATGTCAGCGAGCGCTCTGTCAATGGACTGGCGCGCTTTCACTTTCTCAAGCCAGGCTTCCGCAGGGCGGCGCGCGTCGGCTTTCAGCTTTTTCGCCTCCGCCAGCACGTCGCTCAAACGGCCGTCCTTCAATGCGCGCTCCATACGGGCGACCACAGCTTCAGTGCTGGTGTCGCCGGGCGCATGATCCGTCTTGCGCACCCGCACGATCGATTTCGCTCCCGACAGCATGCGGTCCATGAACGAAGCGTTCGGTTGCGGCGGCTGAGCCTCGATCATCTGGTAGGTGAGCGGCTTGAAGCTCGTTTGGAGATCACCAAGCGTTGGCACACCTTTGTCTTTGAAGGCTTCGAGCGGCTTCAAATCAACGCTGTCGCCGGCGACACGTTTCACTTCCGCCAGTTCGCTGTCGAAGGCGAGACCGCGGTTCATGGCGCGCTTCAGGTTGCCGAGTTCAAGCGCCAGCACGATGCGTTCGGCCACTTGTTTGCGCTGCGTTTCGGTGCGGACCACGCCTTTGATGTTGGTCTCGAGCTGTTGGATCTTGGCCGTGACCGGCTTGATGGCGCTGGTCAGATCGGCAGGGCGCGTGACTTTGCGTAGATCGGTGGTCACGTTGGTCTTCAGCGTCTTCAACTCGCCATCGAGATCGGCGGTTTGATCCTGCACCGCCTTCAAGCGGTTACGCATCTTGTCGAGCGAGGCGCGCAACGTTTCCAGAAGCTGGGTTAGCTTCGCGGAGTCGCTTTTGAGGCCGGTGACGTCGCGGTCAAGGCGTTGGGCCCCTGAGCGGGCGGCCGAGCTGGCTTCCGTGGCCGGCTTCACGCGCTGGTCGACTTCCTGGATGAGGTCTTTGCGTAACGCCGCGATCTGCGTGGCGAGCGTGCTCTCCAGGTCGTTGACGCGGCCTGTGATGCCCGCGAGCTGCGTGATCGAGCCGCGGTCACCCTTGCTGGCATCGCCGAGGTCTTTGAGCGCCTGCTCGAGTCGCGCCAGTCGGTTCAACGCTTTGGCGCTGGGGCTATCGCCGCCGCCGGTCTTGATTGCGTCCGTGTCCGCGGCGAGCTTCTTTTGCGCAGCCGACAGCGTGGTGATCTGATCGCCGAGCGCTTCAAGTTTCTTGATGCGTGCGCGTGCTGCTGCGATCTGTTCGGCGATTTTCGGATCACCAGCGCCGGTGCCCGGTGCCCGGCCTTTCAAATCAGCCAGCTGCTTTTCGAGCGCGGCAAACCGTTGTTGGGATTGGGTGTTGTCTGTGCTTTTGAAGCTTGCTGGCAGGAGGTCCGCGAGGCCTAGCTGGTTGGCGCCGTAGAGCGCGCCGAAGACGCCGAGCACCGCGCCCACGATGCTCGCGAACGCGTGCGAGAAGAACCCGCCACCGGATTTCCGTGGGGCGGGCGTCGCCGGAGGCCGGGCGCCGCCACTGCCGCCGCTACCACCGCCGCCTGTGCTGGCGCCTTTACCGACGCCGCCTGCGCCACCGCCTGAGGCCGTGGCACTCGCACCTTTGGAGCCCGCCGCCGCGGCACCCGCAGCGCTGGCAGCACTGGTGGTTGGCGTCGTCTTCGCGGCCTGTGCGATGGTGTCGGCGCCCTTGCGGGTTGCAGCATCCTTGACGGCGCCCGCATCACTTTTGCCGGCCGCGGAAGCCCCAGCGGCGCGTCCCACACCGGCCGGCGTCGCGCTCTTTGCGGTCGCGCTGGAGGCTGTGGAGGTCGTGGACGCCGTACCGGACGACTTCGCCTTGTCGTCGCCGGCGCCCTGGCCGTCCTTCACTTCCGTCGCTTTAAGGTTGAGCGTCGAATAGGGTCGCTTCGATCCAGCACCCTGACCTTGAGGTTTACCGCCGCCGCGGTTTTTCGACTTCATCTTAGGGGGACCTCCAACACGCCGCCGCGCCACCTGCTGCTGCGCCACCAAGGGCGCCAGACACGATCTAATGGCGTGATCTAATCACAGCGCACGTCAATCGTTATTGTTATTGACAGTGCTATGTTAACACCTGCCATCCGTTTTAGCTCCCTGCCCGATCAGGGCAAGCATTTCTTGTGCGTTCGGCGCGGCCGCAACTTCAAGTTTCGGTGGGCTAAGAGCTTGTAAAGCCTCAGCAACTTGGGCCGACAGGCAGTAGTGCGTGAGCTGATGGGCCTCGCGACGCAAGCGGGCATCATCGATCAATGTCGCGTAGGTTTGCGCCGCCGAGGGCGCCATCAGAATGACCCCGCATAGCTCGCCGCCGTGAAGGGCCCGTGCGACGCCGTCTGGCAAACGGCGCACGCCCACCGTTTCATAGAGCGTACCTCTTAGAAGTTCGTGACCATGTTGCGCGAGGGTGGGTGCGAGATCGGTGCTGATGACCCTGGCAGCCGCATAAAAGAGCCGCAGCGGGCCGGTGTGTTCGGCGCGAGCGTAGGCCTGGATCGCGGCGGGTAGATCACGCGCGCGCCCGGCTCCCTCGATGACGCGCGCCACCTGCGCATCGCGCAACGCCTGCGCTGTCGCGGGACCAACGGCGAAACAAACCATCTGGCGGGCGTGGTCTGCCTGGGCACTGGCGAAAACCGCGTCAACACCACGCCGGCTGGTGAAGACGAGGCCGGCGAAGCCTGCGAGGTCCGGCACCGCGTCAGGATGAAGGGTGATCTCGCTCAGCGGCGCAACAAGGCTCGCATGGCCTCTCGCACAGAGGGCCTGCGCCATCGCCTCGGCATCATCGCGTGGACGCGTCAGCCACAACGTCACGGGGCGAAAGCGGCCAGAAAGTCCGGTCCGGCCTGGTCCAGAAGGGCGTGGGCTGACGCTTGTGCGAGGCTGACAGCCTGGGCGGCCGGCCCCTCGCGCGCATCTGCAAACGCGTGGCGGCCGTCGGGAGAAAGGATCTCACCGCGAAACGAGAGCCTGCCGTCCGTCAACGTGGCCAAACCCGCGATCGGCGTGCGGCAGGAGCCATCGAGCACCCGCAGGAAGGCGCGCTCCGCCGTTACACAGAGCGCTGTGACCTGGTCGTTCAGCGGCTGAATGAGGTCGATGATCGCCGCGTTGTCATTTTGCGTCTCGATTCCGATCGCGCCTTGAGCGACCGCTGGCAGCATCGTTTCGGTCTCGATGATGCTGGTCGCATGATGCAGCATGTCCATGCGTTTGAGACCTGCGCAGGCGAGCAACGTCGCGTCGGCAACGCCCTCATCGAGTTTGCGCAGCCGCGTCTGCACGTTGCCTCGGAACATGACAACGCTCAGGTCAGGGCGGGCGCGCAGCACTTGCGCTTGCCGCCGCAGCGAGGAGGTGCCGACCACCGCGCCTTGCGGCAACGCCTCGAGCGTAGCCGCGTGGGGCGAGAGGAAGGCATCGCGCACGTCCTCGCGTGCCAGGATCGCGTGCAAACCAAGCCCGTCGGGCAACACCGTTGCAACATCCTTCATGGAGTGCACGGCAAGATCGATGTCGTCGGCGAGCAGGCCCTCTTCAAGTTCCTTGGTGAAAAGCCCCTTGCCGCCGACTTCGGACAGCGGCCGATCCTGGATCGCATCGCCGCTCGTGGTGCGCACCACGATGGAGAAAGCGTCTTCCGGCATCCCATGGGCCCGCATGAGCATGTCGCGCACCTGATGGGCCTGCGCCAATGCAAGCGGGCTGCCACGCGTCCCGATGCGGACGGGCAAGCTGAAAGGCGTCCGGGCTGCAGGTGTTTGGGCCGAGGGTGTTTGGGCCAAAAGAGGGCCTCCCTGTTCGCAAGGCGCTTCAACGTTGGTTTTGCGCGTATGCCCCAGCTAGGCCCGGGCTTGCAACCGCCGCGCGCCCGGCGCATCAAGAGCGGGTCCGCTCCAAGCGGACGCGGAACCGACATCTAACCTTTTATTCCACGCTCATCTTTCGCCCTTCAGTGATAGCACCGCCGGCGGATGAACCTGTCTTTTGCCGTTCATCTTTCGCCTTCGGTGGTAGCACCTCCGGCGGATGAACTCCTCTCTAGTCCGTTCATCTTTCGCCTTCGGTGATGGCACCTCCGGCGGATGAACTTTAACGCGGCGATGACCGAAGACGTGCAGCCTCTCACCATTCTCGGCCTTGAAACAAGCTGCGATGAGACCGCCGCGGCCGTGGTGACGCGCGGGCCCGATGGGCGGGGCACGATCGACGCCAACGTGGTGCGCGCGCAGTGGGAAGAGCATCGCCCGTTCGCTGGCGTCGTCCCGGAGATCGCAGCACGTGCGCATGTGACCTGCCTTGATGAGATCGTCGCGCAGGCGCTCGCGCAGGCCGGGCGCACGCTGGGCACGATCGATGCCGTTGCCGCCACCACAGGACCGGGCCTTGTCGGTGGATTGCTGGTGGGTGCCGTCACGGCCAAAGCGCTCGCCTATGCCGCGCCCTGTCCCTTCATGGGCGTCAATCACCTGGAGGCGCACGCGTTGACCGTGGGGCTGACCGATGCCGTTGACCCGCCCTACCTGCTGCTGCTGGTCTCAGGTGGTCATACGCAACTCGTCGCTGTGGACGGGTTCCAGCGCTACCGGCGTCTTGGCACCACCATCGATGATGCACTCGGCGAAGCGTTCGACAAGACGGCGAAGCTGCTGGGGCTGGGGTTTCCCGGCGGCCCCGACGTCGAGCGCTGGGCGGCCCGCGGCGATCCTTCGCGCTTTGCGTTGCCCCGTCCGATGAAGGGGCGCGAGGCGCCGCATTTCTCATTCGCAGGCCTGAAGACCGCGTTGCTGCACCAAGCGCGTGCGCTCGCGCCGTTGCAGGACGGCGATGTGGCAGACCTATGCGCTGGCTTTGAGGCGGCCGTGTGCGAGGCGGTGTGCGATCGCGTGGCAACAGCCATGGCGCTCGAAGAGGCGTCCGCAGGTGCACAGGCCGCGAATAACGCGCGCACGCTTTGCGTGGCCGGTGGCGTTGCGGCGAACCGCAGGCTGGCAGCAGCTCTGCAGGCCTTGTGCGATGCACGCGGCTACCGGCTGGTGGTGCCGCCGGCAGCGCTTTGTACCGATAATGCGGCGATGGTGGCGTGGGCCGGTGCAGCGCACATTCACGCCGGCCACACGAGCGGTTACGATGCGCCCGTGCGTCCGCGTTGGCCGCTCGACCCGCAGGCCCCCGTTGCCAAGGGTGCGGGCGTCAAACCGTGATGGTGCGGGCATGGGTATCGGCGCGGTGCAGCAAGCCGCCATCACGTCCATGAACGCCAATGCCGTGCATGACGAACAATCGAAACGAAGCGTGAAGGAGCGGGCGTAACGGTGGCTCAACAAGTGGCAACGGTCGGGATCGTGGGCGGCGGTGCCTGGGGAACCGCGCTCGCACAAACGCAAGCGGCGGCCGGCCGCGATGTGACGCTTTGGGCGTTCGAACCTGAGACCGTGCGCGCGATCAACGAGCACCGTGAGAACCGGGTCTTTCTGCCGAACGTGGCCCTGCATCCGCGGATCAGAGCAACCGGCACGCTGGCGGACGTCGCGCGCGCTGATGCCATCTTGCTCGTGCCTCCCGCGCAGAGGCTCGGCGCGTTGGCGGGTGAGCTGGCCCCGCACCTGTCGGCGTCCACACCGCTGATCATTTGCGCGAAGGGCATCGAGCGCGCGCAGGGGCGCTTGCTTGATGAGGTGTTGGCGCAGGCTGTCCCAGGAGCGATGATCGCGGCGCTGTCGGGGCCAAGTTTTGCCGCTGATGTTGCGCGCGGTTTGCCCGCCGCCTTGTCGATCGCTTGCGATGACCGGGAGCGTGGCGAAGCGCTGGCGCATGGCCTCGCCGCGCCGACGTTCAGGCTCTACTGGTCCGACGATGTGCGTGGCGTGCTGTTGGGTGGTGCGATCAAGAACGTGCTTGCCATCGCTGCCGGCATTGCCGATGGACGACAAATGGGGGCGAGTGCCCAAGCGGCGCTTACCACGCGCGGGTTTGCCGAACTGCGGCGGTTTGCAGAAAGCGCCGGTGCGAAGGCGACCACGATGATGGGCCTGTCCGGTCTGGGCGATCTGCTGCTGACGTGCGGCTCACCGCAGTCACGCAACATGTCGTTGGGGCGCGCGCTTGGCGAAGGGCGCAGTTTGGCCGAGATCCAGGCGAGCCGCAGCTCGGTGGCGGAGGGTGTGTTCACGGCGCAGGCGCTGGTTGAAGTGGCGCAGGCGCGCGGTGTCGAGATGCCGATCGCGACCGCCGTCCATCGTGTGCTCGAAGGTGAGGCCGACGTGGCGAGCGCGATTGCCGAACTGTTGGCACGTCCGATGCGCGCAGAAGCCGAGTGAGCTTGGCGAATGCGAGTTGGCCTCACCGGGGTTGGCGTGTGCCTTGGGCCGCGCGCCTTACGCTGCACGCTCCAAGTCGGGCGGCAGCTTCAGACGCCGAAGCCGAGCGCGCGCGAAATCCGCAGCACGCCGTCGCCCACCGTCACCAGGTTGGCAAACTTGGGCAACTCTTCGTTGATGAAGCGCTGCCAGATGCCGCGCGCGGGCGCCGCGTCGGGTTCTTCCCCGCTGAGATGCTGGCGGACCGGTTCAAACCACGCCTTGAACGCTTCCGCGTTGTGCCCGTAGTGCGGCGCGAGCCGCGTGACCAGATCGTCAAAATCGTTGAGCACGGTCATGGTGCCGTGCGCTGCGATGTGGCTGCCGTTTAAGTCGCGACCGACCGTGACCGATCCCGGTGCGTTTTGAACCGATATGGAGGTGGTGCCGCCGTTTGCGAGGCGTTGCGCTGGTGACGCTCCGGGCTGCAAAGGGTGCTCGACTGCGACCGGCTGCAGCGGTGTCGCGCTTTCATGGCCGCTCAGCGCACCGTGTCCGTTTGCGCTATCGCCGTGCCCGTTGGCTGCATTCACGGGCGGATGCGTAGGCGCTCCGGGCCCGCCCATGACGGCCTCGAGCGATCCGACCGGCCCTTCCTTCAGCCGCTCGGCGATGGCGTTGCCAAGCGGCTTCATCGCATCTTGCATCTGTGTGCCGACGTGACTTGCCGCCCGCGCAGCGTCCCCGGCTGCGCGGCTCGCGGCTGCGGCGAGGTGGCTTGCGCTCGGCTTCGCGGCGCCCTCGGACCAGGTGGGCGCCGAAGGTCCGGGTGGCTCGTCGGCAGCGTTCGCATGTGCCGGCATGTCGGCTGCGTTCTTGAGGTCGCCGCCCACCACCGTCGCCCCCGATGACCCTTCGACGTTGATGGTCTGTGAAGAGGCATCGAGGCGGTGGATGTCGCCCGTGTGAATAGTCACCTGGTAGCGCAGGTTGGTTTCCTCGTCTGCGGCCATCGCCTCGCGGATGCGATCCATCAGCGTGTTGAGGAAGCTGGTGTTTGTGCTGATGATTTCGAACGCCTTCCCATCGCTTGTCGCGACGATCAGCGACATCGGGCCCGAGCGGAGCGCGAAAATGATGAGTCCAACGCCGATGGCGCCACAGACCAAAGCTATCAGCAGCATAGGTGGATCATCGGAGCGTGATCTCCATCCGTAGCCCGAATATTGTTGCAACGTTTGAAAAGCTACCAACGCGACTCCCACGAAACAGAGCCCGATGAGGAAAAGGATGACGCGTCCGAAAACGCTAAGACGCTCTTTCTGACCTATGATCAAGCTGGCGATATGCCGGACAGCAATGGTACGGCTGCCCGCGATGATGAACCGCGGTGTGATAAGAAATGAGCCGGCGTCCATGCCCAACCCCCGACGCTGAACACATAAAATCGAGCAATAGGCCGAGCATAACAGTTAACCGGCGATGTTCTACCTGTCGTTGTAAGCCGTTCGTGCCTGTGGCGGCGCAGCGACTGTGCGGCAACATCGACCGCGAGCGCCCTCCAGCGCTTTGAGCCGCTTGCACGCCTCCCTTGCCCTTCAGAAAGCTGAACGCAATCCAGCCATGGCGACACCACCGCTTCTGACGCTCCAGGACATCGATATCCGCCTGGGGCGCCAACAACTTCTCGACGGCGCACATCTGAGCGTGGCGCAAGGTGAGCGGCTTTGCCTCATCGGTCGCAACGGCTCGGGCAAATCGACGTTGCTCAAGGTCGCTGCCGACATGCTGGAGCCGGACGGCGGCACACGCTTCCTGCAGCCTGGCACATCGGTCCGCTACCTGCCGCAGGAACCTGATTTCTCAGGCTTTGAGACCACACTCGCCTATGTCGAAGCGGGTTTAGGCCCGCTCGATGAAATCTACCGCGCGCGTTATCTGCTGGGGGAGTTGGGCCTGACCGGCGAAGAGGATCCTGCGCATCTTTCAGGTGGGGAATCGCGCCGCGCTGCCTTGGCCCGCGTGCTGGCGCCGCAACCTGACATCCTGCTGCTCGATGAGCCGACCAACCATCTCGATCTACCCGCGATCCAATGGCTTGAGCGCGAACTTGAGGGGCTACGCAGCAGCCTGGTGCTGATTTCGCACGATCGACGCTTTTTGGAGACGCTGTCACGCAAAACGCTATGGCTTGATCGGGGCGGCACGCGGCTGCTTGAAGAGGGCTTCAGCGCGTTCGAAGCGTGGCGTGATGAGCGTCTGGAGCTTGAAGAACGTGAGCGTCATAAGCTCGACCGCAAAATCGCAGCGGAAGAAGACTGGATGCGTTACGGCGTGACCGCGCGGCGCAAACGTAACGTGCGCCGGGTCGCCGAATTGGACGCGTTGCGTCAGCGCAAGCGCGAAGCGCAGCGCGGCGGCGGGCAGGTGCGCTTGGAGGCCGCTGAGGGTGAAGCTTCCGGCAAGCGTGTCATCGAAGCGAAAGGCATCACCAAAGCGTTCGATGATCGGGTGATCATCAAGCCATTTTCGGTCCGCATCGCGCGTGGCGACCGTATCGGGCTCGTCGGCCCCAACGGGGCGGGCAAGACGACGTTGTTGCGCATCCTCACAGGGGGGCTTGAACCGGACGCAGGCTCACTGCAGCGCGGGACCAACCTCGACATGATCACGCTTGAACAAAAGCGCGATGAACTTGAGCCCGCCATGACCGTCAAGAACGCGCTGACCGGAGGGCGCGGTGACCAGGTGATGGTGAACGGGCAGGCCCGCCACGTGGTGAGCTACATGAAGGACTTTCTGTTCAAGCCCGAGCAAGCCAATACGCCGTTGGAGCGCTTGTCGGGCGGGGAGCGCGGACGGCTGATGTTGGCGCGTGCGCTGGCGCAGCCCTCGAACTTGATGGTGCTTGATGAGCCGACGAACGACCTCGATCTGGAGACGCTCGATCTGCTGCAGGACATGCTGGCCGCCTACACCGGGACGGTGCTGCTGGTCAGCCACGATCGTGACTTTCTCGATCGGGTGGTGACGTCTGTGATCGCGTTTGAAGGCGATGGGCACTGGCAGGAGTATGCCGGTGGCTACGCCGATATGGAGGTTCAGCGGGCTGCAGCTTCGACAGCGGCTGGGCAGGTCAAGGCGCCAGCCCCGGGCAAGGCTGCTACGGCGAAACCGTCGTCGCCGTCAGAGAAAGCGAGGACCGATGCGGGAAACGCCGTTGAAGCGAAGGCCTCGCCCCGGAAGTTGTCTTTCAAGGATAAGCATGCGCTTGAAACCTTGCCCGGGCAGATCGAAGCGCTGACTGCCAAGGCCGAGTCCCTGCAGGGGGTGCTCGACGACCCCGATCTCTTCACGCGCGATCCTGACAAGTTCGCCGAAACGGTGGACGCGCTGCAAGCGACGCAAGAGGCGTTGGCGGCGTCCGAGGACGAGTGGCTGCGGCTTGAGATCCTGCGCGATGAACTGGCGAGCGGTACGTGAGCGACAAACGCACCCGATGCTCTAGCTGAACAGCGGCACGCCCCGCCGGCGCAGGAACAGCACCAGCACCGCGCCAGCGGCCAACCCGCCCACATGCGCCCACCACGCCACCGGACCTACCTGCGGCAGCAGCACCATCACGATCTGCCAGCCAACCCAGAACCCGAGTGCGATGGCCGCCGAGACCTGCACCGGTACGAACTTCATCACCAGCACCCAGACGTTCACCCGCGGATGCAACATCAGGTAGGCGGCGATCACCCCGGCGGTCGCGCCACTGGCGCCGATCATCGGGATTGAGGATGTGGGCAGCATCCACGCGTGGGCGAGCCCCGCGAACACCCCGCACAGCAGGTAAAAGCAAGCGAACGTCAGATGGCCCATCGCGTCTTCGACGTTGTCGCCGAACACCCACAAGAACAGCATGTTGCCGACAAGATGAAAGATGTCGGAGTGCAGGAACATGTAGCTCAGCATCGTGAAGCCTTCGGCGATCGGCAACACGTCGTTGGGCCCGTTGGCTGGACCGAGATAGTTGACGCCGATTAACTCGCGCGGGATCACGCTGAAGCTTGCGATCAAGCGTTCGCCGGCCGGGATCTGGGTCATCACGAAGACGATGACGTTGGCGAGGATCAACAGCACGGTGACGTACTGAAATTCGATCCGTTTGAGGCTGTTGGCGTCGTGGATGGGCAGAAACAAGGCTGAACGTACCTGTGTTGCGTCAAGGGGGCGGGGCCGCTTGAATGGCCGAGGGGCGATGGAAGCGCGTTAGCAAGTGGCGGCCTGGCGCAAGCGGTAGCGTGCGCACAACGGCCTGTGGGCGCGGCCCGGCGCGCATCACGGCATGCGCAGACTTTCAGCACGCGTAAGCGGCAACAACAAGGGGGCAGGAGACAAGCTGCATCTTTAGTCGCGAGCGAGCCATGCGGTCTTCTATCCGTTCCGGCGGGACGCTCACGCCCTAAACGCTGGCGGCGACCTGCGCTTGCATCTTCTTTTCGCGCCGCCGCTGAACCGATGAGGGGATGCGCATGCTCTCGCGGTACTTGGCGACCGTGCGCCGCGCGATGTCGATCCCGTCGGCCTTGAGCTTTTCAACGAGCTTGTCGTCTGAAAGGACCGCCGCCGGTGCTTCGGCATCGATCAGCTGACGGATGCGATGGCGGACCGCTTCGGACGAGTGGGCTTCGCCATCACCGGCCGATGCGATAGCGGACGTGAAGAAATACTTCAGTTCGAAGATGCCGCGGCTCGTCGCCATGTACTTGTTCGACGTGACGCGGCTGACCGTCGATTCATGCATCGAGATGGCATCAGCAACCGTTTTCAGGTTTAACGGGCGCAAATATTGCACCCCGTGCGTCAGGAAGCCGTCCTGCTGACGCACGATCTCTTCTGCCACGCGCAAAATGGTGCGGGCGCGCTGATCAAGGCTCTTGGTGAGCCAGTTTGCGGTTTGCAGGCAATCGACGAGATACTCTTTGTCGTTGGCGCTGCGCGTGTGCTTCGAGACGGTGGTGTAGTAGCTGCGGTTGACCAGGACGCGGGGCAGGGTCTCGGTGTTCAGTTCGACGCGCCAGCTCCCGTCTTCGGCGGCACGCACCATCACATCAGGCACCACCGGCTGCACCGCGACCGTGCCGAACTCGAGCCCTGGTTTAGGATTGAGGCCCTTGATCTCGTTGATCATGTCGGCCAGCTCGGTGGCGTCGATGTCGAGCTTGCGGCGAAGCCCGGCCAGGTTGTGGCCGGCCAGCATGTCGAGGTTTTCTAGCAGGCCTGCGATCTGCGGATCGTAGCGGTTGGCTTCGCGCAACTGAAGGGCAAGGCACTCGCCAAGCCAGCGCGCACACACGCCCGTCGGTTCAAACGTCTGCAGCAGCGCAAGCACGCTTTCGACCATCGTGTCCGTTGCGCCAAGCCGCTCCGTCAAGGCCGCAAGATCGCCGCGCACATAGCCCGCCTCATCGACCATATCGATGATGTGCTGTGCGATCAGCCGCTCGGCCGGGACCGCGGTTGCGAGGTTCAACTGCGCCAGCAGATGGTCGCGTAAGGACGGCATCTCGCTGACGTAGGCTTCAAGGTCAGCATCGCCATCGATCGGGCCGTTGCCGCGCTGGCGTAGGCTCGCCCAGCTATCACCACTGGCAAGGCCATCGCCGCTGGGCGAGGGCGCGTAGTCGACCGGCGCCTCTTCGGGATAGGCGCTTTCGAAATCGGTATCGAGCGCCTGGGATGCATCGTTGCTGGGTGCGCCGAGCGCCAGATCGCTCAGGCCATCACGTTCCGCCGCGCTCTCGCCGGTGTCTTTGGAAGGCAGTTGATCGACGCCGCTTGTCGGCAGCGGCTCCTCGACCTCGCGCTCAAGGAGCGGGTTGCGCTCCAGCTCGGCGTCGACGAACTCGTTCAGCTCGAGGTTCGACAGTTGCAAAAGGCGGATGGCCTGCTGCAACTGAGGTGTCATCACCAGTTGCTGGCTCTGTCGCAGCTCAAGCCGTGCCGAAATCGCCATTACGCAGACCCCTTCCGCCCCTCACCCATGGGCGCACGGGCGCCCCTCACCCATGGGCGATTGCGAGGGCAGCGTAAGGCGGGTGCCATTAACCGAACGTGTTGCCCAGATAGCGTCGGCGCACCTCTTCATTGTTTATGATTTCCGTAGGGTTACCGGTCGTCAGAACCTGACCATCGATGATGATATAAGCCCGGTCGATCAGGCTCAAGGTTTCACGCACGTTATGGTCCGTGATGAGGACGCCGATGCCGCGCTGGGTGAGATGGCGGACCAACTGCTGGATGTCGCCAACCGCGATCGGGTCAACGCCGGCGAAAGGCTCATCGAGCAGGATGAAGTTGGGGCGGCTTGCAAGCGCGCGGGCGATTTCGCAACGCCGCCGCTCCCCGCCCGATAGCGCGATCGAGGGCGACTTGCGAAGGCGCGTGATCTGAAACTCTTCCAGCAGGCGGTCCAACTGCTCGCGGCGCACCCGGCGGTTGGGCTCCACCAGTTCGAGCACGGCCATGATGTTTTGTTCGACCGTCATCCCACGGAAGATGGACTGTTCCTGCGGCAGATAGCCGATCCCGAGGCGGGCGCGACGGTACATCGGCAGGCGCGAGATATTGCTGCCATCAATGTAGATCGAGCCGGCATCAATCGGTACGAGGCCGGTGACCATGTAGAAAATGGTGGTTTTGCCGGCGCCGTTGGGTCCAAGCAGGCCGACCGATTCACCGCGACCGACGGCGAGCGATACGCCTTTGACGACGTTCTTGCGGCCGTAGGATTTCTTGATGTCGTGCGCGGTAAGCCATCCTTCGCCCGGGTAGATCGTGGGGAGTGGCGCAAGGTGTGACGTTTGTCCGTAGGCTTGGTGTGGCTGCGGCTGCGGCGTCGGTGTCTGCGTGGAAGGATGTGGGACAGGCGATGCGGTGCCCTGCTGCGGTTGCTGCGTGGGGTACGCGTAGGACGGATCGATGCCCTGGTGGGGCGGCTCGAAGCCGGGCGCCGGGGGCGGCGTGGTCGGGTACGCGGCTTGCGGTGATCCAGCCAACGTGGGCGGGCTCGTGTAAGGGTCGGCTTGTGCGGGGTAGGCGTACGGGTCGGGAGCGTGTGGAGCGTGCGGGACCTGGGGAGCGTGGGTGGCGCCACCGGCTTGATGGTACGCGTCGCCGAAGCCCTGCGTTGGCGGCGGGCCCAGCTGGGAGCCCAGCTCCGGGGAGGCGCGTTCCGGGGAGGCGCGTTCCTGTGGGGCCTGCTGTTCCGGCGCCTGAGGCGCGGAGGCGTTGGCGTCTTTGCGGCGCTGTCCAAAGGCGAAGAGCTTCATGGCGTCGGCGGGTCTCAGTTGGCGGGGCTCGTACAGCTTTGCGCGTCGGCTCAGACGTGATGCTAAAGTTCGGCCGCATCAAGGAAAAGCGACGAAGGGGCCGAAGCGCCGCACGCTCTACGGCACCTCTGGGTCATGGTCCGGCCGTCCCTCTTTCGCGTTCGGTCGTGCCATTTCCAGTCGTTGAGCGTTACCGGATCGGCGGGCTAGCGCTGGTCGAGGGCTTCCAGGCCGGCGTCACCCCGGCGTTCGGGCGTGCGTTGGTCTGCCAATCCTCCACCGGCGAAGGACCGTTGCGACGTTGGCCCGGAGAACGTCCAGGAGATCGGCGTGGTGAACGGCGTGTGTTCGGGCGGCCATTGCGTTGACGCTGCGCCTTGCCGGGCTTTTTGGTCCCGCCAAGCGCGTCCTGCAGTTGGCCTGGATAGAAGAGGCCGCACATGCGACCGGGCGGACAACCCCGTTTGCTGGGGTCCTTGATCCGGTTGAGCGCCTGCGCCTTGAAAGGCTGCCGCGATGTCACCGCGCGGTTGCGCACAAGCCGTGTCTCGCCGGTGGTTAGATCGGCCAGCAGCTTCTCGCCCTGCAGCACCGTTTTGCCCTGCACCAACGTGACGTTGCCGCCCATCACAAGCGTGTTGGCGCGCACATCGAACGTGGCCCAATCACCGGTGGCCGTTTGCCCGTCTGCAGAGCGCACGACGACCTTTTTGCGCGCTTCGATCTTGGTCAATTGCGTTGGCGGCGCCTTGGCTTTGCCGCCCCCGCGGGGCTTCAGCGCAAGGCCCGTATCGCCGCTGTAGGAGACGAAAAGCGCGACCGTCTGTATCGACAACCGCCCCTGTTGCGCTTTCACGTTACCGCTGAAGACGGCGGCCTTGGCCTTGTCGTTGAGCCGCAGCAGGGCTGCATCGATGGTGATCGGGGCGTTCGGGTCAGAACGAAAGCGGATCGGTGCGGCACGGCCTTCGCGTGAGCGTTTGGCCTTGTTGCGCCCACGCGGGGCGTCCTGGAAAAACAGCGTCGAAATACGACCTGCCGGACGGCCCTGCACGGCAGGCGTATCAAGCGTGCTGCGCCCCGCACGACGATCGATGCGCAGGCGTCCGCCAGATAGACGGTTGCGGCCTTGTACAAGTACAACTTTGCCGGTCAACAGCGCGGTGTCGTCCTTGACGTTGAAGCGTGCGGCATCGGCACTGACACGGCGGGTGCTGCCGCCATCGATAACCACGCCGCCGTTGGCGAACAGCGAGGTCAGTTGCGAGGGCGTCGGTTCCGGCGCGGCACCACCGTTGCGAGGTGGCGCCTGGGGCGCGGTGCCCGGCAACGTCGCTTCTCCCTCGTAGCGCACATCGAGTTCAGCCGCTGTCAGCACGTTATCGCCCTGGCGGGCCGTCACGCTTTGCTCAAACCGCGCGGCCTTCGCTTTGTCGTCAACGAAGAGCGTGCGCGCACTGACGTCGATCGGCTGGCCCTGTGCGCCGCCAAAGCCGGCCCCATCGTTAGGCTTCAGCCGCACGAGCACCGAATTCTTGAAGACGCCGCGCCGTACTTTTGGCTCCAGCACCATCGCGTTGGCGCGGATCGAGCCCGTCTCCATCATCGCGAACACAGGCTTATCGGAAATGATGCGCTGCTCCTTGATTAGGATCTTTGCATCCGTCATCGCCGCACGCAGCCCATCAGCACCGACGATATCGATGCGCTCGTAGAGATCGAGCACGCGTGCGGTGTTATCGAAGAAGCCACGCCGCGCCGTCAGTTTGAGCGTGCGTCCGCCCTTCTGCACGAGATCGGCGCGGATCGCTTGCAGCTTGATCTGATTGGGTTTGCGCAGGTTGGGGAAGGCTTTGCCGGCAACCACCTTGTAGCGGGCGCCATCGCGCATGAAGCCGGTGAAGGTCGGCTTGTCCATGGCGAACCCCTCAGGTGTCACGGTGAGGGTGCCGGGGGTGAACCGCGCTTCGGCCTGGCCGCTTCGGCTCTCGAAAGACCACGCGTAGAGCCCGGCCAGCGCGACGACGCTCAACGGCAGGCCGATCCGCAAGATGCGAACGTAGGCCGTGTGCCAACGCGCGCGGCGCAACGCTTTTGCCTGGGTGGGCTTGGCGGAACGCTCCGGGGCTTGCTCGCGCGAAGGCGTCAGCGCCTGGTCTGTCTGGTGAGCGGTCTTGGTCATGTTCGGCTCAGCGGCCTGCAAGGCGTTCGTTTCGAGCAACGGGCGCAAAATGCGAATCACCGGCTCAAACACTTAGGCCGCGCCTTTGCGCCCAAAGATGATCTAGCACCCACGGGGTGCCTGCCAATCGCGGCCCCATTACGGCCTTACCGTCGCCCCCGGCCGATCGTTGGCGCGCGATGCTGCGCTGCAACACTGACGTCAGTGGGAAAAAATGTCCATGTCGTCGAAGCCGGCGAGATCGAGTTCAGCGCGCACCGGCAGGAAATCGAACGCCGCTTGCGCCAGGTGCATGCGTCCCTCCCGCTCAAGCATCCCGGTCAAGTGGTCGCGCAGGCGATGCAAATGCAGCACGTCGGATGCGGCGTAGGCCTGTTGTTGCTGGCTGAGCGTCGCCGCAGCCCAATCCGAGCTTTGCTGCTGCTTGGACAATTCCACCTGCAACAGTTCAGCGCAAAGATCCTTAAGGCCATGCCGGTCGGTGTAGGTGCGCACGAGCTTGGAAGCGATCTTGGTGCAGAACAACGGCGCGGTCTCGATGCCCAGGTACCAGCTCAGGATCGCCACATCGAAGCGTGCGTAATGAAAGATCTTCGTGCGCGCAGGGTCGCTGAGCAGGGCGATGAGATGGGGCGCATCCCAGGTTTCGCCGTCGAATTGCACCAGGTGCGCGGTGCCGCTGCCATCGGAAAGTTGAACCACGCAAAGCCGATCACGGTGAGGTTTCAAGCCGCGCGTCTCAGTGTCGACGGCGATGTCGCCTTCGAACGCGACGTCCGCTGGCAGGTCACCCCGGTGGAGATGGATGTTCTGGACCATCGGGGCAGGTATCCGTGATGTTGTGGGGCCGCCGACCCTAAAGATGGTGCCCAGGAGAGGACTCGAACCTCCACGGCCATACGGCCACTGGCACCTGAAGCCAGCGCGTCTACCAGTTCCGCCACCTGGGCACAGCCGATCGGCTGAGATGAAGGGCGTAGTGTGCCGACTGGCGGTTGTCAATTGCGCGTGGCCGTTTGCGCATCGGGTCGCCTCGTTTGCCGCCGTTTGTGGCACGCGGCGTCTGTTGGTTGCGGGGGCCCGATGGTTGTGGGGCCCTTTTCATGGCGGCCCCTGTTAATAGTGGGCCCCTGTTAATTGCGGGCATGGCGCGCAACTGGAGCCGTGCTGCCGCCACGTTGCTGCTAGAGACCCTCAAGCGCCGCTTGGCGTGGCGTTTGAATGGGGACAGGACGATGCAGCGACGCGAGGCATGCGGGCGGGCTCAAACGACTTCGGTTGAAACATTGTTTATGGCGGCCGGGTGGCTGACGGCGAGCCTCGCGCTGGCGCTGTTCACGCTGCCGGTGCAGGCCCAAACTGGGGCTGGGACTGGGGCCCGAATTGAGACCGAGGCCCAGACCAAGGCGCTCAAGCCCGCGGACGCCACAGCGGATGATCAAGCCATCGCCGCGCTCGCGCTCACCGCGCATAGCGCGCCGCGTCATCGGGCGTTTGCGGCCGCCGGGCGGGCCCTGCAACAGGCGCTCGCGGTGCCTTGCCAGACGTGGCACACCACGAACGCCGAGCACATCACGGAAGCGTTCACGCAGATCGTTCGTGCGCATGCCGGCCTTGAGCATTGGCGGCCACAAGCACCGCGTCCTGGCGTGACTGGGCGCAGCGGGCGCCTGATCGTTTGGCCGGCGCCCGGTTTGGCGCAAAAGGTCGAACGCCTGCTTGAAGCACGCGCCGCGCGCCGCTTGAACCTCGCTGACATCCGAATGCTCGGTCGATCGCTGCGCAGCCTGAGCGCGCTTGAAGTCGTGTTGTTCGCAGCACGCGCTGGAGGTGCTACGCCGCGCTTGCGGCCCAGCAGCCCCGCATCGTGCGCCTATGCGCGTGGTGTTGCCGATCATGTCGCGCAGGTCGCCGCCGCACGGTTGCGCCAATGGCAGCCTGGACAGCCAGGCGCTGTGGGCGCGCTGGCCTGGCGCAACAGCACAACGAACGCAAGTGGCCGTCATGCGCGGACCACGCACCGCTTGATCCAACTCTTCGATGCCGGTCTGCGCCAGGTGCGCGACGACCGCCTCGCGCGTAGCCTTGGCCTCACGCGGCCGCGCCGTCCCCGGCTTGAGCCGCCGTTCCAGCGCAGCGGCCTGGCGCTGGTTGTGATGCGCGCCAACATTGTGGCCCTGCACTCGCTTTACGTGGAGACCAAGCTCGCCACGCTGACGCCGCAGGCCGCCCGCACCGTCAAGCGTCATCTGTCGCGCGCGCTGCTGATCGTTGATGAGATCATCGCGAGCCGCATCGATCCGTTCGCGTCCGGGCAACCCTCCAATCCGCTGATCGACCTTGGCGTACCGCTTAAGATGGCGCGCCACATCGGTACAGCCACGTTAGCGGCCGCCACGGACCTGGAGCGCTTTGCGCAGGCTGGCGGCCAGCGTTAGGTCTCGCGCCAAGGCGTTTGCCGGTCACGAGGCGCCCCTGGTCACCGGGCGCCCACTGGTGACCGGGCGCTTACTGTTCACCGGACAAATGCCACCGCGCGGCGCAACAGCGGTTCAAGACCAGCCGTTGGATCGTGGTTGTCGTGGCTGAGAGGATCGCGCGGCATCAAGCGGTGCTCAACCACCATCGCGGCCAGCTGCGCACGATCGGGGTCGCCTAAGCGCTGGCCCTCCCACGCAAGGAAGGTGGCCGAGGCCAGGTGGTAGAGCGCGCTTGCGGCCGACCTCGCGAGCGCCTCGTTGTTCTGGGCCGCCGTCAGCATGCTGACCACCCGCGGTTCGATCTCGGCGTAATGCGGCAGAGGCGCTTCGGCCTGGCGTGCACGTAAGTGCGCAAGCAGAGGGTCGAGCGCGTGCTCACGCTTGATGGCGCGCAGCACATCGAGGGCCACGATGTTGCTCGTGCCCTCCCAGATGCTGCCCAAGTGTGTGTCGCGCAACAGCTTGGGTTCCGGCCATTCTTCGATGTAGCCACAGCCGCCCCGCACCTCCATCGCATCGCCGCTGACGTGGCGCGCATCGCGGCAGGCGCGGAACTTCACTAGGGGCGTCAGGATGCGCAGACACTTGGCAGCCGCTTCCACATCGCCGTTCAAGCCAGCGCTTGCGCCATCGCCCTTTCCGTCGTCCGTGTCATGAGGGCCGCCATCCGCCCGCGCGAAGATGTCGGCTGTCGCCAAGACCATCGCGCGCGCCTGCTCACAGCGCATCAACATCTTCGCAAGCTGACGCTGCATCAGCGGCATCGTGATCAACGCCCGTCCGAAAGCCTCGCGGTGGTGCGCGACGTGCAGCGCTTCGAACACGCAACGGCGCATCATGCCGGCGGCGCGTACGCCGTTTGAAAGGCGCGATGCGTTGACCATGTCCGCCATTTGCTTGAAGCCTGCATCCGGCGCGCCCACCAGCCACGCGGTCGCGCCCTCAAGCGTGATTTCACCGCTCGCCATGGAGCGCGTGCCGAGCTTGTCCTTGAGCCTGACGATCCGGTAGCGGTTTCGGGTCCCATCCGGCAGCACGCGCGGCAGCAGGAACAGCGCCACACCTTTGAGACCGGGCGGTCCCCCCTCAAGGCGCGCGAGCACAAGCGCCAGGTCCGCATCGGCGTTGGAGCAAAACCACTTCTCGCCGTGTAGCGCATAGGCGCGCGCATCGCCAATCGGGCTGCCATGCGGGTCGCCCTCATCGAGCGCGCGTGCGATGACGGTGGTCGCGGCGATGTCACTGCCGGCACCTTGCTCGGTCATGAACATCGCGCCTTGCAGGTTCTCATCCAGGTCCTGGCTCGTGAGGCCGTCGCGGTAGCGGGCGACGAGCGCGGGATCGGCAAAGCGCGTGATCGTTCGTGTCAGGCTGTCGGTCATGTTGACGGGACAAAGCAGCCCGAACTCGGCCTGGGCGAACAGATAGGTAAAGGCGTATTTGGCAAGCGGCGGTAACGGGGCTTGCGCATCGAACACGCCGGCACGGTGGCTCATGGCCGCCAGTCCGAAGCGGCCAAATGCGAGTTGCTCCATCGCGCGATATGCGGGGTGATAGGCGATCGTCTGGCGGTCTTCGCCGCGCCGCGTGCGGTGGTTCAAGGTCGGAGGATGACGATCCGCCTCCATCGCCAGATCGTTCAGCTCCCCGCCAGCGCGACGCCCAAGCTCATCGAGATGAGGCTCGATCAGCGCCATCGTCTTGGGCGGCAGATACAGCTGCAGCAGGCGCACGAAGGCCGGATCGCTGCGCCACAGGTTCAGCCCATGGGCGTCGGGCACGGCGGCCGCGCCCTGTGAGCTCAGACCCGTCGGGCGCGCTAAGCGGCGCGCTGCCTGCTGGTCGTTGGCACGTTCGTGCGGCTCATCAAGCGCTTGCGGTTGCGCGTCATCGGCCAACGGGTTCGATTTGCTGCGTGTGTCCATCGTCCGACCTTCTCGTCCGCGGTAGCTCCTGCAACCCGCCAGAAGCGCTTCACGCCGCCAAACTTCACGTTCTAAGGCTGCCATGTCACGACTTCTTGAGACATCATTACACACCAGGACAAGATGCCCTAGGTCAGGTGCATGCAGCGGCGCCCGCTGTGGCGCCATCGATCATCGACCACTGATCACCAATCACTGATCACCAACCTGGCCCCGGTTTTGTGACACCATGTCCTTAAGGGCGCTGGTCCCGTTACGCGGGTGGCGCCGATCAAACCTAAGGGAGACTTTGCATGTCCGTCCGTTCGCTCAAGCTGGCCGCATCGGGCTTTGCCCTGGCCGCAACCCTCAGCCTTTCTGCCGTTGCCACCAGCGTGCCGGCCCAAGCCGCCGACCTCGTGAAACTGTTCTCGAAAGCCTCGCAAACGCCCAATGAGAGCGTCGATCACAGTGCCTGGGACAAGTTGCTTAAGACCTATATCAGCGATGGCCGCGATGGCCTTAACGACGTCGATTACAAAGCTTGGAAGGCGGGCGGCCACAAGGCGCTGAAGGCCTACATCCAGAGCCTGGAAAAGATTGACGTCACCACGCTGACCAAAAACCAACAGTTCGCGTTCTGGGCCAATCTCTACAACGCGAAGACCATCGACGTTGTGCTGGAAAAATACCCGGTCAAATCGATCAAGAACGTCTCGTTGGGAGGGAGCCTGTTCGCCACGTTCACGGGCGGACCGTGGAAGGCGAAGATCATGAAGGTGAACGGCGTGAAGCTCAGCCTTGATGATATCGAGCACGGCATCATGCGCAAGATCTTCAAAGACCCGCGCGTGCACTACGCCGTCAACTGCGCATCCGTCGGCTGCCCGAACCTCGCCAAAGACGCGTTCACCGGCGCCAAGCTCAACGCGCAACTCGATAACGGCGCTGCAGCCTATGTGAACTCGCCACGGGGTATCGCGGTCAAGAACGGCCGCGTGGTTGCTTCCAGCATCTACAAATGGTTCCAGGTCGACTTCGGCGGCAGCGAAGCCGGTGTTCTCAACCATGCCCGCAAGTATGCCAAGCCTGACCTGAAAGCGAAGCTCAAAGGCAAGTCGGACATCTACGACTACGAGTACGACTGGAGCCTCAACGACAAGAAAGACGGCGCGTCCTAACGCCCGTCACTTCGCGAGGCGTGTTGTTTGTCCCTGACCCTAGCCCAGCCTGGGCCTGAGCGCAGGAGCGGCAACACGCTCAGCGACCCCATGATCCCACCGCATACCCAACCCAACCGCACCATCCGCCACCATCACAAGCGCGTTCGCGGCGTCGCCGCGCCCGTTGAGGGGAGACCAAGACCATGAGCCAGCAGGAACACGTCAGCAAACCACCCGGAGGGACCAGCATGATCATGCGCTTTCTACCGCTGATCGTCGTCGGGGCGCTCATGGTGGCGGTGTTCGCCACAGGGCTGCACAAGTACCTCTCCCTGGAGGTGATCGGCCGCAACTACGACGCCCTCACCGCCTTCATTTCCAACAACCTGGTGCTGTCGCTTTTGATCTACGCGGGCATCTACATTGCGGTGACCGCGCTTTCACTGCCTGGCGCGCTGGCGCTGACGCTGGCCGGCGGGCTGCTGTTTGGCTGGCAGATCGGCGCGCCGGTGACGATCCTGGCGGCGACGCTGGGCGCAAGCCTCATCTTCCTGATCGCGAAATCGTCGGTGGGGGATTCGCTTGCCGCAAAGGCCGGCCCGGCCGTCGCCAAGCTGCGTGCAGGCTTCCAGGAAGATGCCTTCAGCTATCTCCTGTTCCTGCGTCTGGTGCCCGCGTTCCCGTTCTTCATCGTCAACATCGCCCCGGCGCTGTTGGGCGTGAAACTGCGCACGTTCTTCTTCGGTACGCTGCTTGGCATCATTCCCGGATCGACGGCGTTTTCGTTTGCCGCGTCGCAGCTTGGTACGGTGATCGAAAAGACCAACGCCGACCACGCCGCCTGCGTTGCCCAAAAGGGTGAGGCGAATTGCACCTACTCGATCGATACGAGCGCGCTTGTGAGCAAGGAGATCATCTTTGCCTTCGCTGCCATCGGCGTCGTCGCGCTGATCCCCGTCGTTTTGAAAAAATGGAGAGCCCGCAATGGCGCAGCTTGATAACACCGCCGACACGATGACCCGCAGCACTGGCGGCAACGATAGCCCTGCTGGCGGACGCACGGACACCAACACCATCAGCCCATCGACCACCGACAAGATCGACTGCGATCTTTGCGTGATCGGCGCAGGTTCGGGCGGGCTTTCGGTTGCGGCCGCAGCTTCGCAGCTGGGCGTCAACGTGGTGCTTCTCGAGAAGCACAAGATGGGCGGCGACTGTCTCAACTACGGATGTGTGCCCTCAAAGGCGCTGCTGGCGGCGGCCAAGAAAGCGCACATCATGCGCTCCAGCGCCGACTTCGGCATCGTGCCGACCTCGCCGTCGATCAACTACAAAAACGTCCATGACCACGTGAAGGCGGTGATCGCTGCGATCGAACCGAATGACTCGGTGGAGCGTTTCACCGGCCTCGGCGTCAACGTCATCCAGGCGCCCGGCCGCTTCGTCGACCGCTCGACTGTGGTCGCCGGCGATACGCAGATCAAAGCCCGTCGCTTCATCGTTGCCACCGGTTCATCGCCGGCGGTGCCGCCCATTCCTGGTCTTGATGGTGTGCCGTATTTCACCAACGAGACGCTGTTCGACAATCAAGAGAAACTCGACCACCTGATCGTCATCGGCGGTGGGCCGATCGGCATGGAGATGGCCCAGGCGCACATGCGGCTTGGCAGCCGGGTGACCGTCCTTGAAGCCATGAAGGCGATGGGCAAGGACGATCCTGAACTTGCCGAAGTGGTGCTGAAGAAGCTGCGCGCCGAAGGTCTTGAAATTCGCGAGGGCGCCCGCGTTGAGAAAATCGACGGTCAGGCTGGCGCTATCCGCGTGCACATCTCCGAAAACGGTGTGGAAACCAGCGTGGAGGGGACGCATCTGCTGGTGGCGACGGGGCGTAAGCCGAACATCGCTGACCTCAACCTTGATGCGGCCGGCATCAAGTACGACAAGCGCGGCATCCAGGTGAACGAAGGGCTGGTCACGTCAAACAGCAAGGTGTTCGCGATCGGTGATGTGATCGGTGGCCTGCAGTTCACCCACGTGGCGAACTACCATGCTGGCATCGTGCTGCGCAAAGCGCTGTTCCGCATGCCGGCGAAGGCGAACTCCAACGCGATCCCGTGGGTGACCTACACCGATCCCGAGTTGGCCCACGTTGGCATGACTGAGGATGAGGCGCGCAAGAAGGCCGGCACCATCAACGTCTACCGCTGGCCCTACCACGAGAACGATCGGGCCCAGGCGGAGCGCAAGACCGACGGCTTTGTGAAAGTGGTGACGGACAAGAAGGGTCGCATTCTGGGGGCCAGCATCGTCGGTGAGAGCGCGGGCGAACTGATCCAGATGTGGTCGCTGGCGATCGCCAAGAAGATGAAGCTGAAGGACCTCACGGTGTGGATTTCGCCCTACCCAACGCTGACCGAGGTCAACAAGCGTGCGGCCATGGGGATATACGCGTCAGCAGCCAGCAACCCGATGGTGCGCAAGGCAGTGAGCTTCCTGTCGAAGTTCGGCTGATGGCGGGGCGCTGATCGTGGATCTTTGATCCCTGGCCCGCGCGGCCCGGCCGATGCCCGTCGCGCTTCGGGCCCGCGGCCGGATCGCGTAAGCGCTACTGGTTGCCGCGATCGCGCTACAATGCTGCGGTGTGGTGACTGGCGGCGGCGTGCGCTGTTGGTTGTCAGGGCGGGCCGGGTTGATGGTCTCTGCGGGCTCGGCCCATCCGCGAACGGACGCGGGCCGAGCGATCCGCATGCAGATGGGCTGCGTTTGCAACTGGGCGTGTCGTGTTTTGCGCCCCGTGAGAGCGACGACTTCGAGGACTTTCAGTGCCTGGCGAGCCTTCCCCCCGCATCGTGATGCCCGCGACAAGCACTTCGGCCCCTTCGCCCACCCGCGCTTGGGTCTCGAGCCTCTCCGCCAAATTGCTGCTGCTGACGATCCTGTTCGTCATGCTGGCGGAAGTGCTGATCTTCTTCCCGTCCGTCGCCAACTACCGCGTCAACTGGTTGCAAGACCGGCTGCGCGCGGCCCAGCTCGCCGCGCTCGCGGCGGAGGGCCGCTCGCAAGGCGTGATCCCGCAGATGTTGCGCAAGGAGCTGCTGCAAACCGCGCGGGTGCGTTCGGTGGCGCTCAAGCGGGACCAGAACCGTCAGCTCGTGCTGCGCGCATCGATGCCGGGGCCGGTGACCGCGAAGTTTGATTTTCGCGAGTGGGAGCGCTCGACGGGGCCGTTCGACTGGCTCTTCATGCGCTTCAAGTCGATGTGGGACGCGATGGGGTGTTTCACGGCGGACCCGATGAGCGGGATCATGGTGCTTGGCGAGCCTGCCGGCGGGCCGGGGCAGTTCATCGAGGTGGTGGTTGAGCAGGGGCCGCTGTGCGAGGCGATGGCGGGGTTCGCGCTCAAGATCTTGCTGCTCTCTATCCTGATCTCGGTGATCACCGCGGCGCTGGTCTATTTCGCGCTGAACCGCCTGCTGGTGCGTCCGATCACACGCATCTCCTCGAACATGCTCGCGTTTTCTGAAGATCCCGAGCAACCCGGCCGCATCATCACGCCGAGCGCGCGCGACGATGAGATCGGGGTTGCGGAGCGCGAATTGGCGAACATGCAGACCGAGCTGCGCCAATTGTTGCAGGAGAAAAGCAGGCTTGCCGCCGTCGGCCTCGCCGTCAGCAAGATCAACCACGATCTACGCAACATGCTCTCAAGCGCGCAGCTCATTTCCGACCGTTTCGGGACGCTGCCTGATCCGACCGTGCAGCGGTTCGCGCCCAAACTGATCGCCTCGCTCGATCGCGCGATTTCGTTTTGCAACGACACACTCAGGTTTGGCCGCGTGAAGGAAGCGCCGCCCGCCCGCAATCTGTTTGCGCTGAACGATCTTGCCCATGAAGTCGCTGATGGCCTGGGGCTCGCCAGTGAGGACGCGAGCGTGCGCTTCATCGTGAGCGCTTCCGATGATCTGTTGATCGACGGTGACCGCGATCAACTGTTTCGCGTGGTCTCGAACCTTTGCCGTAACGCCAAGCAAGCGCTGGAGCAGACGCCTGATGCGGCGATCGAGGTGCAGGGGTGGCGTGATGGCGCGGCGACCGTGATGATGATCAGCGATAACGGTCCGGGCATTCCGCAACGGGCAAAAGCGCATCTGTTCCAACCGTTTCAGGGGTCGATGCGCAAAGGCGGCAGCGGGCTTGGCTTGGCGATTGCGCATGAGTTGGTGGCGGCGCATGGCGGATCGATCACGTTGCGCGATACCGAAGTAGGCGCGTCGTTCGTGATCACCTTGCCGGACCGCGACCGCGCTGGCGTCTGATTTTCGGGTTCGGTTGGGCGTTACGACCGGTGGACGCGCCTGGGGGAAGGCGCCTTCTGCGTTGAAGCAGAACTTTTGTGCCCGTCGCGTCAGCGCGTGGGAACGGGCGCTTCGCCACGGTAGTCGTAAAAGCCGCGCTGCGCCTTGCGGCCAAGCCATCCAGCTTCAACGTATTTCACGAGCAGCGGGCACGGCCGATACTTCGGATCGGCGAGACCTTCGTAAAGCACCTGCATCACCGACAAGCAGGTGTCGAGCCCGATGAAGTCGGCCAGCTC